>JBEIEK010000137.1:0-14064 GCA_040382995.1 Planctomycetaceae bacterium
CGAGCGCCCCCAGCGAGGCCGCAGACGCAGCTTCGAACTGGTCGTCTTCTTCCGCTCGGAGTTGCTCTTCCGCCAGCGTGGCTCGTTCATCGTCGTAATCGATGCTGCCGGTCAGCAGATCGAGTGCTGGAGTCGAATCCTCGTCCGCCTGAGCGGCCCCCTGCAACTTCTCCCATTGCCGTTTGACGGTGTTCCGATGCACTTTCAGCGTGCGGGCAAACGCTTCGATGGACGAGAGCAACCGCTGTTGCAGGCCGGTGATGAGCAGCCCGGAGGCGGCCTGTTTGCGTCTGGACTCGTTCCTGAGGCGTTCCTCACGGGTCTGCCGGTATTCATCCAGCAGCCGCGAGAGCTTCAGTTCAGCGGCGTCGGGCGGCAGACCGGTGATGCTGACCTGGACGACATTCCGCTTTGGGAACCCTCCCTGGATTTCGCGAATGTCCTCCTTGATTCGCCGGACAATAACCTCATCACGATGTTTCGGGGTGACAGAAACACCACGGCAGAATCGCTGCGGGTCGAGGATCTCCAGCAGGGCTGAGAAGCTGTTCGAGTGACCGTTATGGGGCGTGGCTGAGAGAAACAGGCGATGCTCGAAACGGGGCGCTAAATCCCGGACGGCACGCGTGATCTGCGAATCAATTGCGTACTTCTGTCCGCTGGATGGAGCTGCATGATGGGCTTCATCGAGAATCAGCAGCGATCCGCTGCGGAAGGTTCCGAGGAAATCGCGAAGGGGGCCCGCGTATGCTTCATCAATCAGCAGGCGATGCGAAATCAGAAACCGCGTGTGCGTGCTCCACGGGTTGACCCCGAAGCCTCGCTCACGGCGGACATCCTTCATGTAATCCTTGTCGAGAATCTCAAACGTCAGCCCAAACCGGGCCTCCAACTCTTCCTTCCACTGCAACAGCATCGATGGTGGGCAGGAAACGACGATCTCCTTCACCTTCTTTCGCAGGAGCAGCTCACGGGCGATGAGCCCCGCTTCGATCGTTTTTCCAAGCCCGACGTCGTCGGCAATGAACAAATTGACACGTGGCAGCCGCAGCGCCTTGCGAAGCGGTTCCAGCTGATATGCGTCCAGCCGAATGCCGGCTCGGAATGGTGACTGAAACAGTTTGGGATCCGTTGAAGTGACGCAGTTCCATTTCAGCGTGTTGAGGTAGGCCGCAAAGAGTCGTGAATCGTCAAAACCCCTGGAGGCCACCTCTTCCCATGCTTCACCGGTCAGAATTGTGGGATCGAGTTCCTTCTCCCAAAGGACTTCCAGCGGTTGCCCCTGATTGTCGTCATCGACGCACGAGAGCTGAACCAGGGTGCTGTCTGCCACTCGGCGCGGGGGGATTACATTTTCGACGAGATAAGTTCTCTGGCGAACGCGTGCGATGCGTCCCGGCGCGATTTTGGTCGAATCCTGGCTCATACATGGGTGGCCGGCAGAGAGTCAAAATGGTGTCGTTTCCGGAGAATCTGATCGAATTCCGGCAGTTGGAAGAGTCGGTGGTTGTCTTTGCGGAGCATGCTGGCTTACCTGTTGTCTGCAAAATGCCCCGGAGCGCAGGGGAAATATTACCAGATATTTTCCGCATTCTCAATCCGGTGGAATGAGTCCCGCGGATCGTCGCGTTTCGCTCTGCGAAACGGAAACGCAGCATTTCCCTGCGCAATCCAAACAAGTATTTGGTTTCGCCCCCAACTTCAAAACATCCACAAGCTCCGGTTTTGGTGCCGTTTCGTGATCCCCGGGCGAGGCTCCTGCTGTGCCACCGAACGCTGGTCCGCGATGTGAGCGATTGTCGGCGTTTTTACGGAGCAGCAGGGATTGGTGCAGCGCTCGCGGCAGGGATGCGGCTCAGCAGGAGCTTCGCCCTCCCGGCGATGCCGCCTGCCAGAAAATCAACGTCATTGGGCCTCCGCCCTTCCGCTGATGGCGTGGTGCTAATTGTGATGTCAGCGACCGCCATTTTCGGGGACTGACTGCGCGATTCGAAAGCCGTACAGATCGCTGCGATCATCTGCGACCACGAAGCGGCTGTCGCGGGTCAGCAGATCTCCGGGGCCGGTGAGATAGCTGCCACCGCGGACTGCTCGCTGCGTTTCGTCTGCAGGGTTGCTGTCCTGACACCATTCGGCGACGTTGCCCAGCAGATCATAGAAGCCATTGGCAGCAGGCAGCAGTGTTCCACTGGGGCCGGGAGCGGTGCTGGAGAAGCGAGCATACCGATCCAGCAGTTGCGGTGGGACCAGCGGAATTTCTTCGTTTCCCTGTCCACAGCGAACAGCCCATTCCCACTCCGCTTCATCCGGAAGGCGGTAACCGTCTGCCACAGGGTCCAGTTTCCAGAGCCCTGTGTCTGTGGAAACGTAGCAGGGCTGCAGCTGAGCACGGCGGCTGAGCCAGTTGCAGTAGAGCACGGCATCGGTCCACGAAACTTTCTGGACGGGATTGCTGGTCACGTCCGGTGCCAGCTGATCGTCACGGCTCCAGCCGGCTGGTTTCTGGTCCTCCGGTGTTGCCGGGTCGATGATGAATTCAAGGAATTGAGCGAGCGTGACCTCGCTGGCAGCCAGTCGGAACGGCTGACGAATGACGACATCCTCGGCGACTCCAGTATCACTGTCACGAATTCCTCTGCGAAAGCTGCCGGGGGGCACCAGCAGAAGCAGGTGACCGGACGACGTCATGGTCCATGCCGCATTGCTGTCGCCTTTTCCGGAGGCGAGGATCTGCCCGGGCGCCCAGCGCTGCAGCAGGCGTTCGGCGGCAATGTGGAGGGTGGCGTCGGGCTGCTGGAACCATTCCCGAGCCTGGTCCAGCCAGATTCGCACGGCTGTTTCCGGAAGCTGTGTGGGTGCGATGCTTCCCAGTGCGAGGCAGATGGCGGAGGACAGCTGGGGGCTGCCGGCAGTGGCGACCACTGTTGCATCTTCGCCGCGGAAGCCACCCCAGATCGAAGCCTGTTCAATGAACTCTGCGCGTTCGGCGACACCGGTGGCCGCTGTGATGCTGGCCAGTTGTGTGGCGGGTTCAGGGTGATTCAGCTGGAGTGCCAGCAGGGCCAGCCGGCACCTGCGAACCAGACGTTCGGGTGCAGTGCATTGAGCCAGTTCGGTTTCGATGGCTATAATGGCGTCGGTCCGGCTGGTGGCAAGGATTTCAGCAAGTTCTTTGGAAGACGGCAGGACAGGGTTTTCGACCTGCTGCACGAGCCACGTGGTGCGGGTCTCTTTAAAGCGAGCCAGCGCTGCGGCGATGGCGAGTCGGCGTTCATCACTTGTTTCCCGCTCAAACTGCTGTCCCAGTTTTTGCTGCATCACAGCCGACGGATAACCGCGGCGGGTCAGTTGCTCAACGGCCAGCGGGATTGCGGTTCCACGAACATCCGCGAGCCCGGCGACCTGCTGGTTCATTTCCAGATCCAGCTGTCGATTGCGGGCGAACTGCAGCCAGGCGGCAGCGGAGAGCACCGTGGTGAGCACGATGCCGGTGCGGGTGAGATGCCGCCGACTGGCAGCCCGGAGCATGCGGCGCTCCACGGGTGTCCAGCGACCTGGTCGGGTTAACAGCAGCAGACGAATCCAGTCTGTGAGCGGCGGCAGGTGTCGGGATTCACAGCGATGGCTCCAGAGCACCGCAAGTTCGGCAAGCAGCAGTTCGGCGCGGCCGCGGCGGGTTTCCCGCTGCTTGCGTGCCAGCCATTCGCGAAGGGCGTCGACGAGGTAATCATGTGCCAGCTGCCACGACTCCCGGGGCACCGCATCGGGAAGACCGGCGGCGGAGTCACTGGAAGATTCGACTGGCGTGATCAGCCTGAGTTCCGCATCGAGGATCCGCAGCACAGCCTGAAAGTCGGCTGGCCGCTGTTCATAGCCGGCGACAGCCATGAGTTCCTCGCGAGACCGGCTGCGGCCTTTGATGCCAAGGCCTGCGGGCGGAAGCAGGAGCCGCAGAATTTCTCGGGCTGCGGGAGCATGCAGGCGATGTGCGGGGCTGGCCTGGGGGGAATGAAAAGCATCTTCCAGAAACGCCACACCCAGCCCCTCAAGACCGCCGACTTCCACGAGCGTCTGCGGGATCCAGTCGCGGCTGCGGAGCATTTCGGCGAAGAGTGTCAGCCTGACGGCGATGACGCGCCCGTCAACAGCCAGTCCTGCAACGGCCTGATTGAGGAATGTCTGCTGCTCTTCGCTGAAGTCCGCTGCAACGGCCGGAAGTCGGCCCCATGCCTGGCCAAAGCGGGCAAGGACGCGTCGGGCGTGGTCGCAGTCGAATAAATCGACGAGTGCCGTGTTGAATCCTTCCAGCATGGGGACTTCGATGGCATTCATCAGCCGGGCTGTGGCGACGGAAAAGTCATCGCGAACGAGCAGCAGGGCCTGCAGGTGCCCACCGTCACTCTGACGCAGCACTCGAACCAGTACCGACTCGGGGGCCGGTGGATTGCGGCTGAGCCATTGTTCCAGCTGATCCAGCACAAGCACCACCTTACCGCGGCCTCGCTGCCGGATCAGGCTGCAGGCCTCTGCGGCATCTGCGTCGGGGGCGAGTCCTGTGACGAGCGGTCGCAGGGCTGTGAGCAGCCTGGTTTCGGTGTCCTCGGCAGATGCTTCGAGAAACACCGTGTGAACACCCCCGGCCAGAGAAGGCAGCAGGCCGGCTCGGACAAGCGAAGATTTGCCGCAGCCGCTGGGACCATACAGCACGCCCGCGGAAAATGTCCGCTGCGGATCGCGCTCTTCCAGCTTCTGCTTCCAGAAAGCGATACTCTCCGGCACACCAGCGCGATTGCGGGGGCCCGGCAGCAGCTGCAGGAAGAAACCGGCGTCCTCTTCGACAAACGATCGCAAACCTCGGGGTGTAATCGGGAGTCCGTCAGCGTCGGCCGGACCGGCAACGGTGCGTCGGCCACGAATGGATTCTTCCAGCCAGTCTTCGAGGTCGGCAGCGAACGATTCGGCCGTCTGGTAGCGATCGGCAGCGCGGCGGGCGAGTGACTTCAGGCAGATGCGTTCGAGTTCACCGGGGATGCGGCTGCTGAAATCCCGCGGTGGCCGAGGGGAGGCGGAGATGACCTGGCTGAGCGTTTCGCGGACGGAGCCACCGCGGAACGGGCGGGTGTCAGTGAGCATTTCGTAGAGGATCACCCCGAGCGAAAAGATGTCGCTGCGGCCATCGAGACGATGTGCTTCGCCCAGAGCCTGCTCAGGACTCATATAGGCCGGTGTTCCGGCGACGTTCCCCTTCTGCAGCTGCTGATCTGCGCGGATGGCAAGTCCAAAGTCGGCGACAAAGGGTGCTCCGGTGGCGCCGTCAATCAGAATGTTGGCTGGCTTAATGTCACGGTGCACGATCTGCTGCTGATGGGCCGCATGCAGGGCGCGAGCCACCTTCGACAGCAATCTCGCCGTTTCCTGCTCGGAGACACGGCCTGCGCGAAGCAGGCCCTCCAGTGTTGTGCCGTTGATGAATTGCGAGACGACGTAGATGGCGCCGCCGGGGGCTGTGCCGACGTCATAGACGGCCACGATGCCCGGGTGCGACAGTGCGGCCGCCATGCGGGCTTCGGTGAGGAAAATGTCAACTTCGGCATTCGAGCGGAAGCGGGCTCGGTTCGGCAGCTTCACAGCCACCTGACGCTGCAGCTGCACGTCCCAGGCAAGGTAGACGCGACCAAAAGCGCCTTCGCCGAGGAGCCGATCCAGCCGATAACGTCCCTGCAGGTACTCCGGCTCAGGAGCGGGGACCACCGGCGATGCTTCACCGCTGAACTGCTGCAGCTGGGTTGCGAGAGCATCCTGAGAATCTGTGCCGGGCTGTTCGGAGTGCCGCACAGCCTGAGTGGCGTCGGCAGGTGCTGCCGTGATGGCCCGGGCGTCTGCTGGCAACTCGGCGACCGGGCCCGGCAGTGTTTGGCAGATAGTGTCGGCCACCGCCGAGTCTGTGTCAGCTGCCGGGAGTTGCTCGGAGAACTGCACGATCTGGGTAGCTTCACTGACGGAAGCTGCCTGGCCGGTCGGTGCGGCGAGGACGCTGCCCACAACGGTTGCGTCGGAGGCTGGACGATTGCTGTGCAGCTGTTGCCGTGCGCTCGGGTCCGTGGCGATGAACGGAAAGGCCGTCAGATAGTCCTGCAGCCGATCGGGCAGACGGGCCGCCATGCGCAGCTGCTGATCGGCAAGCAGGATTTCCAGAATGTCGCGGGGTTCGAGCTGCGGAAATTGGGCGATGAACTGAATGGCATCCGGGGGTGAGTCGGAGCTGTTCCAGAGCTGCTGGAAGGCACGAAGGACTTCCATTGGAGATTTCCGCAGCGGTCAGACGTGGGGAATCAGAAGAGTTCGAGGAAGTTGGTGAGGCTTCCGGAGAGCTTCACGATGAATCGTGCAGCGTCCGCACCGTTGATGGCGCGGTGGTCGTAGGACAGCGACAGGGGCAGCATCATGCGTTCGCTGATCTGGCCATTTTCCATGACCAGCTGGTTGATGGTTCGGGACATGCCAAGGATGGCAACTTCAGGGTAGTTGACAATTGGAGTGAAGGCTGTGCCGCCGATGCCACCAAGGTTGGTGATGGTGAAGGTGCCGCCCTGCATGTCTTCAGTTTTCAGCTTTTTGTCGCGGGCCTTGCCGGCGACCTCAGAGAGTTCAGAAGCGACCTGCAGGATATTCTTCTGATCACAGTTGCGGATCACGGGGACCACGAGGCCGTTGGGCGTGTCGACGGCGACGCCGATGTGATAGTACTGTTTGACGATGAGTTCACCGGACTGCAGGTCAACACTGGAGTTGAAATTGGGGAAGGCTTTGAGGGCACCGACGACGGCTTTGATGATGATGGCCGTCATGGTGATTTTGGGTGAGTTGGGGTTGGCTTTGACGTACTTGCGGCGAGCGGCTTCCAGTTCGGTGATGTCGGCCAGATCGTGTTGAGTCACGTGGGGAATTGTGACCCATGCGGCATGCAGATTGGCTGCGGCCGTGCGGAAGATCTTGTTCATGGGCTGACGTTCGATCGGCCCAAAGCGGCTGAAGTCCGGAAGGGGAGCGGCCTGGACGATGCCGAAGCCCGGGGTTGCGGGAGCAGCGGCGGGGACGGCCGCCGGTTGTGCCATGCGGTCGCGGACGTAGGCTTCCACGTCTTCGATGGTGATGCGTCCGCCGGAAGCGGTGCCTTTAACGAGCTTCAGATTGACGCCAAGTTTGCGGGCCAGTCGACGGGTGGCGGGGCCCGCGGGTGCTGGTGGGCCGTCGGGGCGTGCAACCTTCGCGGCCGCCTGGGCGGATGGAGCGGGGGTTCCAGTGGGAGCGGCCGGAGTTGGTTTGGCGGGGGCGGGCGGAGTCGCCGGTGCGGCGGCGGCTGAGGTTGTGGGCTGGGGCGGGGCTGCGATCGCCTGCGGCGGCGCGGCAGCTGCCTGGGTGCTGATGGTCAGCAGGGGTGCCCCAACCGCGACGGTTTGACCGGCCTGAACATGGACGGCTGTGACCGTACCTGCGTATGGGCAGCGGATATCAGTAGCGGCCTTGTCCGTTTCGACTTCGCAGACGACAGTGTCGGCGGCGATTAAGTCCCCAACTTTGACGCTGACGAGGGCGACATCGACTTTGGTGATGCCTTCGGAGACTTCCGGGAGTCGGAATTCAACGGTGGAGGCGGCAGCCGGAGCGGTTGCGGAGGTTGCTGGGGCGGCCGTTGGCTGTGGCGTAACGGCGGATGCGACCGGTGCAGGTGCGGGAGCCGTCGGGGCGGGGGTTGAGGCGGGGGTGTCTGCTTCAAGAAGCAGAATGGGAGCCCCGATGGCGATGGTCTGCCCGGGCTGCATGAGTACTTTGGTGACGCGTCCGGCGTGGGGGCAGGTGATATCGGTAGCGGCTTTGTCTGTTTCGACTTCACAGACGACAGCACCCGCCTGAATGACGTCGCCCTCTTTAACGTGGACCTGAGCCACATCAACGGCTTTGACACCTTCGGAAACTTCGGGCAGCTTGAATTCGATAGGCATAGTCGGGCGAGCTTGCTGAAGGGAGGGAGCGTTTTGTGCGGCACGCCGCCGGGTGGACCGGCGGCGTGCGGAGGGCGATGTCAGGCGTTGACGGGATTGATCTTTTCTGGGTCGATGCCGAGTGCCTTGAGGGCATCGGGGAGTTTGGCGGGATCGAAACCACCGACACGAGCCAGTCCGCGGAGGGTGGCGAAGGCGGTGCATTCGCCGTCAATCTGGAAGTGTCTGCGGAGTTCCGGGCGAGTTTCGCTGCGGCCGAAGCCATCGGTGCCGAGGACGATGTATTCGCCGGGAACCCATTCACGAATCTGATCGGCGACGAGTCGCACGTTATCGCTGGTGGAGATGAACGGGCCGGTGATGCCGCTGAGCGTGTTTTCGAGGTAGGACCGGCGGGGCGGCTGATCGGGGTGCAGGTCATTCCAGTGCTGGCATTCCATGGCCTCGCGGCGGAGTTCGCTGTAGCTGGTGACACTCCAGACATCGCTGCCGATGCCGAACTGTTCCTTCAGGATTGCCTGGGCGCGGAGGGCTTCGCGGAGAATGGTGCCGCTGCCGAAGAGTTGCGGGCGGTGGGTCTGCCCCGGGCCACTTTCGGTGGACTGGAACCGGTACATGCCTTTGAGGATGCCTTCTGTGAGGCCTTCCTGCTGGGGCATTGGGGGGTGAGCGTAGGCTTCGTTGTAGACGGAGAGGTAGTAGAAGATTTCTTCGCCTTCCGCGTACATCCGGCGGAGCCCTTCCTGGACGATGACAGCGAGTTCATAGCCCCAGGTGGGATCGTAGGAGCGAAGGGTGGGGACGGTGGTGGCCATCAACTGGCTGTGCCCGTCTTCGTGCTGCAGACCTTCGCCGTTGAGCGTTGTGCGCCCGGAAGTGCCGCCGCAGAGGAAGCCCTTGACGCGGGTGTCAGCGGCGCACCAGATGAGGTCTCCGACGCGCTGGAAGCCGAACATGGAGTAGTAGATGTAGAAGGGAATCATATTCATGCCGAGGTTGGCATGGGCGGACCCGGCGGCGATGAAGGAACCCATCGCTCCGGCTTCGTTGATGCCTTCTTCAAGCAGCTGACCGTTGCGGGCTTCCTTGTAGAACATCGCGCTGCTGGAGTCGACGGGTTCGTAAAGCTGCCCTTTGCTGCTGTAGATGCCAACCTGAGCGAACAGGCCTTCCATGCCGAACGTACGTGCTTCATCGGGGATGATGGGGACCACGCGCGGCCCGAATGACTTATTGGCGACCAGTCCGCGGATGATGGCACCCAGAGCAAACGTGGTGGAACCTTCCGCACCTTCGCTGCCAGGCAGCAGCGGTTTGGCTTTGAAGACTTTGTCCTGCAGAGATGGAACTTCAAGCCGTTCCGGGCAGATGTGTCGCTGAGGAATGTAGCCACCCAGAGCAGCGCGACGCTGCTGCAGGTATTTGACTTCGGGACTGTCTGGATCCGGTTTGTAGAAGGGCAGGCTTTCGATTTCGCTGTCGCTGATCGGGAGATTAAAGCGAGTACGGAAGTCCCTGATCCCTGCCAGCGGAACCTTTTTCTGGTTGTGGGCGACATTGCGGCCTTCGCCGGCTTCGCCCAGACCGTAGCCTTTCACGGTTTTCGCAAGGATGACCGTGGGGGCTCCCTTGTGGTTCACGGCGGAGTGATATGCGGCGAAAACCTTGCCGGGATCATGGCCACCACGTCGGATGGTTTCGAGCGTTTCGTCGCTGAGGTGTTCGACCAGCTGCAGAAGTTCCGGGTCGACGCCAAAGAAGTGACGGCGGATGTATTCACCGTCGGAAACCGTGTACTTCTGGTACTGGCCGTCGACCACTTCGCCCATCCGCTTGACCAGTTTGCCGTTTTCGTCGCGGTCCAGCAGGGCGTCCCAGTCGCCGCCCCAGATGACCTTGATGACATTCCAGCCGGCGCCGCGGAAGGCGGCTTCCAGTTCCTGGATGATCTTGCCGTTGCCGCGCACGGGGCCGTCGAGCCGCTGCAGGTTGCAGTTGATGACCCAGGTGAGGTTGTCAAGGTTCTCGCGGGAAGCGAGCGTGAGCGCACCCAGCGATTCGGGTTCGTCACATTCGCCGTCGCCAAGAAACGCCCAAACTCGGGAACGCGATGTGTCCAGCAATCCGCGATGTTCCATGTAACGCAGAAACCGCGCGTGATAGATGGAACAGATCGGCCCCAGACCCATGGAAACCGTGGGAAACTGCCAGAAGTCCGGCATGAGCCATGGATGGGGGTAGCTGGACAAGCCACCACCGGCGGGCAGTTCGCGACGGAAATTGTCCAGATGTGATTCAGTGAGGCGGCCTTCGAGGAAGGCGCGGGAATACATACCGGGTGACGCATGGCCCTGGAAGTAGACCATATCGCCCGTGTGATTTGAGGTGCGGGCGTGGAAGAAGTGATTCTGAGCCACTTCGTAAAGGGTGGCAGACGAGGCGAACGTGGAAATGTGACCACCAACGCCGTCGTAATACGTATTGCCCCGGACCACCATCATCATGGCATTCCAGCGGACGATGCTTTTGATCCGCCGTTCCAGTTCCCGATCCCCTGGGTAACGAACCTGCTCTGAATGATGAATGGTGTTGATGTACGGGGTGTTGGCGGTGAACGGCAGCATCACGCCGCGAGCGTAGGCGCGCTCCTGAAGCTGAACCAGCAACTGACGGAGTTTTTCAGGGCCGTGACGGTGCAGAATGTCTTCCAGTGACTCAAACCATTCATCCAGTTCTTCCGGAGAAATGCCGGAAGATGCCCCAGCTACAGACTGATCCTGCATTCGAATCCCCAAGCGATATGGTTAGGACGTGTTGCCGAACTGGCGGATTGTAGGGTTCAGGTGTTCTGCATTCAATGCGACGGCGGTGGTGTGATGGAGCAGACCAGGGAGTGAGATTGGAGAGGATGGGTGGTTCTGGGTGCTGAGTGCTGCTGTCTCACTGGTGGGAAAGGAAAGGTGTTGCCTTCGATTTTGCTTCCAAATTGCCCTGCCTTTGGGGCCCTTGAGGAAGTGCGAGGTTGCTGGTGAGCTCTGAAATTAGCGCTGTGTCAGGAAAAATGATTGCACCGGCTGCCCGAGAATGAGATTGCCCTAAAGCCCGACAAAACGCGGAAATCGCCGGTCGGATTGAAAAATTGCGGCATTTGGCCAGTGCGGTGAGCGACTGAAGTTCACGTGTAGTCCCGATCTCGCCACAAAAAACGCCCTGTAGCGTGCGGCCAATGTCAATCGACCGGTGTGGCTGTGGTTCGCGGCAGCGGCGACGTCTGCAGACGCTGGATATTGGCTCCCAGAAGCTGCAGTTTCGTTTCCAGCTGTTCATAGCCGCGATCGAGATGCTGAATTTCGAGGATTGCGGTGGTGCCGTGGGCAGCGAGGGCAGCGATGACCAGGGCTGCGCTGGCGCGGAGGTCGGTGGCGCGGACGGTGCCTCCGTGCAGTTGGGGAACCCCGCGGACAATTGCCGTTCCGTTTTCAGCCACGATGGATGCACCGAGGCGATTGAGTTCGTGAATGTGCTGAAAGCGTTCCGGAAACACGCGGTCGGTAACCGTGCTGGTTCCCTGAGCGATGGCGAGCAGGGCTGTCATCTGCGCCTGGAGATCGGTAGGGATTCCGGGGAAGGGTTCGGCAGTGAGGCTTTGGGGAAGGAGTGTGGCTGTGCCCTCGACGAGGAGTCCATCAGTAGAGTAGCAGATGCGGGCACCGACGCGGCTAAGCCATTGGAGGAAATTGAGCAGTTGTGTGATGGGCGCGTTGAGGATGCGGATGCGGCCGCGAGTGGCTGTGGCGGCGATGGCGAGCGTGGCTGCTTCGATGCGATCCGGAAAGACCGTGTGATCAGCGGTGGTCAGCTGTTCGACACCGTGAATCTGAATGATTCCCGGTTGGGGAAATTCGATGCGGGCACCGGCCGCGGTGAGGAATCGGGCGAGCTCGTGGACTTCCGGTTCCTGAGCTGCGTTGCGGATGAGGGTGGTGCCACGGGCGAGCACTGCAGCGGAAAGGACGTTGCAGGTGCCGGTGACGGTGGGTCCGGCGGGGCCGGTGAGGTCGATGTCGGCGGCTGTGAGCTGTTTTGCGCGGGCGTGGACCCAGCCGTCGGTGATCTGCAGATCGGCGCCGAGCGCAGCGAGGCCTTTGAGGTGCAGATCGATGGGCCGCGGTCCGATGCGACAGCCGCCAGGCAGTGGGATGGACGCGGTGCCGAACCGGGCGAGCATTGGTCCGAGAAGGCAGATGCCGGCGCGCATGCGGCGGACGAGCGCTGCGTCGGCCGGGGCGGGGGCGGTTTGAGGCGGATGAACACGGACGCAGTGCGGGATGCAGTTGAGCTGTGGGTGGGTGTCGTCGGGAACGGAAATTCGGGCGCCGGTGGATTGCAGCAGCAGCAGCATGGTCTGCACGTCAAGGAGCGCCGGCAGGTTGCGGATGACGCAGGCGCCCTGGATGGCGAGCGAGGCGGCGAGGATGGGCAGCGACGCATTCTTGCTGCCGCTGACTGTGACTGTGCCAGTCAGTGGCGTTCCTCCCTGAATGCAAAAGTACTGCTGCAAGAATTTTCTCCGACGGATTCAGCGTGCCCCCGTTCGGGCGTTACGCAGGCTGTGGTTCAGCGAGGCATGGGGCTGCAAACACCGCCTGCACAATCCGATCGCGTCCGGCTGCGTCCTGGTGAACGCGAATGTGATCGAAGCCGGCGTGTTTAAGCAGTGAGGAGACGAGGGAGCACTGCTGGGGGTCGAGTTCGAGGGCGATGAAGGCGCCGGGTTTGAGCAGTGAGGGGGCGTGGGTGAGGATGGAGCGAACAACGTCGAGCCCGTCCGGGCCTGCGTAGAGGGCCAGAGCGGGTTCGTGGAGATCGATTTCGGGCTGCAGCTGTCCGCGCTCGCCATCGGTGACGTAAGGAGGGTTGCTGACGATGCCGTCGAACAGGGAGCTGTTCGGGAGCAGGGGCTGCAGGGCGTTGCCTTCGAGCAGGGTGATGCGGGCGGCGACTTCGTGGCGAGCGGCGTTGCGGGCGGCGATCTGGAGGGCGGCTGAGGAGATGTCGGTGGCGGTGAGCTGACAGAGGGGACGCTGGCGGGCCAGTGTGACCGCGATGCAACCGGAGCCGATGCCGACTTCGATGAGCTGTGCAGGACGGTCGGTGGGGATGAGTTCGAGACAGACGTCGATCAGTGTTTCGGTTTCGGGGCGTGGAATGAGCACTGCGGGGGTGACGTCGAAGGAGCGCCCGTAGAATTCGCGGTGGCCGACGAGGTAGGCGATGGGTTCACGGCGGGAACGGCGAGTGACCAGGTCGCGCATGGTGGCGCGTTCGGTGTCTGACAGGGGGGTGTTGAAGTCGGTGTAGAGCCGGATGCGGGGGCAGCCGCGAGCGTGGGCGAGCAGAATTTCGGCTTCCAGACGCGGGGATTCGATGCCCTTTTGACGGAGGAATCCGGTGGTCCATTCCAGGATCCGCCGCACGGTCCAGACGTCCTGTTCGGCAGCCGCGGGTCCGGCAGAAGGTGCAGCAGAAGATGCGGACATGGAGCGACAGCCTGTGACGGAGGAGTGGAAATCGTGGAGTGGGGATTGTTGGCCGTGTGGCGACCGCAGTGGTGGAGCGGGATGATAGCAGGTTGCAGGATGGCGGGAAGACGCGGTGTGATGCGGGGCCATTTTAGGGGTGTGGTGGTTTGAGTCAATCGGTATTTGGTGGAATGTTAACGAACCCCTTAGGAATGGTATGAGAGAATTCTTTTTGTGGAATTGTTCTGACGGACGAATGCCGGATGCTGATTGGGCCAGACCGGACTGGAAAAGGGGGATGGAGACCAACAGGGGCATAAGCAGGATACGCAACCGAACAGGTATCCCGAGTGTCTCGACACCGTCCTGTCTCGGCGATTTTTTGTTGACGATCGTTCGCCAGCGGAGACGCGATTGAATGAATCCTGGGTTTTCGGAATGAGAAGTGCGTTGTAGTCGATTGGAAAGCAGTTCGACAGCAGCGAATCCCGTTGCCCGTCGGGCTCTGGTTGCAAAACGACATTGGCCGGCAGCCCTGA
>JBEIEK010000138.1:0-13984 GCA_040382995.1 Planctomycetaceae bacterium
CCTGAATACGAAGCGGCTGAAAAACGCATTCTCGATGCTCGCGGGGAATTCGAAGCCTTCCGTGCCGCAACCCAGCGAAAACTTGCCCGTCGCGAATCAGAAATGTTCAAGACCATCTATGCTGACACAACCAGCATGATCAAGAAGTACGCTGAGTTTGCTGACTACACCGTCGTTATCCGCTTTGACAGCAAGGATATTGAAGACGACACGCCACCGGCAGAAGCTGTTCAGCGCATGAACAAGCAGGTTGTTTACCATCGAGGCGAGAATGACATCACTGAGGTGGTTCTGCAGTCTCTGAACAAGCAGTACGAGTCTTCCCAGACCGGAACTCCTGTTCGCACCACCAGTGGAACAGCAGCCCCAAGGAAATAGTCGCAGGGAACCTGTGGCAATCGTTCGAGGCGGTGGGTCCGTGACTGCACGGGCCCACCCCCCCGAGAATCAAACTGGAAAACTCGCTCCGGGGGCAGGAATGGAAGGCTGGAAATCAGAGTGCGGGATGCAGCAGACGCTGGCACGCCCGGCGGTTATGTCCGGCAGGGGACTTTTTCACGGAGTTGATGCTCGCATCAGAATGTTGCCAGCGCCCGAGAATTTCGGAATCGCCTTTCGCCGCGTTGATCTGCCCGAGCGTCCGGAAATTGCAGCAAGAACGGAATTTGTCGTGCCCGGGTCCCGCCGCACAATTCTCGCCTCACGCGGGGCCACGGTGGAGACGGTCGAGCATCTGCTGGCAGCCCTGGCCGGCCTCCGCGTCGACAATTGCCTCGTCGAAATCCGCGGCCCGGAAGTGCCGGCTGTGGACGGATCCTGCCTCCCCTTTTGCGAAGCTATCCTTGAGGCCGGAATCAATCAGCAATCGGCAGCCCGCCGTTTGATCACAGTTGACCGCTGTCAGCGAATTTCCGATCCGGCTTCAGAACAGTGGCTGGAAGCGGTCCCCTCAATGACCGATGACCTTGTCATCAGCTACCAGCTTGACTACGGCCAGGAATCACCATTGGGGCGGCAGTCGCTGGCCCTGGCGATCAGCCCCGAAACATTTCTGCATGAGATTGCAGCGGCGAGAACCTTTGTGATGTCCGCCGAGGTTGACGCTCTGCAGGCCCAGGGGTACGGCCGTCACCTCACTGGTCGCGATCTCGTGGTTTTCGCCCCGGATGGCTCGGTCGTTGACAACCGACTTCGCTGGCCGGACGAGCCCGTGCGGCACAAGATTCTCGATTGCATCGGGGACCTGTCACTGTCCGGAGCAGCTCTTGCCGGTCGAATCGTCGCCCGTCGCAGTGGTCATAAACTCAATCATGTCATGGCTCAGATTCTGTCGACAACCGACAACAGCAGTCTTGTTCCCGCTCGTGCCGCCTGACCCCTTCGTCGCTCCGTCCAGGATACCAGCATGGATACACGGATTTCACCTCTGTCCCACGTGGACCCGGCTGCCCGAATTGGCAATGGCGTCGTCATCGGCCCGTTCTGCCTGATCGGGCCTGACGTGGAAATCGGCGATCAGACCGTCCTGATGAGTCACGTTGTGGTGACCGGCCGAACGCGAATTGGCAGCGGCAACCGCTTCTGGGCCAACTGCGTCATTGGAGGTGATCCCCAGGATGTCAGCTGGCAGGACTCACAGACCGAAATTCACATCGGCGACAACAACATCTTCCGGGAAGGGGTGACCGTCAATCGCGGCGCCGAGAAGGAAGATGGTGTGACCCGGATCGGGAACCACAACATGTTCATGGCCAACAGCCATGTCGCTCACAATTGTCGCATCTTTAATCATGTGATCCTTGTGAACGGTGTGCTTCTGGGAGGCCACGTTCATGTCCACGACAACGCGATTGTCTCCGGCAATTCCGTCGTGCATCACTTTTCAACTCTGGGTCGTTTGAGCTTTGTCAGTGGTGGCTGTCGGGTCCCCCATGACATCCCGCCATTTATGCTCGCAGCAGGCAGCGACGATCCCACTGTGCGTACCATCAACGTCGTCGGTATGCGCAGGGCGGGAATTTCCAACAGCACAATTGAGGTCATCAAAGAAGCCTTTCGGCTCCTGTATCGCCGCAACCGTCCGGTCGAGGAGGTTCGCGAGCACTTCCTCGATACCCTCGAAGGCACGCTTCCCATCGAACTCTCACAACTGCTCACCTTCCTCGACAATCAGAAGGCAGGGAAGCTGGGCCGCGCTCGCGAGGCCATCCGCAATCGACCGGCAGCGGAAATCAAAACTCAGTTTTCAGAGGATGTCAGGGCAGCATGAAGAGCGTTCGTATTGGTGTGATTGGAGTTGGCGCGCTGGGTCAGCACCACGCGAGGATTCTTGCCGGACTGCCCGGTGCCGATCTTGTCGCCGTCGTCGATTCTCGCGAGGCTCAGGGCAGAGCGGTTGCAGAGAAGCACAGCACCCGCTGGCTGGCGTCCCCTGCAGAACTGCTCGGTAGGGTGGATGGTGTGGTGGTCGCCGTTCCCACGACCGCCCATCTGGATGTGGCTCGACCCTTCCTTGAACAGGGCGTCGCCGTTCTCGTCGAAAAGCCCCTTGCTCACTCCCTTGATGCCGCCGTTACTTTGCGAAATATCGCCCGCTTCCGTCGCAGCCTGCTGCAGGTTGGCCACGTCGAACGCTTTAACCCGGCCTTCGAACTGCTCCGGGAAAAAATTGGGTGCCCACTCCATATCCGCTGTCAGAGATACAGTCCATACACCTTCCGATCCACCGACATCGGAGTGGTTCACGACCTGATGATTCACGATATTGATCTCGTTCTGGCCCTGACCGGGGCCAGCGTGGAGCGTGTTGAATCTTTTGGCGCTGTTGCATTTGGACCTCACGAGGATCTCGCCAATGCCCGACTGCTGCTGAGCGGAGGCATTATCGTCGACCTCGCAGTGAGCCGCGTCAATCCCGTCGTGGAACGCAGCATTCAGGTGTGGAGCACTACCGGATACGCTGCAGCGGATCTGCAAAGTCGCAAGGTGGTCTGCTGGAAACCCTGTCCGGCGATGGCGGCGAATCCGGGAATGGTTCACGACATCGTCTCCGTCACTCCCAACCCACTCTCACTCAGGGACGAAGTCTTCAGCAAGTGGATTCCGCGTGAGGAAACGCAGGCGTCTTCTGCGGATGCACTCACGGCCGAACTGCAGAACTTCGTGGACTGCATTCGCAGCGGGGAACAGCCCCGCGTCACTGGTGACGCCGCCGTCGCCGCCATGAGCGTTGCTGACCGAGTGCTTGAGAACATGTCAGGCTGGTCGTGGCAGTCTGCCGCACCACTGCATGAAGTTCGCCGCGCCGCCTGATGGAGCGGGTGTGAACCTCTGCCGTCAGTTTTCAAGTGGCAGCACATCCACGCTCACCGCAAGGCGATGGCCCGCGCCGCCGACAAATACGCCTGTCACCGGCGGTACATCGCTGTAATCTCTGCCCCAGGCCAGCACGATATGGTCGGCCAGGCACAACTGGTTGTTGGTTGGATCCAGTTCCAGCCACTGTCCGCGCCCCACATAGGCTGCCAGCCAGGCATGTGAGGCGTCAGCGCCCACCAGCCGCGGACGGCCCGGCGGAGGAATTGTGCGGAGGTAGCCGCTGATATACCGCGCGGGCAGTCCCAGTGATCGCAGCATGGCAGTCTGCAGGTGCGCGAAGTCCTGACAGACACCGCGACGCAGTTGAAACGCCTGCTTCACCGGTGTGTTGACCGTGGTGGCCTGAGCATCGTAAGTGAAGTCTGCATGGATTCGGGCTGTGAGTTCCTGCAGGCATTCGAGAAGTGGACGACCGGCCGGAAAACTCTTCGCTGCCCACGCCTGAATTTCAGCGGTCCACTCCACTCGCGGAGACGGCCACCTGAACTCCTGCGCTTCCAACAACCAGGGATCACTCTGAGCCGATCGCTGCAACAAGGCCTCCCGCGAAGTCTCTGCTGCAACCGACACCGCTGCCGAATTGTCGGCACGCACGGAAACCACCGTCACTGCCGAAACCTCCAGCCGTTGATAGCCCTCACTGAAGGAAAACAGATGCACTGGATTGCCAAAGGCGTCCACACGGCGCGTCCGCACAGAGGGCTCAGG
Organism: Planctomycetaceae bacterium; assembly: GCA_040382995.1. Classification (GTDB taxonomy): domain Bacteria; phylum Planctomycetota; class Planctomycetia; order Planctomycetales; family Planctomycetaceae; genus SXXK01. Next base: position 4,087 of record JBEIEK010000138.1, read on the forward strand.
TGAGATCTGCAGCGAAAAAGACTCCACCTGCTGCCGATCACACTGGCGAAACTCCAGCCAGGCCTGATTGTGCCCCACGGAAACCGGGTCCGATCCCGAGTAGGTGGTCCGATGAGTGACGCGGTAGCGCATCAGACACTCTCCCGACCCGGCATGGCGTGAACAGCATTTCCGGAGTGCACGAGGTAGCGACTGGTCAGCGTGTCCGAAAGTCTGAGTACCGCGTCCTCGACGGTTTTCAGGGCCATCAGTACTGTCTTCAGGCTGCCACTCGACAGATCTTCAGCCGTCAGCATGCGGATCGCATGCGCAGCCTCCATCACCAATCGCATGTCAGCTGATCGCAGGGGCTGTGAAGCGATCCCCGGGAGCCGATCCACGTGCTGCACGAGTCGTTCCACCTGAAACGCAAGCGACCGCGGGTTGGTTTCGTCCGTGATCGCAAGATCCAGCACCGCATTCCGCTGCAGGTTTTCGCGGTATCGAAATCGGTAGGTCATCCGCACGTCGAGCACTTCGATGAGGGTCCTGAGCAGAGGTGGACCTGCCGCCCTGCGGAGATCGGCCGTAATCAGCAGCCGTGCCGTGGCCGCAGCTCGCTCAATACTCCGCCCAAGCTCCAGAAACCGCCATGATGGCCCGCGGTTCATGCCATCTGCGATCAGCCCGCTGATCGAGGCGCAGTCTCCGATCAGAGCTGACGAAGCTGCCACAACATCCGCCAGATCGCGCCAGTCACGAGCGGGAGTCGCCCAGAAAGACTCCGCAGCAGCATTGACTCGATGCCACGTATCGGGGCTGATCCAGTCCCGAACAAGCGATGCCAGCCGTGTCAGATCTCTGACACTCCGCGCCAGACCACCGTAATCCGACGGATCAAACACTGCCGCCGGGAGGGATTCGGCCAGCGCCGGCAGCTGCGTGTTCATTCCGTCCACCGCGAAACCCGGTTCCAGCTGCCCCTGCTCGCACAAAGCGCGCGTGAGAAACCGAATCTCCGTCGCCTCCGCGCCCCCCTCACCCGCCAGACGCTCTGCGAGTGCCCGCACCAGCCTCGCCAGAAAGTCGCAGCGGTCAAGCGCTCGGCCGAGCCAGAACAGATTGTCTGCCACTCGACTGGGAAACAACGCCGTCGTTCGCCGCAGCTCGGCAGGCTGGTCCTGCGGTGTCAACAGAGTCACCGCCTCGACGCGGCCCTCAGCCAGCACCCACAAGTCCTTGCTGCTGTCCCCACCCGCTACAGACAGCTGCATGGGACCGGCGTCCGGAGCGATCCGGATCAACCCCCCGGGCATCAGATGCCAGCGCTGCTCGTCCTCCACCAGAAACGCCCGCAGTGCCACATGCCCGCAGCGAATGCCGGAGTCCGTCCAGACAGGAACACCGGATCGCGAAATTTTTTCCTGAGCCACCCAGGCCCAGGGTTCACGCTGCAGCCGCTGCTGCCACTCTGTCCGCTCCCGCACTGACAGCTCACTGCACAGGATTTCTTCGCCGCCGCTTTTCTGGAAGGCAGGCTTGAGCACGAGTTCCGGGAGCCGTTCGAGGACCAGAGCGAGGTCCTGCGGGTTGCCGCACCACCACGTGGGGATTGAGGGCAGCAGGAGTTCTTCACCAAGCAGATGCTGGCACAAGCCGGGCAGACAGGACATAAAAACAGGAGCCCCTGTGATGCCACAGCCCGGCGTATTTACAATGGTCACGTTACCGCACCGCATGGCATTCAGCAGTCCCGGCACTCCGTGCTCTGAGGTACTGCCAAGTTCCAGCGGATCCAGCCCCGCCTCCGCACATCGCGAAAGGATGATGTCCACAGGCACAAGCCCCGACAGCGTCTTCATGTAGACATTGTCGGCACGCACCGCCAGGTCTCCGCCCTCGACCATCGTGTAGCCAAGATAACGGGCCAGGTAAACGTCCTCAAAGTAGTAAGGGTGGCCTGGGCCACTGCTGAGCAGCACTGTGCGAGGTTGCTCAATTGGTCGCGGCACACGTCGCCGCAGAGAATTCTGCAGACGCACAAAAAACGGCGCCAGGCGCTCCACCGGAATCTGCTTGAAACTCGCCGGCATCGCCCGCGAACTCACAATCCGATTTTCCAGTGCGAATCCCGGACCCGCTGGCGCCTCGGAACGGTCCGCCATCACGCACCACTGACCGTCACCCCGCCGCGCTAATTCTGCTGCGTACAGAAACAACGGAGCCCCGCCAGGGCGATGAAGATCGGTGAATGGTCTGAGGAATTCAGGGTTGGCGTACAGCAGCGGAGCCGGCACGAAACCCTGCTCCACCAGCCTTCGCGAACCATAAATGTCCGCGATCAGTCCGTTCAGCAATCGCGCTCGCTGAGCCAGTCCGCGTTCAATCACGCCCCATTCGGAGGCCCCCATCAGCATCGGCAGAAGGTCCAGTCGCCATGGCCTTGCTGACTCGCCACCACCCATCACCGAATGATACGTGACCCCATTCTCCCGCAGCATCCGCTCCGCCTGCCGATTTCGCCGCGCGAATTCCTGTACTGGAACGCTGCGAAAAATCTGCAGAAACCGCTGCCAGTGTGCTCGCAACTGACCACCGTCAGTCTGCAACTCGTTGTAAACCTGCGGGGGACACGCGAAAATCGGGTCAGCACGCTGACCGGAAGAAAGTCCGCTGGTCATCCTGTTTTCTGCCTGTCCGTGGGTCAACGCTGTTTCACCGTGCCCTCAGGAACCAGGCCGCCGTCCGTCGACGACTCTGTTCCGGATGCAGGCTCGCCGGACTGGTCTCCAAAACCCACCATCTCTGCAAGCTTTGCCGGCATTTGACTGCCGTATTGATAAAGCAGCCAACCTGCTACCAGCAGCACCAGCAACAACACAATCAGCGATGCGATCCCGACGATGTTGCGAAAGAAGTCCTTGAACTTCCGTTTCAGGTAAAACATCTTCTGGTCGCGATCCACGCGACTGTACAAATTCTTCATGTCTTCCTTGCGAATCGCCGCCGTCCGCCGGGCCAGACTGTCCTCAACCGATTTCGCAAACTCTGGGAACTGGGCCAGCGGATAATACGTCCCATCCGCAGATGCCTTTGCCCGAGCCTTTGCAGTCAATTGTCCGGCCGCCAGCATCTTCAGCACTCGCCCCGTGGAATGCTTCTCTACGACCGTTTGGCCTTTCGCATCTTCAAACTGGACGAACCAGATTCGGGTTGTCTGCTGCATGCTGGAGTCGCGAACCGGCGCGGGTGCCGGAACCGCGCTGCGTCGGGCCTGAGAGATTGCCGTGAGTGGCGAACCTGGACCAGCGGCCGACACACCTCCACCCTCGATGTAGCTCAGACTTTCACTGTGCAACCCCAGGGACATGAGATCCTTCAGCAATTCCTCGCAGGTGCCGTAGCGATGCTTCGGATCCTTCGCCAGCATCCGGTCCAGAATCAAATCCAGCTTTTCCGGGACCTCGGGGCGGAGCGACCTCGCTGAGGCGTAGGTGCCCTTTTCCTTGGCCATGATCACTTCCAGAGTCGTCTTGCCGACAAATGGCAGCTTCCCTGTGAGCATGTGGTAGAGCGATGCTCCCAGAGCGTAAATGTCCACACGCTGATCCACGTGCTTCGCATTTCGAGCCTGCTCGGGGGCCATGTACAGAGGCGTTCCCAGGCCCGTGCCGCTTTGAGTCATCGAGACGTCGTCATCCACTGCCTTGGCAAGACCAAAGTCGGCCACTTTCACCACACCCTTGCGCGTCACGAGGATGTTGTCCGGCTTGATGTCCCGGTGCACCATGTTTTCCATGTGCGCGTGCCGCAGGGCTTCGGCGCAGATAATCGCCACATGCAGCGCGTCGCCCACACTCAGCCGCCCACGCTCATCCAGCTCTTTCTGGATGCTGCGACCGTCGATGTATTCGATGGCAGCAAAATGAATTCCCTGAAAGGAATCCACCGCGTAGATCTTGACCACATTCGGGTGGTCAATCTTTGCCATCGCCCGCGCCTCACGCTCAAATCGCGTCACGAAGTCGGGCTTTTTTGACAGCTCTCTTGAAAGTGTCTTGATGGCCACCAGCCGATCCAGACTGATCTGCCGAGCCAGATACACCTTCCCCATGCCACCCTGGCCGAGCTCTTTTCGGAGCTCGAAATCACCAAGCTGCGTGACTTTTGTCGACGGTTTGGATTTTTGTGCAGGATCAGACTCTGACACGGCTCTGTTCCGTTCGGGTCCGTTACCACAGGTCAGTGACACGCCGGGATTCTGGACAAAGAACCCCGGGGAATTCAAGCTGCGAACAGGAAATTCATCGGCTAGACTTCAGGCCAGTGCGGGGAAGACCGGACCGTGTGATCCCTCTGCGATGTCTACTGGGGGCAGCTGTCAAATCATAGCCCGAAAAATGGGCAATGCCCACTCGCCGCGCGAATTTTCTGCACCGAAGCTGAACAAAACGCAGGGTCGTTACGATTCCTCGATCCAGCCCCGGCTGCGATCCAGAGCTTTCCTCCACCCGGATCGCAGCTTCTCCACCGCTGATTTCCCCATCCCCGGCTCAAACGTGCGGTCTTCCTGCCATTGTCCCCCGAGCTCCTCCAGGTTTCGCCAAACCCCCACTCCCAGCCCCGCAAGACAGGCCGCCCCCAATGCCGTTGTCTCCGCTACACGAGGTCGCACCACCGGCACTCCCAGAATGTCCGCCTGAAACTGCATCAGCGTGTTGTTCACAGCTGCCCCGCCGTCCACCCGCAGCGACGAAATGCGAATCCCCGCGTCCTGGCGCATCGCATCCAGAACATCAGCCACCTGAAAGGCGATCGCCTCCAGCGCCGCTCGCGCAAGGTGCCCCGAGGTGGTGCCGCGAGTAATTCCAGCTACAAGTCCTCGCGCACCGGCGTCCCAGTGCGGTGCACCCAGACCCGTAAACGCCGGCACCAGATACAGGCCACCATTGTCCGGAACACTCAGCGCCAGCTTCTCTACGTCCGCAGAATGCCGAATCACTCCCAGACCGTCCCGCAACCACTGCACCACAGCCCCCGCGATGAAGACACTCCCCTCCAATGCATACTCCGTTCGGTCCCCGATCCGCCACGCCACCGTTGTCAGCAGGTTTCTGGATGAAGCCCGTGGCTTCACACCAGTATTCATCAGCATAAAGCACCCAGTGCCGTAGGTGTTCTTGACCATACCAGGCTGAACACACTGCTGACCGAAGAGCGCCGCCTGCTGATCCCCCGCGATGCCACTGATCGGTATCGCAGCCCCCAGAATATCCTTGTCTGTTTCCCCCAAAACGCCACTGGAAGAACATATTTCCGGAAGCACTTCCGCGGGAACCCGCAACACCCTCAACAGCTCCTCATCCCATGCCAGCCGGTGAATATCGCACATCAGCGTCCGCGACGCGTTCGACACGTCCGTCGCATGCACCCGGCCACCCGTGAGCTTCCACAGCAGCCAGCTGTCGATGGTACCAAATGCCAGCTGCCCGGATTTCGCCAGCTTCCGCGCTTCCGGAACATGCTGCAGCAGCCACGCAGCTTTTGTCCCCGAAAAGTAGGCGTCCAGAACCAGCCCCGTGCGATTGCGAAACTCAGCCGCATGACTGCCCCGCTGCAACCGCTGACAATGTCCCGCGGTTCTGCGGTCCTGCCACACAATCGCGTTATACACCGGCCGCCCCGTTCGCCGGTCCCACATCACCGTTGTCTCACGCTGATTGGTGATGCCGATTGCCGCTACGTCTCGAGCTGCCACTTTCGCCTTCCGCAGCGCCGCCCGCGCAACGGCCAGCTGAGTCGACCAGATTTCCTCCGCGTCGTGCTCCACCCAGCCAGGCTGCGGAAAATGCTGCGCAAACTCCTTCTGCGAAATCGCCAATGGCGTTCCATCCGCATCAAACACAATCGCTCGGGAACTTGTCGTCCCCTGATCCAGAGACAGAATCACCCGACCCATGGCTTGCACTCCACATTCGCCTGTTGAACCCCAGACCGTATTAACTCCGGGATCCCGCCTGCAGTCAAGCTACCGGCGGAACGTGGCCGGGTATTCAGCCGGTGGACGCAGCGTGATGGTGCCATGCGGCGTCATGGTGCCATGCGGCCAAGCGCAGCCGCCAGAGCTGCCCGCGCCTGGTCCACATTTTGTTGCATGTGAGGAGCGGGGTAGCCGGACGCGGGGCAGAAATCGAGTGCCGCCTGGCCGACGATTCGTGCTGACTGTGCGTCACCTTTTTGCCGGAGGAAATCCAGATGCCCCAGTGAATAGTCGAGCAGTCGCATGTGGTCGATATGCGAATTGGGCTCGGCACTCAGCACCACACGCAGGATCCGACAGGCTTCGCCCGCCGCATCAGCAGCCCGGGAAGCATCATGGCTCCGGGCAAACTCAAGCGCGGCGTTCATACACATCCCCGCCTGATTGCGCATTTGCACAACCTGCTGTGCCGACGGCTTATCGCCCGTCCCGATATCGACAGCCAGCAGCTCAGCTGCCTGCAGCCACAAATCAGCAGCCACTGAATACTCCAAACGATGCGCTGCCGCCCGCGCACTGACCTCCAGAAACCTGCAGCGAAGTTCCGACATGCCAGCCGCGTTCAACTGCTCCGGCGACATGCGTGCGAACACATCCGCCACACGCTGCAGGTCCGCCACCTGACACTTTGCCGGATCCGTGTGCAGAAGCAGAGAAAAGTATCGCACGGCCACGAGTATGTCACGAGGCCTGGTCATCCTGTCCAGACCAAAGTGGTCAATGTAATCCTTGTACACCTTCAACGCGTTGACGTTAAAGCGACTCATCTGCTCAGCCGACAGCGGAGAACGAAACGCATTGGGGTTGCCGATCAGCTCCATCAGCTCGTCCATCCCTTCCACGGCAGCCTCCAGCTTTCGCTCCAGCTTCTGCCGGGTGATAACTGCATTTTTGTATTCACTCTCAGCTGTTCTCTTTGCCGTCTCGGCCACCTCCCGAACCTCGCGCTGCCGATGAGCAAACAGCAGCGACAGGCAGACGATAGCAATCAGTAATGACAGCGTCGCCGTAAGGAAGCTGGCGGGCAAGCGGTTTCGACGGACCCACTTGAGCGTTCGCAGGATTAGTCCGGCAGGCCGAGCCGCCACAGGACGCCCCTGCAAAAACGCATCAAGGTCGGCCTCCAGCGCTGCGGCACTGACGTATCGTTCACCAGGTCTTTTCGCGAGACATTTCAGGCAGATGTTTTCCAGGTCCGGCGAGAGGCCGGGTCTGAGCAGTCGAGGGGCGAGAGGATCCGCGTCACGAAGCAAAGCCAGCGTGGCACTGGAATGATCCGTCACAAAAGGAGGTCGGCCCGTCAGCAGATGATACAAAATCGCGCCAATGCCGTAGATATCAACAGAAGCCGTAATGGCCGATGGCTGTCCCGCTGTCTGCTCAGGTGCCATATAAGCAGGAGTACCGAGAATCTGGCCAGCATGAGTAATCGTGTTTTCGTCAACCAATCTCGCGATACCAAAGTCGGAAATCATCGGCAGCCACTGACTGTGGATTCCCACAAGGTCCGCCTCAGTTCCCGTCGACGCCGGACTGAGCAGGATGTTTGAAGGCTTCAGGTCGCGGTGGATCACGTTGTTGTCATGAGCATGCGCTGCGGCAGCCGCAATCCGCATGCACAGAAACGCAGCTTCCCGCTCCGCTATCACCCGATCCCGGGTATACTCATCCAGTGCAGGCCCATTGACAAGTTCCATCACCACCGCTGGCTGGTCACGGCACAGAATCACTTCATAAATTCGCACGATGCCAGGGTGCGTGAGTCTTGCAAGTGCGGTGCCCTCCTGAAGCAGTCGCTGCTGCTCATGGATGGCAGCAGAACTTTTCAGCACTTTGACGGCGACCGAACGCTGCAGCACAAGGTCCACTGCCTCCCAGACTCCCCCCATGCCACCAACTCCGATTTGCCGGATGAGGCGAAATCGGGATGGCAGCAACGGCTGGCTCGTCAACCTCAATGCTGGTTCAGCAGCCGACGCTTCAGCTGCATGCAAGGGCCTGGGCCGACTGGCCGTTTCTGCCAGCGATGGTGATGGAGTCTGATTGGATTGTCTGAGCAGCTGCAGCCAGTCGGGGGCAGGTTGTGAGTTCAGAGTGGCTTCCAGCAGCTTTCGACAGACCGCACATTGCGGAAGGTGGGATTCAATGGCTTCAGCGAGCAGTTCATCGGGGGTGCCGTTGATGTAGTCCTCGATGAAAAGCTGAAATTCACAGCTGAAATTGGTATCCATAAGATTTGCACGTCATGATGTTGGATTGGAGGACTGTCGCCGTATTTCGGCGCTGATTAAACGTTGCACACGCGCCCGGGACGAATGCACGGCGTCCGCCGTCATTCCCAGAACCTCCCCGGCCTGTGCGCCCGAATGATTGTGCAGTGCCGTCAGGCAAAATGCCTGCCACGTATTCGACGTCACCCGACGCTGCACAACCGCCATCGCTTTCTGCAAAGACTCCAGCTGCGCTAACCGGTCGTACTCGGCCTCCAGCTGTGCAATGTCGTCGTAAGAGGACTGCAGCAGACTTCTGAGCGATTCAGGGGTGGCACGGTCTGCCCTGGCCACCGCCCGACACCAGCACCGCCATGCGATACCCCGCAGCCATGCACGCAGACTGCCCCGACCCGCTCGGTCAAACCCGCGGATCTTGTGCATCACAACCAGCAGCGTCTCCTGCACGATATCGTCGGTGTCGGCACACTGCAGATTGTGCCAGCGACACCAGTCCGTCACCACGCTGCGACAACGTTCGGCGAATTCAGCCCACGCGTGAGTATCCCCGGCCTGGACTCGGCCGAGCATCCCAGTCGATGTGTCCGCTGATTGCGAAGCCATGGAACACCGTAAGCCGCGAAAATCTGTACTGTGCGTGAGGGACGGTGATGGGGGCAGCAACGGATTCGTTGCCAACGATCGCGCGAGTCTACTCCCGAGTTCGTCGAATACAAGGCCGCAATTCGGGATTGATTGAGTACCCGAGGTAAATTGAGCGAAATTGATGATTTCCGCAAAATTGCTCAACGGATTTCCGGAAAGTGCTGCATTTGTCACCGAATCGCCCCCGTCGTCGCAGGAATTCGAACCCGCGGCCAGCGGGCGATTCATGGGTATGGGGAACGGTTGAGTCAGCCCAGTCGAGATCACTCTCGCTCCCCGGACACCGCCTCAGCACTTCTCTCGCTTCAGCCATCGCACACGGGCAACGCGCAGCTGCCGCGAGTCTCTGGACCTCGGTTATGTCACTCACCAGATGGCTTCAGGATTGCTCCCGGATTTGGATGTCTGGCCGGAAACAAACTGCAATCAAACGCCCGCGGCGCAAAAATTTCACCACCCTCGCCACCGCCAGCGCCTTCCGCTCCTTCCCCGAATCCCTCGAAGAACGAGTCCTCCCCGCCACCATCTCATGGGTGGGTGACATCAGTTCCTCATGGTCCGCCAATGTCGGTGGCAACACCAACTGGTCCGGCGACAGCCTGCCCGTTGACGGAGATTCTCTGTCGTTCACCGGCGCGGCAACCGGCTCCCTCAACAACGACACCACAGCCAACAACAGCTACTCGCTGGCGTTCGCCTCCGCAGGCTACACCATCACCGGAAACAGCATCCGGCTGGATAACGCTGGCACTGACATTACTCAGATCGCCGGACCAAACCTCGTGCAGACAGCCCTGCAGCTGGATGCGTCCGCTGTCGATGTGCAGGCCGGCGTGCTCGATCTCGCCGGCAGCCTCACCGGCACCGCCGGACTCACCAAACTGGGCTCAGGCACGCTGATCCTCACCGGTCCTGCCTCGTTTACCGGCGGCACCGTGGTTCAGTCCGGTGCTCTGCAGGTCGATGGAAACTATTCCAGCACGGATCCCGTTTCGATCGACGC
>JBEIEK010000139.1:0-13958 GCA_040382995.1 Planctomycetaceae bacterium
CCATTCGTCGCCCCATTCAATCTCACGCCCATCGACGAAAACCGCCGATTTGCCCGAGACAAGTCCCAGTAATGCTTCCAGAGGTTGCCGGAATTCTTCTATAAATTTGCTAAACACCTTCTTGCCGAAGGCCAGCCGATCATGCGAAGAATGGCTGACGAAAACGTGGTAGCGATGTTTCTCAGGCACTTGCGGGGACGTCATGGAGCTTCTCGACCTGCCTAACTGCCGAAGCAGGAACCTGCCCTACTTCACAAACTGGAACTCTCTGGTGTTCAGCACGGCCCAGATGACGTCTTCCCACGCTTGCTGGGGGTTAGGGTAGGTTGCGAGGTTTTCGCTGACAAAGCGGACTTCTTCAGGCGTGGGGCGGCGGCTGAAGGCGGCGAGGTAGATTTCGGTGATGCGGTCTTCGACAGAGCGATCCTTGTCGCGACCGAAACGGGCGGCTCGGCCCTGGCCGGACTGCAGACGGCCCTGCACATCGGAGGAATTCAGCAGGTGCAGGGACTGGGAGAGGTTGGCTTCGGCAGAGCGTTCGCAGTCACAGGCACTTTCCGCTTCGGGTTTGCCGAACACCTGCAGGAAGTAGTTGTTGAAACCATTGTCCGGAAGCTGCACGGCGGTGGTGCCCTGTGGAATGGTGCCGAAGCTGGAAGGCGTTTCGGCGACCGCGTTCACAGCATCGTACAGGACTTCGGCGGTGAGTCGGCGCGGATAGAAGCGGGAAAAGTTCTGGGTATCCGCGAGGTTGTCCGGGGACGGCTCGCTGCTGAGCTGGTAGACGCTGGACTTGCAGATGGTGCGGACAAGGTCCTTGAGGTCGAAGCGATGGTCGACAAAGTGTTTGGAGAGGGCGTCCAACAGTTCCGGGTTTGACGGTGGGTTGGTGACGCGGAGGTCATCTTCAGGGTCGACAATGCCGCGTCCGAAGAAGTGTTTCCAGTAGCGGTTGACGAGTGCTTTGGCGAAGAAGGGATTGGCGGGGTCGGCCATCCAGTCCACGAGATGCTGGCGGGCATCGTCCCACGCCGCAATTTCCAGCGGCTTGCCGCCCAGTCCCGTGGGTGGCACGTCCAGTCCGGTGCGGGGATTGCGGGACTTGGGGATCTGAGATTTGACGTAGACGGCATCGGGCTGATTGAGCTGCGGGTTGTAGCGGGAATTCTTCAGCGCGACCTGTGAGAAGAAGGCCTCGAAACCGTAGTAATCCTGCTGGCTCCAGCGTTCAAACGGATGATGATGGCACTTGGCACAGGCGAGCCGCATCCCGAGGAACAGCTGGGCAACGTCTTCCATCTGCTGCGTGGATGTGGCGACTTCGCGGTACCATGCAGCAGGCGGATGGGTTTCGGAATCTCCGGTGGCAGTCAGGACTGAGCGTACGAACTGGTCGTAGGGCATATTGTCGCGGAGGGCGCGACGGATCCACGCATGGAATCTGTAGGTGTATTGAATGTCGGTGGCCTGGCGGCGTTTGTTGCGGAGCACAGCGCCCCATTTGTTGGCGAAGTAGTCCGAATATCCGGGGCTGTCGACGAGTCGGTCGACCAGGCGGTCGCGTTTTGCTGGATCCTTGTCGGCCACGAACTGCTCGGTTTCGCTGACTGACGGAAGTCGTCCGGCAAGGTCCACGGTGACGCGGCGGATAAAGGCAGCGTCATCACACACATCAGCGGGGGGGATACCCAGTTGTCGAAGCTTGCCAAACACCAGCCCGTCGATGAAATTCTTTTCGGGAGGCGTGCGATTCACGGGCAGACCCTGGGGAATAATTGCTCGGAAGACGCCAACTTCTCCCTGAAACCGCACCATCACCGCCACTTCGCCCGGCACATCTTCGATGGTAATGCGGCCGGATGCGTTGGGGATTGCCATTTCCGGGTGGTTGGCTTCGTAGGAAGCCAGTCGGGTCACGTCGCGGACCGAACCGTCGCTGTAATGTGCGAGGACGGAGAGTTGCTGGCGGCCCTTGAAGTTCATTTCCCGCACGGCCGGAACAGCTTCGATCCGCTGCAGGACCGGATCCTGTTCCGAACCATAAGGCATACCCTGCTGAATCCAGCGGGAAACAATGTCCCATTCGTAGGTACCGGGTGACATCCGCTGACCACCACCGTGTGGCAGCACGTTGGCAGGCTTTTGCAGCAGCAGGCTGTATTCAGGGTCGGCCGGAAAGATTCGGCGACCGCGGTCTTCGTGCACCAGAAACTCGTAATCTTCATCAGGATAGAAGCCCAGCAGTGACAGACGGAAGCCGTTCTGGCCACCAGCTTTTCCGTGGCAGCCACCCGCATTGCAGCCGAGCTTGGTGAAGATGGGCACAATTTCGTTCTCGAAGTTGACCGCAAGGTCTTCATTGCAGTGTGCAGTGGTCAATGTGACGGTTGCAGACTTGCCGGAAGCATCCACGGCTGTGATTACGGCGGCCCCGTCAGCAGCGGGAACCACCAACCCCTCGTTATTGACGGACAGCACCTGAGGCTTATCGACGGTGTACCGGACTGAGTGCGTCAGATCGTGACGCTGGCCGCTGGAGTAGACACCGGTGACCAGCAACTGCCGACGAGCATTGCGGCCGACGAGCGTTGTGGGACCCTGCGATTCGAATTCAATTCTTTGCAGATCGCCGGCCGGACCAAGTCCCGGTGGGGCAGCGGTGGCGGGAAGCCACATGCAGATGAACAGAGACAGAACGGCAGGAAGAACGCGGGGCAGGCGGGCGGGGGAAAAGCAGCGCACGGTACTCTCCCAGAATTTGCAGGAAGGCGGATTAACCTTCGGGAGTTTGACCTTTTTTTCCCCTGAACGCAACAAGTCCCGGGGAATTCGGGGGAGGAATCAAGGGTGTTCGTCAAGTTTTTTCGGTTCAGATACGGGGGATTCTGTTCATTTTTGGGGTGATTGCACTCGCAGTTCACAGCCCGGGTATTCTCATAAGTGTGGCGATTGCGCCCCTGCCAATGCTGGAAGTCATCCATCGCTCAGAATCCATCTGGTGCAGAAAACGTGGACTTGCTACAACCGACCCGGAACAACAGGCGAGCTGATTTTGATTGGCTCAGGAAACGGGGTGCACCATGACGGTTCGCCCATGGCTGCAGGCTTAGCCCTGCAGCGAAACGGAAAAGGGATTTGCCGGGTGTCTTCAAGACCAGAAAACGGCCCGCAGGCTGGGTTTAGTCAACAGTCCAGGAACTCAGACCGACTTCGTCGGCTGTTTGGACTTGCGTTTGAGTATCGCCGCGAATGTGCCGGAGTCATGGCGCTCCAGACCGTGCTTGTGCTGCTCACGCTGGGGACGCTGGGTTTGACGGGTCTGGGCATTGATTACCTCAGCTGGTGTGTCAATCCGTCGGGTCAGTCGCCAGGCTGGCCGTTTGGGATAGAGCCTCCGCGGCAATGGTCTCCAGGGTTTGTGATTGCATTGCTGGCTTTGGCCGTGGTGTGCAGTGCGCTGTTAACGGCGTTGATGAAGTATCTGAATGCGGCTGCCTCAGCTGTGCTCTCACAAAAGATTCTGATTCGTCTGCGGACGGATTTGTACACGCGTCTGCAGCTGTTGAGTCTGCGATTTCACGACGCGGGTGTCCGCAGTTCGCTGATCAACAGGGCCGGGAGTGATGCCAATCAGGTGCGACAGTTTGTGGACGGGGTCGCTCTGCGGGTGCTCACGGTGCTGCTGACGCTTGGTGTGTATCTGCTGTGGATGCTCAGGGTGCACGTCGGTCTGACGCTGGCTTGTCTGGCTTCCACGCCGCTGCTGTGGCTGAGCGCCTGTGGATTTTCAAGAGTGGTGCAGCCGGCTTATCGCCGTGCGGGCGAGCTCAGTGATGAGCTGATTCGCCTGCTGGTTGAGAATCTGCAGGGGGTGCAGGTTGTGAAGGGGTTTGCGCGGGAGCAGTCGCAGGCGGAGCAGTTTGAAGGTGCCGCCATACGCATTCGGGACCAGCGTAATTCGATCTTCCGGTCACTCTCGATTTTCCAGCCCGCTATGGGAATGCTCACACAGTTCAATCTGCTGGTGCTGATTGGATACGGCGGGCATCTGGTGATTCGCGGGGAATTATCGGCGGGTTCGGGGCTGTTTGTATTTGCTGGGCTGCTGCAGGAATTTGCGGCCCAGGTGGCTCATATCACGAATATTGCCAACAGCATTCAGGCGAGCCTGGCGAGTGCGGACCGGGTCTTTGAAGTGCTGGATGAGCCAATTGAAATCACCAGTGCTTTGAATGCGAAACGGCTGCCGGCGATTGAACGGGGGATTGAGCTGGATCGGGTGTGTTTTGAGTATGTGCCGGGGCGACCTGTGCTGCGGGAGATCTGTTTAAGGATTTCAGCGGGCGAGTGTGTGGGCATCACGGGGCCGGTGGGCTCCGGCAAGAGCACTCTGCTGGCGCTGCTGAAGCGTTTCCATGATCCCGCGTCCGGCCGGATTCTGTTTGACGGCTGTGATCTTCGGGAACTGCAGCTTGAGGATGTTCGCAAAGCCTCCGGCATGGTGTTTCAGGACAGTTTTCTGTTCAGCAATTCCATTGCTGCCAACATTGCATTTGGGCGTCCCGAGGCATCGGCCGAGGAGATCGCTGCAGCGGCCCGCATGGCAGCTGCAGAGGAATTCATCACGCGTCTTCCGGAAGGTTACGAGACGCTCGTGGGTGAGCACGGGTGTGGTCTTTCGGGTGGTCAGAAGCAGCGTCTGTCGCTGGCCCGAGCGCTGCTGGTGAACCCCTCACTGCTGTTGCTCGACGACGCCGCTTCAGCGGTGGATCCGGAAACGGAACAGGAGATTCGCAGTGCCATGGAGCAGGTGATGCGTGGCTGCACGTCACTGGTGGTTTCCGGTCGTATCAGCACGCTGCGCAGAACGGACCGAATTGTCGTGCTTTCAGAAGGTCGCATTGAAGCTGTCGGCAGCCATGCAGAACTGCTGCGTCGCAGTCCGTGGTATCGTCAGCTGAACGAACTCCAGAATCCCGGATCTGAGCCTGGTCCGATTGTCATTCCCTTTCCTGTCCGCACTGCTGCAAGGCGTGCTGCCTGAACACCCACTGCCATGTCTCATGCTGCCATTCTGCAGAATTCGCTGACTCGCCATATTGAGCGGGAAGAGGACCGCCAGCGGCCTCTGGACTTTCGTCTGATTGCCAGACTGTATGAATGCACGGCGGCCTGTGGGTCAAAGCGTCTTTGGCTGCTGCTGCTGGTGATCATTCGCGCACTGCAGCTGCCGGCACTCACGTGGTGTCTGGCGGGGGTCATCCGCGGGCCGGTAGCGCGGCACGACACTGCTGGTGTACTGACAGGGGCCGGCATCTTTGCGGTTCTCGCACTGTCCACTCAGATTGTGCTGCATTATCGCCAGAGACTGGCTCTGGAGCTTGGAGAAGCGGTTGTCTGCAACCTGCGTTCGCGGCTTTTTCGACACATACAAAAAATGCCGCTGCGGTGGTTTCAGCAGGCACGTGCCGGGCGAGTGATCAGTCGTATGACATCCGACATGGAGGACATCCGGGCTGGTGTTCAGGATGTGTTCTATGTTTCCATGGTGCAGCTGATCCAGATGCTGATTGCTGCCGCAGCCATGATCTGGTTCGACCGGCTGCTGTTTCTGATTTTGCTGGTCCTGGTTCCAGTGATTCGCTGGATCAACCACCGCTTTCACGCCCGATTAAGCGCTGCTCTGAGGAACATGCGGGAATCGTGGAGTCGAGTGACCGCGACGCTGGTGGAGTCGATCGTGGGCATTCGTGTGACTCAGGCGTTCTGCCGTGAATCCGTGAATATCCGGGCATTCACAGAGCTGGCTGCCGACCACTCCGCATGGAATACCGGTGTGCTGAAGACTCAGGGAACCTTTCAGCCGCTGCTTGAGCTGAACAGCCAGCTTGTGGCCGGACTGCTGTTGTTTGCCGGGGGCTGGCGAGTGCTTGCAGCGGGCTCCGCTGCCAACGTGGGGGACGTGGTTGGCTTTCTGTTCATGTCAGGACTGTTCTTCGCCCCAATCGCGATTCTTGGTACGCAGTATCATCAGGCGCTCACTGCCATGGCGGGGGCCGAACGTCTGTTTCGGCTGCTGGACACAGAACCCGACTGGGCCGATCCGGCGACAACGCAGCCAGCCCGCATCGTTGGGCAAGTCGAATTTCGCGATGTGAGTTTTTCGTGGGATGGCCGGAAAACCGTGCTGCACAATGTTTCCTTCAGCGCACGTCCCGGGCAGCTAATTGCACTGGTTGGTCCAACAGGGAGCGGCAAGTCGTCGCTCATCAGCCTCGCGGCTAAATTCTGCCTGCCGACGACTGGTTCGGTACTGATTGACGGCCATGACACGCGGATGCTTGATGACCTGACACTGCATCGCTGTATGGGCATTGTGCCACAGCAGAATTTTTTGTTCAGTGGCAGCGTGGCCGACAACATCCGCTTTGCACGTCCTGAGGCAACGACGGAGGAAATTTTTCGGGTGCTGGAACAACTGGGCTGCCGTGATGTTTTGGAGTCCCTTCCACAGGGATTGGAAACCTCCACTGGCGAGTCAGGCTGCAATCTCAGCAGTGGTCAGCGCCAGTTGATCTGTTTTGCCCGTGCGTTGCTGGCCGACCCAGCCCTGCTGATTCTGGATGAAGCCACCAGCAGTCTTGACAGTCAGACCGAACATCGTCTGCAGACGGCTTTGGAAACCCTGCTTGCGGGCAGAACCGCGTTTGTCGTGGCCCACCGTCTGAGTACGATTCGACGAGCGGATCTGGTGCTGGTGCTTGATCAGGGACGCATTGTGGAACGCGGGACACACCAGAGCCTGCTGCAGGCTCACGGGTTGTACGCAGACCTGCACCGTCGCTTTACCTCCGATTGATCATGGATGTGGAAACGTCCTGCGTCAATCCGGATATCACAACATTGCCGGGAGTCTTTTCATGTCCAGTTCAGAACCGTTGCGGATCGTAATCGTGGGCGGTGTTGCCGGCGGTGCATCCGCCGCGACGCGTGCCCGGCGCTGCAATGAGCATGCTCACATTACCCTGCTCGAAAAAGACGACTACGTCTCCTTTGCCAACTGCGGGATGCCATATCACATTGGTGGCGAAATCGCTGAGCGGGGGCGGCTGCTTGTGGCCTCCGCGGCCCTGCTTCGAGGTCGCTTTAACATCGATGTGCGCGAACGCTGTGAAGCCATTGCGATCGATCGCACGGCCCGAACGATTCGCATCCGTAATCTCGCTGATGGAAGCGAATCGCAGCTGGTCTGGGACCGGCTGATTCTGTCGCCGGGGGCGACCCCATTGGTTCCTCCGGTCCCCGGAGTTGATGCAGCGGGTGTCTTCACGCTGCGAAACATCGCCGATATGGACCGCATCACGGCCGCAGTAACTGCGGTGCCGCAGGCGTCTGCGGGGAGCCGCACAGCCGTTGTGGTGGGGGCTGGATTTATCGGGCTGGAGCTTGTCGAACAGCTGGCCCGCCGCGGCTTCAACTTGGCACTGGTGGAACAGCAGGCGCAGGTTCTGCCTCCACTCGATCCGGAAATCGCCGCTGCCCTGCATGAGGAACTGCTGCGGCACAATGTGGAGCTGCATCTCGGGCACGGGCTGCAGCGAATTCTTGTCGAAAACGGCGTCGCCGGAGGTGTTGAACTCAGCAACGGTCGGCAAATCCCGGGTTCACTGGTCATTCTCGGACTCGGCGTTCGCCCCAACGTCCGGCTCGCCACGGACGCTGGCCTGCCCCTCGGGCGTACGGGCGGCATTTTAACAAATCGCTTCCACCAGACTGCTGATCCTCAAATTTATGCAGTGGGAGACGCGGCCGAATACTTTTCTGAACCTGCTGCACAGTGGACCCGTGTTCCGCTGGCAGGGCCTGCCAACCGCGCTGGACGACTTGCCGGGCAACACGCCGCCACCGGGCGTGCCGAGCCTGCCGCACCCGTCCTTGGAACGGCCATTCTGCGTGTTTTTGACCTCGCAGCAGGCATGACCGGACTGACGGTGAAAGCGGCTCTTCGAGCGGGCTTCAACTGTCGTTCGGCGACCGTCATTGCAGGTCAGCATGCCGGCTACTTCCCGGGGGCTTCACCTGTCACGCTGAAACTGGTGTACGAGGCCTCCAGCGGAACCGTGCTGGGGGCTCAGGCCACCGGAAAGGATGGCGTTGACAAGCGGATCGATGTGGTGGCCACAGCAATCCGTTTTCGGGCCACTGTGCGTGAGCTGGCCGGGCTGGACCTGGCATATGCTCCACCGTATGGAGCCGCAAAGGATCCGATCCATCAGGCCGCCTTCGTGGCCTGCAACGAGCTGGATGGCCTTGCACACATGCTGGATGCGGACGCAAGCCTTGCCGGATTTCAGGTTGTGGACGTCCGGTCGGCTGCTGAAGTTTTGAAACTACCGCTTGCGGGTGTCACCGGAGCTGTTTCGGTGTGCAATATACCGGTGGATGAGTTGCGTAGTCGCCTGAGTGAGCTGGACCCGGCATTGCCGACCGTAGTGAGCTGCGGCGTGGGGGTTCGTGGTCACGTAGCCCAGCGGATCCTGTTGCAGCACGGATTTCGGACGGTGTTCAATCTGACTGGTGGAGCAACGTTGCGGCACCGCGCGGTGGCGGGATCGGGAGATCTTACCGCACGTTGAGGTCAGTGCCGGCAACGCAACAGCCGTGCAGTGAAATGCACGGCTGTTTTGTGGTTGCCTGATGACAGAGCCAGGGGCCCGGTGCTGTCAGCCTTTTTGTTCTTTGTTCCATGCGAAGCACATGCGAATCAGGTGTGCCACACTGTCGGCTCGCATTTTGTCGTTGATGCGGGCGCGATGGGCTTCGACGGTTTTGGTACTGACGTCAAGTTCAGTGGAGATTTCGCGGCTGGACAGTCCCTCGACCACGAGGTCCAGGACCTGACGTTCGCGACCGGTCAGTCGGCTGATGCTTTCGTCTGTTTCTTCGAGTTCAGCTTCCAGGACTTCATGGTCGACGTCGTAGAAGTGGGCGTAGGCGCGAGCGACGGCCTGCAGGAGTTCTTCGGCTCGCACGGGTTTGCAGAGGAAATCAAAGGCTCCATTTTTCATGGCCCGCACTGCCATGGGGACATCGGCGTGACCTGAGATCATGACGACGGGCAGGTCAAACTTTTCATCCTGGAGTTTTTCCTGCAGTTCCATGCCGGTCATTCCCGGGAGTCGCAGGTCAAGGATGAGCACTCCTGGCTGCTTTTCGCGGAAGTCCCTGTAGAACTCCATGGCAGTCATGTAGTCACGAACAGCGACCTTTTGTTCATTGAGAGCCGCCACCAGTGAGCTGCGCACGGCCTGATCGTCCTCGACCAGGAACACAGTGAACGGCCGTCGCTTTTTCAGCTGATCGAACTCCGTCACGAACGGTGACTGTTTTTCCGGCTTTTTTGTTCCCCGACGTCTGCGCTGCATGTTTTATCTCCGTAGGTGGTGGGATCAGGAGCGAACGCCTGCTGCCCACTCCGTTGCCCAGAATTCTACTCTCCGCATGGGCGGAAACACAAGTGGCCCGGCGATGGCTGACGAACGTTATCGACCGCACAACGTGCATCCAGGGATCACATTCCGCAAAACACACCGCCTGGACTGCCTGCCCCGCAAATTGCTGATGGGCGACGGTCGACCGGGGTCTGCCCGGAACTGAGACCGCTATCTTTCACTCCCCTGAATTCAGAATCCAGACTGTCCGGAGAAAATTCCGGAATTCCTGAGATCTCCGATCGGCTGCTGTGGACTGCAACGTTTGCTGCTGTCACGACATCCACGATTGCCCGCGGTTGAACGTTTTCGAGACGTCATCGAGTGGACTTTTCAAAAAGCAGCCTAAAACGGAGCAAACCATCCGGCGGTCAGCGATGCAAAAGAATGTTTTGCCCGTTTTGCTGACTCCATCGTCCCCCGCTCGTCAGGAGCTTGAATATGTCCGCAACCCTCGCAGACCTTCCGGAAACCGATGAATTTTTTGTTGACAAGTGCGTTCGCATGGAAGCCGGCTCAGACAGTGTTCGCCGAAGCCAGCAGCCGGTGGATCTGACGACAATTCGTTCCGCGGTGCGACAAATCCTGCGGGCCGTCGGAGAGGATCCCGATCGTGAAGGGCTGCTGGAGACGCCCCGTCGTGTGGCAAAGATGTACGAAGAAATGTTCGCAGGTCTGCACCTGGATCCAGGTCGGCATCTCGATGTGACTTTCGCTGAGAACTACGATGAGATTGTGCTCGTCCGGGACATCGAGTTCACCAGCATGTGTGAACATCATCTGCTGCCGTTCCGCGGAGTTGCTCACGTGGCCTACATCCCCAACGGTCGTGTAACCGGGCTCAGCAAACTGGCCCGCGTTGTGGAAGAGGTTTCACGCCGACCGCAGGTTCAGGAACGCATGACCAAAACCATCGCTGACCTGATCGAAGAGCGGCTGGGGACCAGCGCCGTGGGTGTGATCGTGAAGGCCGAGCATTCGTGCATGGCGATGCGTGGTGTTCGCAAACAGGGCAGCATGACGGTCACCAGTGCCATGCGCGGAGCATTCCGAAAAGACGCGGCCAGCCGCGCGGAGTTGATGTCCCTGATTAATTCTCCCGGCTGAACCCCGTGGCCGGGGCGTCTGCCCAGCCTCGTTAACTGCGTGTTTTTTCAGGAGCGTTCAGGTGCTGATCGAAAAACAATACAAATTCTACGCTGCCCACCGCAATGAAACTCTGCAGGACAAATGCAGCAACCTGCATGGTCATCGCTATGGCCTGCGTTGCGTCTTTGAAGTGGAACGCTGTGGTGAGATCAGCACCTTGTTCGGAGACTTCGACGCGCGGATCGAACCGTGGCTGAAAGAGAACTACGATCACGGATTACTGATCAACCGGTTCGACCCCCTGTACGAAACGCTGCAGGGGCATATGGAACGCACAGGCGAGCGATTGCGGATGGTGGTCTTCGATCGTCCAACCAGCGTCGAGAATCTGTGCCATCGCCTGTTCACCGAAATTACAGCCTTTGGTTTTCGCCTGGCCCAGATCGAGGTGCAGGAAACGGATACCTCAACCGTCTGCTACACAAGGCAGGACTGGGTTGCTGACAATCGCGTGTTACGCTCCCGCACGGCGTCCGAAGCAGTGCTGGTGTGACCGAGTTGACATCCTTCTGACCCTCGCTCAGAACCCGGAAACATGTTCTCCCCCCGCGGGAGTGCTCAGTGCCCGCAGGATCTCTGGCGCAGTGTCCTTTGACAGAGCTCTCACAGAACTGTCTCCAAACAGGAAACAGGCTCTGTCTTCAGGTCCGCTGTAGCCTCGAGGGTCGCCGTTGATGCCTCTGGCTGGGTCACGAAGATTCAGCGGGTCTCCCCAGGCCGACGGGCTTTCGGTGACCTGGCCAAAGAAAATCGTCGTGGACAGTCCGTCGGTTATGGATTCCAGCTGCAGGGGACGGGCGAAGCGAAAAACGTGTTGATTTGCTGCGTAACTGGCTACAGCGTATCCGTCAGGCAGAGGCGCCGTAGCCTGAGGTCGATTTGGTATGTTCAGCTGATATTCCTCGACAGCAGTGCTGAACGCCCTCTTATTATCGGGGTGATTCCACGGCTTTGACCAATCGATTTGGGAGACGAGAATTTGTGACTCGCCGCCTAGGTGGGGCAGCAGGGTTGTGAGCAGGCTGTGCATCGGCTGGGCGTTTGCATTCAGTTCACAGGCAGGAGGCAGCGTGTCATCGCGGCGGGAGGACTCCTGCGTGAGCTGCGTTGAAATCGTCTGCAACTGGTTTTGTGCATGGACGCGCTCCATCCACAGTGGGTGTACAATCAGCGGCTGCTGCCCGAAGACGATCCAGGCAGCGTTCCCTGAAGGAACGACCACCATCCGAAGAGCACCAGCCATGGGACTTCGACGATGAAGATCAGCCCATTGCCGACAAGAAACAGGACGATGAGACCCAGCAGGAAGGCGCCCGCTGTCCAGAACAGCCATTTCATGGCAGAACTCCCGTTGGTGCCACGATGCCGGAGCGATACAGGGCGAACTGCTGCGCATCGCCAAAGATGGCGGGCTCGATGATCAGCGGTGTCCTGCCGGAATCCACATCGCTGCCAAAATTCTCGGGAGGCCGATAGACGTACTCCACCGGCAGATCACAAGGGACCCGCCGCAGTTCCTGTGGCAGTGCCGCAAATTGTTCCGCTGTTGGATACTGCCCGCCATGCTGGTCGCGCCAGCGTTGCAATTCAAGTCCCAGCCGCTGCAGATGCCCCTGCCGGTTGTTCCGGAGTTGCAGTTGGCGAGTCACCTCTGCAGCCACCTGGTTTTGCACTGACGATGTGGTCGGGAGTGCCAGTTGCGACGTGAAGCCGGTTCTGCCCCACGCACCCGGGGTCATCAATTCCCGGGCACCTGAAATCATCGTGAGCACGACGATAAACATCAGCCCCCAGAGAACGACTCCTGCCAGAGCGCCGCGAAAGGAAAGTCGCGGCAGTCGTGGAAAGTCGCTTCCAAGTCCGTTCCAGAGACGCTGGACCGCAGCTGTGCAAATCAGCAGCAGCAGCAGGAAGAATGATATCGAGGAAAATCTCGCCCTGCCGAAGTCTGTGAGAGTGAGCATCACGAGTCTGCCGGGGCTGCGATTTGTCTGGGTGCTGGCGTGAAACCATATCGAAAAATGGTGTGGATTCCAGGCCGAAGCCGCAGGAGCTCTGCGTTGGACTCAGGGGTCTTTGGCCTGGGGCGAATGGGTCTCAGGAATCGGGAGGGGGAAACGCGTTTGAAGTCGCAACTCCAACATGTCGGAGAGTGCGATGGCATACCGGTTACTTGCGTGGTGTTCCCTTGCCGCCTATGCTGCTGGCTCCTGCCCAGTGACAGTTCATGTCCTGCGATCGCCCGCCACGCGGGTCCGCCCCTGAAGCCACCCTCCTCCAATTGTTGCAAAGAGACTCCGCATGTCGAATGCTCAAGAACCGCATTCCGTCGAAGACCAGCAGCGCGCCCGGCGACTGGTGGCGGCCTGTGATCGTGTCCGTCAGGAAGTGGCACGGGTGATCGTCGGTCAGCAGGAGGTGGTCGAGCAGCTGATGATTGCCATTCTGGCGCGCGGTCACTGTTTGCTGGAGGGAGTGCCCGGGCTGGCCAAGACATTAATGGTGCGATCTCTGGCAGATGCAATGTCGCTGTCGTTCCATCGCATTCAGTTCACCCCTGACCTTATGCCTGCTGATATTACGGGGACGGATATCATTCAGGAGAACCGGCAGACGGGGCATCGGGATCTGGTATTTGACCGTGGTCCGATCTTCACGCAGATGCTGCTGGCAGACGAAATCAATCGCACTCCACCCAAGACTCAGGCGGCACTCCTTGAAGCGATGCAGGAGCACAAGGTGACGGTGGGAGGCACAACGTACACTCTGGATGAACCCTTCTTCGTGCTGGCGACTCAGAACCCAATCGAGCAGGAGGGCACCTATCCGCTTCCGGAAGCGCAGCGGGACCGTTTTCTGTTCAACGTCATTGTGGACTACCCAACGCGGGACGAGGAGGCGGAAATCATTGACCGCACGACGTCCACGCAGCACTCGGTGCCACAGGCCGTGATCTCAGGCCCGGAAATTCTGGAGTATCGGGCGACGGTGCGGCTGGTGCCGTTGCCGCAGCACGTCCGCAATTTCGTGCTGGATCTGGTGCGGTCCGCCCGACCGGGTGTGGCGGGCGCGGCAGCGTGGGTGCGTGAGCAGATCGACTGGGGGCCAGGCCCGCGTGCCAGCCAGCAGCTGGTGCTGGCGGCCAAGGCCCGTGCGCTGCTGAAGGGACGCTATCACGTGACGCTTGAGGACGTCGAAGCGCTGGCGTTGCCTGTGCTGCGACATCGACTGGTGCCCACCTTCAGTGCAGAGGCGGAGGGTGTCAGTGTTGACGATCTGATTCGCCGTCTGCTTCGTGAAGTTCCCCGCCCCGACCGC
>JBEIEK010000140.1:0-13717 GCA_040382995.1 Planctomycetaceae bacterium
CAATCATTCCGCCGAATCCATCGGCGCTTTGCCTCTGGTGCGCTCAGACCCTTTCGGCGCTCCTCTCCCATCTAAAACCATTCGGTTCCCGGCACATGCCGCTGATCAAGACCAAAGAATCGCTCCGCGTCTTCCTGCTTACGTCGCGATTGCTCAACACCCAGGACTGGGCGCGAGTGCAGGCCGAAGTTGAAAGCTTGACGGACGTGTCCGCCATCCTGCAACTGCTGGAGCGCCGGCAACTGCTCACATCACTCCAAACCAGCCGCATCCTCAAGGGCGAGACCGAGGGGCTGGTGCTGGGCAAATACAAACTGTTGTACCGCAACGCCTCCGGCAGTTTTGCTCGGGTTTTTCGCGCCGTAAACGTGGAAAACGACCAAATGGTCGCCCTGAAACTGCTCAGAGAACGCTGGGTGGACGATCCGCGAACGGTGGCTGGATTCGAGCGTGAAGCGCGGATTTGTCAGAAGTTCATTCACCCAAATATTGTGCCGATTCTGGAGATAGGCAACGAGGGGCGGTTTCACTATTTCACAATGGAGTTTGTCGAGGGCGGCAACCTGCGCGACTTCCTCAAGATCCGCAAACTGCTCAATCCGCTCGAAGCCACACGCTGTCTGCTCCATATCTGCCTTGGACTTGAATACGCGCTCACCAAAGGAGCAACGCACCGCGACCTGAAGCTCACGAACGTCCTGATGAGCAGCACCGGGGTTGCCAAGCTGGTGGACTTTGGCCTTGCCGGCGCCGAATCGCCGACTCAGTCCGGCACCAGCGACGATGTCCAGCGGGCGCTCGAATACGCCTCCCTTGAACGTGGCACCAACGCACCGCGCAACGACCCCCGTTCCGATCTCTTTTTCGCCGGCGCCATCTACTACGAACTGCTCACCGGCGAAGGTCCCTGGGAAAGAACTCGGGACCGCGAAGAACGCCTGCTGCTCAGCCGCTACACCAACACCCGACCGGTTTCCGCGCACAATCCGTCGCTGCCCAGCGAGGCGGTGCGGATTTGTCAGAAGCTGATGCAGGTGAGTCCGTCAGACCGCTATCAATCGGCCGCCGAAGCCGCTCGAGACCTGCGTGCCCTGCTTTCGCAGCTCGGCGAACCGCAGACCACCAGTCACGGTCAGTCGCCGCTCAGGATGGAGGTTCGTCCGGACTTTCGGCTGCTGGTGGTGGACAATCAGAAGAAACGTTGTGCGGTGGTGCAGGAGTATTTCGAGAAGCATGGATTTCAGGTCGGTTTCGCATCTGCTCCCGAAAACGCCCTGCAGAAGCTCAAGACCGCGCCCCCCGATGGCATGCTTTTCCTTGCCGACACCGCGCTCGACGCAGTGCTTGAAATCTTCCCTCAGATCCAGGCCTACGCCCGAACGCTGAAGGTGCCCTGTTTGGCGGTGTTTGCTGCTGGGGACGCCGAGGTAGTGAAAAAGCGGATTTCGCCAACGCGGTATGGGGCCACCATGTTCCAGCCAGCGACGCTTCGGGAAATTCGCACGCACTTCGAGGAAATCGGCGCGGTGACAAGACACTGAGACTTGCCAGGCCGACCAGCAGATCAGCGGGACGGGAGTTCCGATCCGGATTCGCTGGGCACGCACCGTCTGACAGCTTCAATATCGGACTGGATCTGCTGCTGCAGTTCCTGAGCGGAGGCGAAGGAACGGAGGGGGCGGATTTCAGTCAGAAGATCAACAGCGAGTGACTGTCCGTAGAGATTGCCGCTGAATCCCAGCAGATGGCACTCCACCTTCTGCCGCTGTTCACCAAAAGTCGGATTGGGGCCAATGCAGACGGCTGTGGCGAACGTTTGACCGGACACACAACACGAGCCGGCATAGACACCGTGAGCAGGGAGCATGCCGGGGATGTCTGCGAGGTTTGCTGTTGGGAACCCCAGTGTCCTGCCGCGTTGCGCACCTTCAACCACGGTTCCTGCGATCCGCAGGGGATGCCCGAGCTGGCTGACAGCATCACTGAGCTTCCCTGCGGCCAGTGCTTCGCGAATGCGGCTGGATGAAATCATTCCGGTGGCATCATCGACTGGCCGCACTTCGACAAACTGCAACCCTGCCGTCGCGCAGAGAGACCGCAGCAGGGCGGTGTTGCCCTCCCGGCCGCGTCCGAAATGGAAATTAGGCCCCTCCACCAGCCCCCGGGCCGCGAAGCGTTCCACGAGAACTTTGGAAAAGAAATCGTGGCTGTCATCTGCAGCAGTGGCGGAGTTACGGGCAGCACAAAGACGTGATCGACTCCGGCAGCCTGCAGCAGGCGCGTGCGTTCGGCGACACTGGTGATGACCGGTGGGGCAGAATCCGGGCGCAGCAATGCCAGGGGATGTGGTGAGAATGTTGCGGCGACGGCAGGCGTTTGGAGGTCGTCTGCAAGTTTTCGCAGCGCTTTCAGGATCTGCAGGTGACCGCGGTGCACTCCATCGAAGTTCCCGATGGAGAGGCAGCAGTTTCGCAGCGTTGCGGGAACGGAGAATTCAGGCATGGATGTGGAGCAGCGGGCGCGGGTGGGGCAGGGCGGTTGCGTGTAATTGATTGACGGGGCGGGCGGTAGTCTACCCTGGTTCCCCGGCTGGTCTCAAGCCGTTACCAACGCTCCCGGAGCAGCGGCCATGAATTCCCCAGAGGCGGTGATTTCTTCGCCGCAAGCTTTTCAAAAAGCAGGCAGATGCCCGCAAAACCCCTGGAAAACGCTGCGGCATGAAACTTGCCAGACCCGCCGAAGGTTCGTCGCACCTGCACGGCGACGAGGATCCCTGCTGCAGTCTGATGAGGCTGACCCTGACCGCTGACTGAGAATCGAAAGCCCTTCCAGATGCCCCGGTATTCCCGCCGTGCGTTCACGCTGATTGAGTTGCTGGTTGTGATCGCGATTATCGCCATTCTTGTGGGTCTGCTGTTGCCCGCCGTTCAGCAGGCGCGCGAGGCCGCCAGACGCACGCAGTGCCGGAACCATCTGAAGCAGATCGCGCTGGCGATGCATAACTATGATGCCACTTTTGGAACATTGCCACCCAGTATGGCTGTGATCCCCAGCATCACCACGAACGCCTCATGGTCGATTCACGGTCGCCTGCTGCCCTACATGGAGCAGGCCAATTTGTATTCCCAAATCGATCTCAGCCGTGCCTGGGGCAATTTTCCCGTCATCAGCAACTTTCGGGTTCCGGTTTATGTGTGTCCGTCTGATCCCAAATCCGATCGTGCGCGGGACACCGGCACCAACGGAATTTTCCTCCTGCCCACCTGTTACGGCTTTAACTTCGGCACGTGGCTGGTGTTCAACCCGGCGACCGGCGAGGGTGGAGACGGGATTTGTTTCCCGAATTCGCGGATTCGAATGGCTGACATCACGGACGGAACCAGCAACACGCTGCTGGCCTCGGAGGTGCACGCGTGGACCGCCTACACGCGGAATGGCGGTCCGCCGTCAACCGCTGTGCCGAACGATGCGGCGACGGTGGCAGCCTATGCGGCGACAGGTGTGAAGGATCGGATTCTGCCGGCGACAAAGGACGGCACGGGGCACACAGAATGGGCCAACGGCCACTCGCATCACAGCGGCTTCACCACGACGCTCACACCGAACACCGACGTGGTTTTTGTGGACAATGGCGTGACGTATCGAAACACGGACTATGCGTCGCGGCAGGAGGGCAGTCATACGACCTTGGTCAGTTATTCCGTGCTGACGTCGCGGAGCTATCACTCTGGCATGGTGCAGTCAGCATTTTGTGATGGATCCGTGCGCGCCATCAGTTCGAGTGTTTCGCTGGCACTGTGGAGGGCAGCGGGGACGCGTTCCGGCGGGGAGCTTTCCGGCGAATTCTGAGGTGGGATGTCGGCCGGTCTTTTGATAGCATCCCGGTCGGTCGCATTCAGCGTCCGCTCTACCCCGGAAACCGCAGATGGCCGCGTTGATCGAATTACAGGGCATCACCAGAGACTACGGCAATTTTCGCGCGCTGTCTGACATTACGCTCAGCATTCACCCCGGCGTGACGGGGTTGCTGGGGCCCAACGGCGCTGGCAAGACCACGCTGATTCGGATTCTGCTGGGCCTTGCCAAAGTGACTCGCGGCAGTGGCCATGTGCTGGGAATTCCACTCGGCGACCAATTACCTCGCGTCCGGTCCCTCGTGGGATTCATGCCCGAAGACGACTGTTACCTGCACGGAATTTCCGGAATTGAAACGTTGCAGATGGCGGGGCGTCTCTCCGGCATTCCATCGCTGGAGGCACTCCGTCGGGGCCATGAGATTCTGGATTTCTGTGGAGCCGGTCAGGAGCGATACCGGCCGGTGGAGACATATTCCACGGGTATGCGACAGAAGCTGCGGTTCGCCATGGCGATTGTGCACGACCCGCAACTGCTCATTCTGGACGAACCCACGACGGGCCTGGATCCCCAGGAGCGTGAAGCGATGCTTAACCGCATTCGGATCCTCTGGCGGGACTTCGGCAAATCGGTCCTGCTGTGCACGCACATTCTTCCGGACGTGCAGGCGGTTTGCGAGCGGGTCGTGATTTTGGCTCGGGGAACTGTACGTGTCACGGGCAGTCTGGACGAGCTTTGTCGCACGTCGGAGCCTTCGCTGTCGGTAACGGTGGGAGGGTTCATGGAGCCGTTTGCTGCAGAGCTGGGCAGGCGTGGACTGGAAGTGGAGCTGCGGGACGAGCGGCATCTGCGGGTATCGGGTGGAGCTGAGGAGAGTGGCCAGGCGGTGTGGGAATCGGCGGTGTCGACAGGCAGCGTGATTCGCGGCATTGAGCCGGCGCGAAATTCGCTTGAACAGATTTTTCTTGAGGCGGTGGGCGAGGTGCGTCGTGCCGATACATGATCCGGGCTATCGACCGTGGCGTGGGCAGAGCACCAGCCCCGGCAGCCGCTGGCTGGTTGTTGCGCACACGGGCATTCAGCGTGCCTGGCGCAGTTCGTGGCTGAAACGTTTGCTGTTGCTGGCATGGCTGCCCGGAGCATCTCTGGGGCTGCTGGTGTTTCTTTACGAGCAGATGCAGGTGCAGGATGACATTTCGGCGAGGGCCATACAGGGGATGGTGGTGAATGTGCTGGAGGTGCCGGAGTCTGCGCGGGAGCAGTTTCGGGATTTCGGAGGTGTGCTGGCAAGGCGAGAGCTGAGTCCCGGGGAGGAGCGTCATTTGTTCTGGTCGCTGCTGCTGCTGAATTTATTTCGTCGATCACAGCCTTTGATTTTGCTGCAGGTTGTGGGCCTGATTGCCCCGCCGCTGATTTCTCAGGACATCCGTTCGCGCGCCTTCCTGTTGTATTTCTCTCGACCGCTCTCACCATTTCAATACATTCTTGGCAAGTGCTCGGTTGTGCTCTTTTATTCGCTGCTGATCACGCTGGCTCCTGCGTTGCTGTTGTTTGTCGCGGGAGTGCTGTTGTCTCCGGGGTTTGATGTGCTGGCGGCGACATGGGATCTGCCGCTGCGAATTCTGGTGGCGGCGGCTGTGATCACGGTCCCCGGCACACTGCTGGCTCTGACGCTCTCTTCGCTCACCACCGAATCCCGATTCGCTGCGGCGGGCTGGTTTGCAGTGTGGATTTTTGGCTGGCTGCTGCGTGCGACGGCCGGTTTGTTCTCGGCCGCCGGACCTGACTCGCTGGTTTGGAATCTGTCGCTGTACCACGTCACGACGGACGTCGCCGGACGAGTGCTGGACCCGAATTTCCTGGCACCTGGTTTCGGGTTGCAGGTGGTTTTGCTGGGAGTGCTCTGCGCGGTTTCGCTGGCGGTGTTGTATCGCCGAGTGTGTGCGCCGTTGCAGGCCTGAAAGCTGGAGTGAATGAGCCTATGGCCTGGATGATTGAACTTGAGCACCTGACGAAGCTGTACGGCACGGTGCTGGGGGTCAATGACATGACGCTGCAGCTGACGCCAGGCGCCTGGGGCCTGCTGGGCCCCAACGGTGCAGGAAAGAGCACGCTGCTGAATCTGCTCATCGGCCAGCTCCGCCCGACTCGTGGCGTTGTGCGCGTGCTTGGCGAGAATCCTCGCAACAATGCACAGCTGATGCGTCGCATTGGTTTTTGTCCGGCGTTTGAAGGGATGTATGCAGGAGTGAGTGGTTTGGAATGGACGACGTGGCTGCTGCAGCTGCAGGGTTTTGCCAGAAAGCCAGCGCGGCAGCGGGCAGCGGAATGCATGGAGCGCGTGGGGATGGCCGAGAGTATGCTGCGGCCCATTTCCAGTTATTCGCGCGGCATGCGGCAGCGCACAAAGCTGGCTCAGGCCATTTCTCATGACCCTGAGCTGTTGATTCTGGATGAACCGCTGAGTGGACTTGACCCGGTGGGGCGGGCACAAATGACGGCGCTGCTCAGGGACTGGATCGCAGCGGGCCGCAGTGTGCTCATTGCGAGCCATGTGCTGCATGAAATCGAAGCCCTGACCCAGTCGTTCCTGCTTGTGTCGGGCGGACGTTTGCTGGCTTCAGGAACGGCCGCGGAAGTGCATGAATTGCTGTTTCAGGTCCCAATGGAGATTCAGGTGCGATGTTCAGCGGGGCGCAGACTTTCTGCGCTGGCGATTGAGCAGGGTGCGGCGGATGCGGTGCGGCTGCAGACGGCTGCGGGTGGTGGAGATCTCGTGCAGATTTCGACACGCAACGCGGCCGAATTCTCGAGGCAGCTGGCGAAATGGGTCAGCGAAGAACGCATGGTGGTTTACGAACTCCGGTCCGCAGATGATTCGCTGCAGTCGCTGTTTCATTCACTCATGAAGATCCACCGGGGTGAGCTGTGAGGGAAGTTGGGGCCGTATTTTTCTATGAATGCCGCAGAATGCTCACCCCCGGCCGACTTGTCTGGTGGCTGACAATCACGGGTTTCCCGGTCGCCATCACGCTGCTGGTGCGATGGAGTCTGCGACAGGCCGGAGCCAGGCCAAACGATATCGACGCCGCCTGGTCACTGGCCTACTACATGCTGGTTCCCGGCGTCTGCACGTCCCTTGGAGTGCTGGTGACGGCCGGTCCGGCTGTCGCAGCGGAGCTGGAGCAGCGGAGCTGGATATACGTGGCAACTCGCCCCCATGGCGTGACCCGCCTGCTGCTTGGCAAGTACCTGGCTGCTGTGGTCTTTGGCTGCACGGCCGCATGGGTTGGATTATCCATTTCTGTCCCGTTATGCACTGCCGATGCCAGGCTGCGAATCTGGCTCGCGATGCTGGTTTTGAGCGGTCTGTCGGCGATTTCGTCAGCGGCCATTTTTCTGTTTCTGGGGACGGCCATGCTGCGAAGGTCGATGGTGACCTGCATGGCCTGGGCCTTTCTTGTGGAAGGCGTCCTTGGTTCACTCCCGGCCGTCGTCAATCGGTTCACGATGCAGTATCGTCTGCGGTCGCTGCTGGTGCAGTGGCTGCCGCTGCCGGTGGACAGGCAGGGCGAACCAGTGCTGAGATATGCTGTCGGGGCCGAATCTGCGTGGCAGCATATCGCCTGGATTCTGGGGTTAACCGGGCTGTTTTTGGTGTCAGCGATCCTGCTGGCGCGGGGGCGCGAATTCACGGCCGCCGCTGAGAGTGATGTTTAACCACATTCTCTTCATGATCTTCACGGGATCTCTCGCCCTGCCCCGCACTCTTCAGTAAACTCCCTCTGCGGCACTCCCTCTCTGCGCCGCTGTCCTCAATCCTCTCCCAGTCCACTCTCTGCATCACTCGCGGAGTTACCCGCATGTCTCTGCCCACCTGTCCTTCCTGCGGCCAGTCGGTTCTTGAAGACGACGCTGTTGACTGCCCGTTCTGCGGAGCCGCCATGGATGGTTCTCGCGGAGCCAGGAACACGCCTCAGCCCAAAAAGAATCCCACTCTGAACCGGCCCGGTGCTCGTGCCTTACCACAAAAGCCCGCTGCGGCCCCTCCGGCAGCAGCTGCTTCCGCAGCCGCCAAACCCGCAGCCGCTCCGCCACCGAAACCTGGAATCCCCGCACGCCCCGGCAGCAAAATGGTGGTCGACGAGGACGACCCGTTCGGAATCGGAGCCACCGGCGGCGCTCAGGTCATCGAAGCCTCCCTCAAGCCCGAAAAAGGACGTTTGCAGAAGACCGTCTGTCCGATGTGCGAACAGACCAGCTTCATCCCCAAATCGGCACTTGGAAAAAGCGTCCGTTGTGCAAATCCGAAGTGCATGGTTCCCGTATTTACGGCTGCTGATCCGACCGAACAAAAGGCGGAACGCAAACCCACCAGGCTCTCAGACGAAGCCGAAGCGCAGCGTCGTGCAGCCGAAGAAGCTGTTCCCCGACGCCGCAGCCCCCTGCTGCTCTACGCTGTCGCCGCCGCCATCCTTGTGGGTCTGACCGCGCTCGTCGTCACCCAGCTCAATCGAAAACCCGATACGACACAGTTCGCCACGGGACTTGATCTATCCGAATTGCAGCGACTGGCGGAAGAAGACGCCGCCAAAGACGCAGCAAAGCAGGCTGCAGAAAAGGCGGCCGCGGACAAAGCCGCAGAAAACCCCGCTCAGGATCTCGAAGACAACATCCGCCGCATGATCGCCCTCGCCCGCTCCGAAATGCGCGACAAAGCCCTTGCTCGCCGGATGACCGGAGATCTCTGGCTCAGGCTCGGGCGTGCCGAAGAATCCGCCACGGAATTTAATCAGCTGCTGGTGGTCGACAAAACCCGAGGCTTCTACCGCATGCTCCCACAGCTCGCGCGATACTGGCGCAGCCGCTCCGCCGGGGATACTCAGGCCGCAGCCGATGCCCTGAAGCTCGCGGAAACAGAAGCTCGGCAACGCAGCTTTCCGCGGACCGGCCGCGCCGCAACGGACGCCGCCCTTGCACTCGCCACAACACTCGCTGCAGAAGGTCGCCTCCAGGATGCAGCCGGACTCGTCACCTCCAGACAACTTGATCGCTCAATCCCGGCAAACCTTGACCAGTCCTGTGGAACGGCCTGGCTCTTCGTCGCTGCTCAGTGCCGGGATGCAGGAGTCGCGTCCCCACCAGCACTCGAATGTCTCCTCTGGTCAGACCCGCTGCACACAGCCGTCGGTGCCGTACTGGCCGCACGAAACCAGTGGCAGGCGGCGGTCGACTGGGCCGCGCTTCCCGGTGACGGGCATTCCGTCGCTGATACGCTCACCGCCATCGCCGATCGTGCCATCACTGCCGGCCCGCCTGCTGCAGCCCAGGCCACTCCACTCATCGAAGCCGCGGCTGCAAAACTCACCAGCCCTCAACTGCGTCTGAAAGTGCTCGCCACCACTGCTGCAGCGAAAGGTGACGCGGCTTCGCTCCAGGCCTGCCTTGATGGGCTGAAGCAGATCCCCGAAACACCGGCATGGACGCTCCCCAACCTCGCCACACTACTACAGAGAGAAATCCCGGATCGCGCCACCAGCCTCGCCGCTGCCAACGCCGCCGCTGAAGCGCTCCGCACAGCAATTCTCATCAGTCACCCCGAACACACCGCAACCGCACTGAAGGAACTCCGCCGACACCTTGCTGCTGCCGCGCCCCCCACCGGCGAAGCCCGCACACTGCTCGCAGACACCAAAGGCAACGAATCCGCGGTCCGTCGCCAGATCCAAACGGAACTCCGAGAAAGTGATGCCGGACGACTGGACGCACTCTACCGTACCGCTGTCACCCGCAGCACCAGCCTTGCTCAGCTGGCCGAAGAACGCCGCAGCCAGTTTGTGCTGCTGCTCAGCCGCATCGCCGCTGCCGGCGGCGGCGAACAACTCCGACAAGCGCTCAATGAAGCCCCCGAGCTTCTCACTGAACTGCAGCTCGATGAACTTCGCGGACTGGTTGCCTTCGCTGCTCTCACCGGCGGTAAGCCGTTGCCTGAGCTCGCCATTACCACGGCCACTCCGGCGACCGCTGCCCCCCGCAGCGCACTTCCTCAAATGCTGGTCGAACTCGGCCGCGCCGTCGGCGCCGCGGCAGCGCTTGAGGACAGCAACCCAACCGACGCTCTCCGCTGGATCGAACAGGGCACGGACACACTTCCTGCCGTCCGCTCCGCATACGCCGCAGAATTCTCCGGCCGACTCAGCACAAAGCTCCCGCCCCCCGCAGTGCTGGCTGCTGTCGCCTCCTGCAAAAACGGACTCTGGCGCGAGGAATGTTTTGAAATCGCCGGCAGAAAACTGGCTGAACGCGGACTCGCTGCAGGGATCAGTGAATGGGTCGCGTCCAGCCGCACACCCCCGCAGGAACACATCGCACTGCTCTACGGCACCGGACTCAGCCAGGTCACCAGCCTCAACAAATCCGCCACCGCTCAGCCCTGATTCACTGTCATGGTCAACGGAAAACTCCCATGCCCGAGCCCAAACGGATCCTGATCCTCGGTGGAGGTTTCGCTGGCGTTTACACCGCAATGCGACTTGAACGCCTCTTTCGACGCCAGCCCGAAATCGAAATCGCTCTGGTCAACCGCGAGAATTACTTCGTCTTCCAGCCCATGCTTGCTGAAGTCGTGTCCGGAAACATCGGCCTGCTCGACACTGTCAGCCCCCTGCAAAAGCTCATCCCACGCACACGCATCTACGTCCGCGATATCGAATCGATCGATCTGGAACACCGCGAAGTCGTCCTCGCCCCCGGACTCCGCCCCCAGCCCCTGCTGCTCAAATGGGACCATCTCGTCGTCGCCCTCGGGACTGTCACCGATTTCCGCGGGATCTCCGGACTGCAGCAGCACGCCCTCCCCTTCAAGAATCTCGCCGATGCTGTAAGGCTCAGAAATCACCTCATCCACGTACTCAACGAAGCCGAAATCGAAGCAGATCCCGAACGCCGCAAACAGCTGCTCACCTGTGTCGTTGCCGGCGGAGGATTCTCGGGTGTTGAGGTGGCGGCGGAAATCAACGACTTCCTCAGGTCGGCTGCAAAACGCTTCCACAATTTTGGCTCCGCCGACATCCGCGTAATCCTCGTTCACTCCGGCGTTCGGATTCTGGAACGCGAACTCAGCGAATCACTCAGCCTCTACGCCCAGTCCATTCTTCGCCGACGCGGCGTTGAACTGCTGCTGGGTCAGCGACTTCGCACGGCCACTCCTGACGCCGCGGTGCTGGCTTCCGGCGAAAGACTGCTTTGCCGGACACTCGTTTCCACCGTTCCATCCTTCGCCAACCCGATCCTTGAAAAGCTGCCGGTTGAAAAGGAAGGTGGCAGAATCGTGGTGAATGCGTTTCTGCAGGCGACCGGCGCCGCAGGGCTCTGGGCCGTCGGCGATGCTGCACGAATTCCCAATGCCGCTGATGGTGGCTACTGTCCTCCCACAGCTCAACATGCCATTCGCGAAGCCAGTCGGCTTGCGGAGAATCTCGCGGCTTCAATGCGCGGACAAAAGCTCCGCCCCTTCAGCTTTCCCGGCCTCGGAAAGATGGGCTCGCTCGGACACCGCAGTGCCGTCGCTGAACTCATCGGTGGCATCCGCATCTCCGGCTTTCCCGCGTGGGTCCTCTGGCGATTCGTCTACTGGTGGAAATTGCCGGGCATTGATCGTCAACTGAAAGTCGCGTTCTCGTGGCTCCTTGACCTTGTGCTTCCACCCGAAACCGTCCAGCTCAGAATGGATTCCCCCGGCGGAGTCATGCAGCTGCACTTTGAGCCTGGTGAAGTCGTTTTTCGCCAGGGTGATCGCGCGGATTCGCTTTACGTGATTCTCGCAGGCCAGGCCGAAGTCATCGATGAAGGCAGACAACAGGGGCAACCCGGCGAACAGCCTGTCGAGCGACGGCTCGCTGTTCTTGGAGCCGGTGAATTCTTCGGCGAAATCGCCATGCTCCAGCAACGTACTCGCACCGCCACCATCCGCTGCCTTGAACCCATGGATGTGCTCGCTCTGCCACAAAATCAATTCCAGACGCTGGCGAAACATCTTCCGGGTTTCCGCAGCGGTTTTCAGACGGAAATGCACAAAAGGCTGCTCCGAGAGACTCAACAAAAATGACCGCATCCTGTGATGCAAACTCAGCACAACTGAAGGACTGATCGATGGGAAGGCGACTTTCCGGCAGACGGGATGATTCCGGAAGCTGGCTGGCTTCACTGCTCATTCTGGCAGTGGGTCTTGGATTCTGCGCCTTCCTCGCGATCTCTTCTGCCCCCCAATCCGCCCTCCTTACCTGCTCGATACTGGGCGGAATCCTTGGACTTTTTGTGCTCCTCAATCGACTCAACAGGGCAGGTCGCCTCACCGCACTCAATCTGGGCTTTCTCTCACTCTCCAGCCGCAGTCGGCGCGATGACGGCGTTCGCGACTACCAGCCCCGCAAGGCAAGCTCACCATCCTCCGCCGCCTCCCCAAACCAGCCGATCACCGCAGGCGAGGCACGTGAATTGCGCCTGACCAGCTCCAGCACCTGGATACCCGCACAGGGACGCAAAAAGAAAACCCAAAAGAACTGATCGTGCGGAATTTCTGAAATCCCCTGGCCGGCGGATGTATCCTGCGTACAACAATCATATGACGACAGCGTCGCGACCTGTCACTCAACGCAGTGCCTGTGAGCCGGTTCAGGGCTGCTGCAATTCAGGGTTTCCATTGATCTACAGAGAGTTTACAGGAGCTGTCCATGAAGAAGTTTGTTGCTATCCTGCTGGCTGCAGCAGTTGTTCCAGTGGCCGTTGCCGATCAGAAATGTGGCACTGCCTGCCGCACTCGCAGCGCAGCCCGCGTGACCAGTCACCACCGCGTGATGCTGACCAGGGCACACGCACAACGCCCGGGCGACATCGTCGATACGGCAGTGGGTGCTGGCAAATTCAATACGCTGGTCGCTGCGGTCAAAGCCGCCGGTCTGGTGGAAACGCTGAAGGGTAAGGGACCGTTCACGGTCTTTGCACCGACGGACGAAGCTTTTGCGAAGCTGCCGAAAGGCACGGTCGAAGAACTGCTGAAGCCGGAAAATAAAGAGAAGCTGATCGGCATTCTGACGTACCATGTCGTGCCAGGTCGCGTGATGGCTGCTGACGTGGTCAAGCTGAAGTCAGCAAAGACTGTTCAGGGTCAGGAAGTGACCATCACGGTGGCTGATGGCGGTGTCAGCGTCGACGACGCGAAAGTGGTGAAGACGGATATCGCCTGCAGCAACGGTGTGATTCATGTCATTGACTCGGTCATTCTGCCCAAGGCTCCGGCAAAGCCCGCTGACATCGTGGACACGGCTGTCGGTGCTGGCAAGTTCGGGACGCTTGTTGCTGCTGTGAAGGCCGCCGGGCTCGTCGAAACTCTGAAGGGCGAAGGCCCGTTCACGGTGTTCGCTCCAACCGATGCTGCTTTCGCCAAGTTGCCAAAAGGCACTGTGGAAGATCTGCTGAAGCCCGAGAACAAAGACAAGCTGGTCGCTATCCTGACTTATCATGTGGTCCCGGGTCGCCTGAAGGCCGCTGACGTTGTTGCAGCGAAAGAGCTGAAGACCGTCAATGGTAAGACCGCTGCGATCACCACCGAGGGTGGCGCGAAGATCGCCGGTGTTTCCATTATTGCGACCGACATTGAGACCAGCAATGGCGTGGTCCATGTGATTGACAGTGTCATGCTGCCGTAACACGAACGTTGTCGTCTGTGTTGTGAAATCATTGGGCGGAGTGGCGTAAAGTCACTCCGCCTTTTGCATTTTCTCCTCTCTTCCGGTGGTTTGACTTGTTTTTATTGGTCGAAACCCGGGTGACTTGGTACGCTCATGTCGGAAGTGTGAACATG
>JBEIEK010000141.1:0-13671 GCA_040382995.1 Planctomycetaceae bacterium
AGTCATACATGAGGCAAAGCGTTCGATCGTTGATGATTTTTCGTTGTTGTATGTTTTCAAGGTGGGCAGTTGCAGCAGGTGTTGTGGTCCGTGGACTCCAAGTCTGACGAGGGAGAGCGAAAGCAGGGTGCGACGGACGCCGACGGCAACGACGGTGTGTCTGGTGCTGAATACTGCGTCTGTCTGCCCCGGTCCGCGGTCCACGCGGACCCAGCCGGAGGCAAGGAAACTGGGTTCGCCGCGGAGCGTGTGCACGCCGGCTGAGCGGAGTTCGGCGAGTTGTTCGGCGATTTCCGCGTGGATGGAGCGAGTCAGGAGTCTTTGCAGGAGTGCGGGTGAAGCGGCTTCGCGGAATTTGTTACGGCAGTGTTTGGGGAAGTCGGCTGCGAGTTCGAGCGTGGTGCGCTGGAGGCTGCGGGCGAGAAGGGTGGCTGAGTGCCTTTGGCGGGGCATGACGGTCAGGACTTTGAGTCCGTTGCAGGCTGCAAGTCTGGCGGTCTCGAAAGCGGTGTCGTCGTTGCCGAGGACAAGCAGGTCGTATTGCATGACAAGTGGCTCCGGTTCCACGAGCGTCGTTGGTATGGGTAATTCAGGGTGACTGATGCGAATTTGCCACATGAATCAAATTCGAGACGCGGGAGAAAGGCGGAATCCGGGGAATCTGGCGGTGATTTCGGGGGATTTGCGGATCTTGAGGGTTTTGCGGGTCTTGATGTTCCGTCGATTTCAGGCAAAGGGTTGGCGCAGATCCTGAGGGCAAGGCTCCTGCCGAGCCGTCGAGCGTTGGTTTGAAGCGTCGAGTGCGGTGTTTCCTCGGGCAGCGGTTGGGTGAACCAGATCGCGCGCAGGCGAATCCGCTCAGCAGGAGCTTTGCTCTCCCGGCAGGAGTGCTGGCGACGTTCTGGAGTGGTGAGGTGGAAAACTGTTGGGAATCGTGAAAGAATGCTGAGTCAGCAAGGCGGGATTTTGCAGGCGATTGGGTGGGAGCATCGTTTCGTGGAAGAGTTGCAGGGGCGTGTTGTCGTGGTGGACGTCGAGTCGCCGTTTGTATATGTGGGGCGGCTGCAGGAGGTTCGTGACAAGACGCTTGTATTGCGGCAGGCGGACGTGCATGACATGCGGGATTCAACGACGACGCGTGAGGTGTATGTGCGGGACGCGCATCTGCATGGGATTCAGGCGAATCGCAAAACGGTGTATGTGCGGCTGGACAAGGTTGTGAGTGTGGCCGCGATAGAAGACGTGATTCCCTGAATTTCAAATTCATCAGGTGATTGATTTCCATGGCGAAGGGTGCGGAGCGAACGTTGTTTGACGAGGACGATTCCGCCAATGCCGGCATCTCCGCGGTGGCTCAGGAAGTGACCGCACTTCGAGCGGCGCTGGAGCGGCACAACTATTTGTATTACGTGGAAGCTCGACCCGAAATCACGGACCGCGAGTACGACGTTCTGATGGCGCGGCTGGTGCGTCTGGAGCAGGAGCATCCGGAACTGCGGAGCGTGGATAGTCCGAGTCAGAAGGTGGGGGGCGAGCCGATCACTGGGTTCGCGCAGGTGCAGCACCGAATTCCGATGCTTTCGATTGATAATGTGTTTGAGGAATCGGAGCTGGAGGAGTGGGACGCGGGTTTGAGGAAGAGTCTGGATCGCGAGCAGCTGGAGTATTCGATTGAGTACAAGATTGACGGTGTGGCGATTTCGCTGATCTGGGAGGAGGGGCGTCTGGTCCGCGGTGCGACGCGTGGCAACGGGATGGTGGGGGACGACGTGACGGAGAACGCGCGGGTGGTTGGCGGAGTGCCACTGCGACTGCTGGGCGAGCATCTTCCGCGGGTGCTGGAGGTGCGTGGTGAAGTTCTGATTCGCAGTCAGGATTTCGCGGAGATGCAGGCGCGTCAGGTGGAAGCGGGAGAAGAGCCGTGGCGAAATCCGCGAAACGCGGCAGCGGGGGCTCTGAAGCTGCTGGATCCGGGGCTGGCGCGTCAGCGTCGGCTGCGTTTTCTGGCACACGGTCTGGGTTATGTCGAAGGGGCTTCGTGGCAGGACTACGGCGACTTTTTGAAGGACGTCCAGCGCCTGGGAATCCCTGCGACGCCGGGGGTGCGTTTTGCGACGGGCTACACGGAGTTGCAGGCTGCGTGCAGCGAGATGATTGCGGAGGTCCCTGCCCTGCCCTTTGAGGTGGACGGTTTGGTGATCAAACTGCGAAAGCTCGTCGACCGTGACGCGCTGGGAAGTACTGCCAAGAGTCCGCGTTGGGTGCGAGCATTCAAGTGGGAGCGATACGAAGCGGAGACGCGTGTCAACCGCATTTCCGTGCAGGTGGGCAAGACCGGCACGCTGACGCCGGTGGCTGATCTGGAACCAGTGGAAATCGCCGGAACAACGGTTTCGCGTGCCAGTCTGCATAATCGGGACGAGGTGGAGCGGCTGGGTGTGAGAGTTGGCGATCAGGTGATTGTGGAAAAGGCGGGCAAGATCATTCCGCACGTATTACGGGTGAACACGGGAGCCAGAACGGGAGCTGAGGAGGCCTGGAGTTTTCCGGTGGCCTGTCCGGAGTGTGGTGCGGGGGTTGTGAAGGATGAGGGAGGTGTGTACATCCGCTGCCCGAATCCGGCTTGTCCCGCGCAGCTGCGGGAGACGCTCATTTTCTTCGCCTCGCGTCCAGCAATGAATATCGATGGCTTGGGAGAGAAGCTGGTTGAGCAGCTGGT
The DNA here is from genome assembly GCA_040382995.1 of Planctomycetaceae bacterium. GTDB lineage: Bacteria > Planctomycetota > Planctomycetia > Planctomycetales > Planctomycetaceae > SXXK01. Next base: position 2,720 of record JBEIEK010000141.1, read on the forward strand.
TGCCGCCGGGCTTGTGCGGGGCATTCCGGATTTATACCGGCTGTCTGAGCATCGTGAGGAACTGCTGCAGCTGGAGCGGATGGGCGAGAAGTCTCTGGAGCGACTGTTATCGGGAATTGCCGCGTCACGGAGCCAGCCACTCTGGCGTCTGCTGACCGGATTAAACATCCGCCATGTGGGCCAGACCAATGCAAGGCTGCTGGAGCAGGAGTATGGCACAATGGGGGAGTTGGCTGGTCAGACAGAGGAGTCGCTTTCGGCAGTGCATGCGATTGGACCGGCAATCGCCGGATCAGTGGCAGCGTTCTTTCGGTCAGACTATGGCCGTGAGCTGGTGCGCGAACTGCGGGAGCTGGGGCTGAACATGGGGCAGCCGGTGCAGCGGAAGGCGGAGCGTGTTGATGGCGGAGTTCTTGCGGGGCAATCGGTGGTGGTCACTGGAACGCTGACACGGTTTACGCGGGATGAGATTGAGCAGTTGATTCGGGACGCGGGAGGGCGATCAGCGTCGAGTGTTTCGAAGAAGACGGCCTTCGTGGTGGCTGGAGAGTCTGCGGGGAGCAAGCTCGTGAAAGCTCAGGAGTTGGGTATCCGGGTGTTGACGGAGACAGAGTTTCTGGAACTGGTGGGGCGGTAGGTGCAGGTGTCAGGATTCGGTTGGGGGCGTTGTAGAGTCTCGTTTGAGCCACTCATTAAGTTCATCGACGAGTCGGGGAGCGAGATTGAGGCCGGTGGTTTTTCGTGTGAGCAGCATGATGCCGTCGATGAGTGAGACTTCGCGGATCGCGCGGACTGGATTTGGCAGGCTGAGTTTTGTGGCGAGTTCGTCGATTTCGACGCGTTCCGCTTCACGGAACAGATGACGAATGATGGCTGCACAGGATTCCGTGTTGAGCTGCCTGATTTCTTCAGTGCGTTTCCATGCAAACCACGCTGCGCTGCAGAGTCGCTGCGGCATGCAGAGCAGGCCCAGCAGTTTTTCGTACCAGAAGCGATCGGAGTCCATGCTGCCGAAGGCATACATCCAGACAGCAGAGAGCGGTTGGGCGGTGGCGTATTCGCTTTGAGAGACTTCGCTGATTTTTTGCAGTGCGCGAACATCACCCAGATCAACATGCAGCCGCAGAATTGTGAAGTACTGGACTGCGGCAAGGATACCGGCGGCAGTGAGAAAGGCGAGGAACTGGCTGGGCAGGAAGCCGATCCTGAGTATCAGCATGGCGGCGGCGAGTTCGAGGGACCAGGCGATGCAGCCAAGGATTGCCAGGCCAGCGACCGATGCGAGAGTGACCTGTTGCTGGGATTTGAGTTTCTGCGTGAGCCAGCGTCTGGCCTGTTCCTTTTTCATGGATGGGGGGCTCCGATGGGGAAGTTGCTTCAGCGTGAATTCCGCCAGCGGTGGCTGGCACTGAGCCCCTGTCCGGAACGGACACCGGGCCAGAGATCTCCGGGCCAGCTTCCGGCAAGCGGGTCTGATCGGTCTGCGGGGTAGATCATGGGGATGCCGTCATCCACGGCTTCGGGCAGTTCGGGGACTGCACCGCCGCCGAAGAGCTGTTTAGTGAGTTGTGAAATCTTGAGTGCTGCGGCAAGAAATACGGCTGATGGGATGGCCATCAGCAGCAGCAGTTTGCCCATATCGAAAATGCGTTCAGCCATTGGCCAGACCTGCGGCCATGTGAGCAGCAGGAGAAGGGTGGCGAGACTGAGCCAGGGACCGTAGGGGATTTCATCTCGACGTCGGAGCACCAGAGCGAGGATTGCGATGGAGATGGCGGGAACGGGGGCAAGGAAGAAGATCAGCACGACGGGTTGCCAGCCGAGAATGCTGCCCACCATGGCCATCAGCACAACGTCCCCGAACCCCATCGCCTCACGTTTGAGCACGAATTCGCCGAGAATTCTGACTGCCCAGACGATACCTCCACCGACGAGAAGTCCAGTGAGGCTGACAAGAAAGCCATGCCAGTGAGGGTGGCTGATGGCAAAGGGAGACAGTCCCAGGGGGCGAGAGAGGACTGGAGCCAGGGTGGGGCGATTTGCCGCAGCATGGCAGCCACACTGGCGTCTTCAAACCAGACCGGAACAAGCCATGCCTGGCCGCAGATTGTGTGTGTCAGGAGGCCCAGGAACATAAGCGGGACGGTGGTCCCGTCGGGAATGATCCAGAGCTCGAGATCGATGAAAGAGGCTGCAATGAGGCCACAGATCATGGCCATATGCAGGGCATAGCGGACGTGCAGCCAGACGGGCATCGAGAAGTGTTGGGTGAGGTTTTGAGGGCCGTCGGTGGAAAACAGGCCGGTCTGGGCTGCGCTGGTCCAGAAATGCGATGGCATTTCAGCCTGGTAAACGAACACGAACAGCAGGCCCGTGAGAAGCTCGACAAGTGGATAGCGAAACGAGATGGGGCGGCGACAGTTGCGGCAGCGGCCACCAAGCAGCAGCCAGCCGAAAATGGGAATGTTGTCGCGCCAGAGGATGGCAGAGGAGCAGCGAGGGCAGCCCGAGGAATGACTGGAAAGGGCTCGAAGCTGATCGCGGAGACGCACTTTGGGAGGGAAACGATGGATGCAGACGTTGAGGAAACTGCCGATGCAGGACCCGAGGATGAAGAGGAACGGGAGCACAAAGAAGCGGGGCAGGTCAAACACCGTCATGCGAAGACTCCTGCAGTGGCCGCAGGCCGAGATGGCGAAGGATACGTCTGGCGACCTGTTCGGCGGGTTCACCGTCGGAGTGTACGGTGAGGGTGGCAGCTTCGCGGTACAGAGGTTCTCGGAGGGCGAGGACTTCGGCGACTTCCTCGTCGATGGGGCGACCTGTGAGGCTGGGGCGAACTGAGCCGCTCAGTCGATCGCGACCGAGCCTGGCGACAAGTGTTGCTGGGGAGGCGTAAAGCCAGACCACCGGCCCGGCTTCGCGGAGCAGTTGGCGGTTTTGAGCACTGAGGATGGCGCCGCCACCGGTGGCGAGTACCAATTGGGGGGATTGCAGAAGTTCAGCGAGCACTGCGGATTCGCGCTGGCGGAAGCCGGTTTCGCCTTCGGCGGCGAAAATTTCGGGGATTGTACAGCCGGCCCGTTGTTCGATGACACGATCGCAATCCTGCCATTCCCAACCAAGTTTTTTGGCGAGTCTGGGAGCGATGCTGGATTTACCGCTGGCGCGGTAGCCGATCAGAGAGATGACCATCGGGGGAGGTTTCAGTTGTCAGTTGTCAGTTGTCAGTTGTCAGTTGTCAGTTGTCAGTGGTCAGTGGTCAGTGGTCAGTGGTCAGTTGGGGGGGGGATCAGTCTTCGCTGGAACGTCCCTGGGAGGTGGAGCCATCGGTATTGACGACGGCGCGAGCGGCGGCGCTGGCGCGGCGGAGTGTTTCGGCCATGTATTCCTGGGGGGCGGGGAGTTTGGTGAAGAGAGTGAACTGTTCGGCGGCCTGGCGAATGAACATTTCCAGTCCTCCGACAGTTGGGCATCCGCGTTCGCGGGCATATTTCAGAAGCAGGGTTTGTTCGGGGTTATAAACGGTATCGAAGACAAGTGTGTTGTCGCGGAGCCACTGCTGTTCGAAGGGGGATTCGTCGACATTGGGATGCATGCCGACAGAGGTGCAGTTGACGAGGATTTCGCAGGTGTCTGAGGCGCGGTTTTCCCAGGATGTGAACTGGCAGCCAAGTTCGGATGCGAGTTCGCGACCGCGATCACGGGAGCGGTTGGTGATGGTGACGGCGGCTCCGGCCATGATGAGTGCGTGTGCGACAGCGCGTGCGGCACCTCCGGCACCGAGGATCATCACTCGTCGGCCGACAAGATCCGGGAGACCGCCGGATTTTTTGAGTCCTTCCTGGATGGCGGCGAGTGCAGCGGGGGCATCGGTATTGGCAACGCACCACTGTCCGTCGCGGCGGAAGAGGGTGTTGGCGGCGCCCATTTTGTTGCAGGCTTCATCAGCGAGTGTGGCGAACTGGAGAACAGCTTCCTTGTGGGGAATCGTGACGCTGTAGCCGCGGAGATTGATTCGGGCCAGTTCGCGAAGGGTTTCCTCCAGTTGATCTTCGGGGACCCTGATCGGGATATAGACGGCGTTCAACCCCAGTTTGCGAAACGCCGCATTATGGATCAGGGGACTTTTGCTTTGGGCGATAGGGTCACCGATGACGGCGAAAACTGCGGTGTCCTTGTTGATGCGGTTGAAATTATAGAGATTGCGAACTTCGGCCCACGAGAGTTGTCCGGGGGCCATCTCGCGTTCCCGGGAGAAACTGGCGTAGGTGAAGGGGGACCCGGCCTTGCCGCAGAGGATGCGGCTGAGCGTCCCGAATTCACCCATGCAGAAGCCGACGGTTGGAACTTTGGCTGATTCCACAAGTTCCAGCATGCGCACGTTGTCTGTTGGCGAATTTGCCATGGTAACGATTTTAACCACATCGGCATCGCGCTGGCAGAGTCGCCGATGGATGTCAAAAAGTTCAATGGGGGTTTCATCGAAGTTGTGGTAGCTGATGATGCGTTTGGTTTTGCCGTAGCGGCGGATGGAGGCTGCGGTGTCCTCTTCGAGGTCCACAAATTCGGCACCGGCGATGATGGCTTCGCGGAGAATGGCGAGGCGTTGTTCTTCGGTCCCGTTCCAGCGTCCGCGGTCGGTCTTGCGGCGGCAGGTGACGACGACAGGCGTGGGGCGATCCCTGAGCAGTCGGCCGATGTCTGGGCGATTGCGCATGTAGTCCAGTCGAAATTCAACAAGTTCAGCCCCTTTAGCAGCAAGGGCTTGATGTTCTTCGATCATGGAGGAGTGACGGGTGCGTCCGAGGCTCACGCAGATCATGGCAGCAGCGGTCCGGGAGTGGCGACAGAGAGGGGGGGACTGGAGCACGGATGTTAGAGACTTGGGGATCATTTCGGCAGTCTGACAGAGGCTGGCCGGGAAAAAAATCTCCTCGCGCCTGACGTGTCGGGGGGCTGATCAACCATGATTTCACGAATTCGGGCTCGATTTTCGTTGACAGGGCCGTGTGATCGGGAATTTCGCCATCGGCCACTTGCCAGCTGACCACCCAACGCTGTCAAATCCGCCCATGAATTACCTCGCACACGGCTACCGTTTTCTCCAAACTCCGCTGCGTCTGGCCGGAACGGCACTCCCGGACTGTCTCAGCGTTGTGGACCGTCGGGTCAGACTCCGCAGCCGCCGCATTCGCGGGTTGCTGGCAGAGTTGTCGATCGATGAGCGGGAGGTGGCTGAGGGGGTGTTGCAGCATCTGCGGGACGACGATGTATTTCATGCGTGTCCGACGTTTTTGATGCTTGAGTCTGAGCTGACCGGCCGATTTCGGCGAGTGCTGGGTGATCGCTTCGACCATCGTCCCCCGTTTCTGGGGCACATTGTCACGGAACTGCTGCTGGATGCTGTGATCGCTGAAGAGCATCCGGGAGTTCTGGAGGGCTGGTATCGATCCATGGAGACGATTTCCGCGGAGTGGATTCAGTCCGTGGTCAATCGCCTCGCGACCCAAAGCACGCTCGGCCTGCCGGCGTTTCTGGGAAAGTTCCTTGGGGCGCGGGTTCTGTTTGATTATCTGGACGACGAGCGGCTGCTGGTACGCTTGAATCAGGTGCTGCGGCGAGTCACACTCCCCGAGATCGACTCGGAATGTCTGCCAGTGCTGAGCGGTGCTCGGCTGCTGCTGAGAAGGCATGCCCGGGATCTGCTTCAGGCTGTGGAAGTGGACGACGCTGTTCAGAGCCGTCCCTGAGGCAGCCGGCATTTCTCTCGCGGCTGTCACAGCATTCACGGCAGGCGTGCGTTTCTCCGTCCACCCCGGACCCATCTAAAGGCTCACTATGAAATACGGCATGAATCTGCTGCTCTGGACTTCGCATGTCACAGAGGCTCACTTTCCGCTCCTTGGCCAACTGAAGCAATGGGGCTATGACGGTGTGGAACTGCCGATGTTCGATTTGAATCCAGAGCACTTCCGGCTGATCGGCGCAGAGCTCAGGAGGACGGGCCTCGAGAGCACCGCTGTAACGGTGTGTACACCAGAGGAGAACCCGATTTCGGCAGATATGGCGATCCGTGAAGCAGGTTTAAACCGGTTGAAGCGGGCTGTGGACTGTTGTGCAGCAGCCGGCACTACGCACCTTGTGGGCCCGATCCATTCGGCACTGGGGCAGTTCAGCGGTGCCGGACGTACTGCAGACGAGTGGTCGCGGGCAAAGGATGTGCTCACGCAGGCTGGCGAATACGCGAAGACTGCCGGTGTGACGCTTGTGGTTGAGTATCTGAATCGGTTTGAGTGTTACTTCCTGAACTGTGCCGCCGACGCCGCGCAGTTTTGTCGTGAAGTGAATCATTCTCACGTCAAGACCATGTACGATTCATTTCATGCGAACATTGAAGAGAAGTCGATCACGGCAGCAGTGCGTGCCTGTGCTGATCAGCTGGTGCATGTGCATATTTCTGAAAATGACCGGTCAACTCCGGGCGAAGGTGGCGTGAACTGGGATGAAACGTTCGCGGCCCTGAAGAGTGTCAACTACAACGGCTGGCTGATGATCGAAGCTTTCGGACTGGCACTTCCCGAACTTGCCGCGGCAACTCGCATCTGGCGACGGATGTTCCCCTCCGAGGACTATCTGGCTCAGCAGGGGCTCAAGTTCATGAAGTCGCGCTGGCAAAGTTGATTGCGACCATGGTTTCCGGGCGGTTTCGTTTTCTGTCTCTTTTTTCTGACCGACGACAGGGTGTGTCATGAGCAGGGTGCTTGTTCTGGTGTGTGCAGGATTGACTGTGTTGTCTGCTGGCAGCGCGGGTGCGGATGAAAAGGCCCCAGGGTTTACCGCCCTTGCAGCAGACAAGGCAGGAGCAGATTTCACTTTTCAGGGCGAATACTCGGGTGTGGTCAAGTCGGCCGACGGCGAGCTGAAGGTGGGGGTGCAGGTGATTGCCGAGGGAGGCGGGCGATTCGCCTGGGCTGCTCTGATGGGTGGTCTTCCAGGCGACGGCTGGGACGGCAACACTCCGCTGCGGGGGTTGGGCGAGCGTCAGGGTGAGATCGCTGTGATGAAGGGGGAAACCGGTCGCGGTGAAATTCGCGACGGTCGACTCGTGATCTTCAACAGCGACAACCTGCAGCTCGGAGAACTGCCGCGAGTCTCTCGTCAGTCGCCAACGCTGGGCCGCAAGCCTCCCGAGGGCGCCGTCATACTCTTCGACGGCAGCTCGGCGGATACCTTCGAAGGCGGGCGGTTGTCGGAAGATAAACTGCTGATGCAGGGGTGTACCAGCAAGCAGAAGTTTGGCAGCGGGGAGCTGCACCTGGAATTCATGCTGCCATACATGCCAAATGCACGTGGTCAGGGGCGCGGGAACAGTGGCGTTTACCTGCAGGGACGTTATGAGGTGCAGGTGCTAGATTCGTTTGGGCTCAGTGGTGAGCAGAATGAGTGCGGTGGAATTTATTCGATTGCCAAACCGAAGCTGAACATGTGTTTTCCACCGCTTGCCTGGCAAAGCTACGACATTGAATTCCAGGCATCCACCTTCGACGACGCTGGAAAGAAGACGGCTGACGGCCTGATCACAGTGCGACATAATGGCGTCGTGATTCACGACAAGGTCAAGCTCACACACGCCACCACGGCGGCTCCCGTTCCCGAGGGGCCTGCTCCCGGCCCTCTGTATCTGCAGGATCATGGCAATCAGGTGCGGTATCGCAACGTTTGGTTTGTTGCGAAATAAGTTCTTCTGCAGGCACTGAAACGCTGGCAAAGAATTCATCACAGCTTCATTGATGGTTCACATCAGACTGTCAGCGTTCGCATCAGGTCTCCATCGCTTCGCTTCTGTCCTTCCGGAGTCTTCCATGCGCCCTTTGCTGCTCTCCTCCTTCGTTGCGGCCTCTGTGGCATGGCTGCCGGTTCCTGGCTCACCGCTGACAGCTCAGGATCACGCAATCACCGGGGAGCTCACACCGGAGACCTGGGATCAGCTGGTTCCTTCCGGCAAGGAAGTGGACGCCATCTATGGGGATCTGGTGCTGCAGAATTCGCGGCTGCGAGCCGTGATTGCTCGGCCGATTGCCGGTCGAAATGCCAACATGACCGTTCGCGACGTGGGTGGCTGCCTGATCGATCTCGTCCCGCGTGCTCACGAAAGCGATGCTCTGAGTGCATTCTATCCGGGCCGAAGGAAATCTCTGTTTTCTTCCTCGCAGGCAACTGGAGGCAACCCCGGCGGGCAGGCGACTGTCAGGGTTACGGGACCCTCCGCAGATTCGCAGCTGCAGCACACGGTGGAGTGGCAGCTGGGGGCTGATTCGGGATATCTCACGGCAAAATCGATCTGGAAGAACACAACGGCGGCCGACGTGACGCTTGTGCTGGAGGATGATCTGCGGCAGGACGGCGGCAAGGAAGATATGCTCAAATCCGCTGAAGGACTGCAGGACCTCTTCTGGTTTCACGACGTGCACTGGCAGCAGGCTTATGGGATCGCTGCGGCAGGTTATCGAGTGCGGGTGAAAACCAATGCCCGCGAATCGGTGCTCACATGGGAGCGAGAGGATGGTCAGCCCATCGTGCTTCGTTCCGGGGAAGAGTTTTCGCTGACCCGGCAGATTTTTGTTGCTCGGGACTATGCCGGTGTTCTTGCGGACTATGAGACGGTAACGGGTCGTGGTGACGGCCTGCAGCTACGGCATCTGGTGGTGACCGCGGAGGGCCAGCCAGTTGTTGGGGCTCGCGTGCAGCTGCAGGTTGCTGGCATCACTCGTGGCACTGTTGTGACTGATGCTGCAGGGCTGTCAGCCGTACGTTTGCCGACGGGGGCTGTTGATGCCCAGGTGACCATTGCCGGGCAGGCGTATCCGGTGACGTTGAGTGAAGTACGCAGAAACGATCAGCCGGCGACGCTGATCACAGTGGACAAGTATCGCCCGGGTTTGGTGGATCTGAAGATTGTTGATGGAAATCAGCAGCCGATTCCGGCAAAGATTGAATTCATCGGGCGCGGCGGCACGCCAACTCCAAACTGGGGCCCGGAGACCGCAGAATTCTTTGTAAGGAATCTGGCGTACACCGCCAGTGGACAGGTGCAGCTGCCGATTCAGTCGGGTGAGTATGAGCTGATCGTCAGCCATGGTGCGGAGTTTCATGCGGAATTCACAACGTTGAAGGTGGAGGCCGGCAGGACGACGCAACGCACAATCACCCTGCCCCGCCTCGTTTCAACGCCCGGCTGGATCAGCGCTGATTTCCACAGTCACAGTTCACCGTCCGGCGATAACACCAGCAGTCAGTTCGGACGAGTGCTCAATCTGGCCGCGGAGCACATTGAATTTGCGCCGTGTACCGAGCACAACCGGGTGAGCAGCTACGAAACGCATATTCAGCGACTGCAGCTGCAGAACTTCCTTGCCACTGTCTCCGGGATGGAACTCACCGGCCAGCCGTTACCGCTGAATCATCAGAATGTGTTCCCGATGATCCTTCGTGAACGCACTCAGGATGGCGGTGGGCCACAGACGGATCTGAGTCCCGAGACACAGATGGAGCGTCTGGCGGCATGGGACAACAACAGTGTGAAGCTGATTCAGCAGAATCATCCGGATATTGGCTGGCTGTTTTACGACCGCGACGGCAATCAGACACCTGACGGCGGTTTCGAGCGTTCATTTGGAATCATGAACGTGATGGAAATTCATCCGATTGACAAGCTGATGAAGTTCGATCGCTGGGACATTCGTGGTGGCAAGCCAGCCGACAATCACACGGCCTTCAATTGGCTGCAACTGCTGAATCAGGGATTCCGGATTTACGGCGTGGTCAACACGGATTCGCACTACAACTTCCACGGATCAGGTGGCCTGAGGATCTGGGTGAAGTCTGCAGCGGACGACCCCGCAAAAATCGACGCGGACGCAATCCGGGATGCCTCACGAGAGGGGCAGATTGTGATGTCGAACGGCCCGTGGCTGGAAGCTGCGTTTACGGCCGTCGGTGGATCCGGCGACGAAGTCACAGCGGGCGGAGACCTGCAGGCGGGCTCGGGGAAAATCAACGGAAGAATCCGCGTGCAGTGCGCGAATTTTCTTGACATCGACACGGTGATGGTGCTGGTGAATGGCCGTCCCAGCCAGGAGCTGACGTTTACTCGACAGTCCCATCCGCAACTGTTCAAGGCGGACACGGTTCGTTTTGAGCATTCCGTGGAAATCCAGCTGGAGCAGGACGCTCATATCGTTGTGCTTACAGGCCACAGTGTGCAGACACTGGGGCCGGTCTTCGGTCCCGACTGGGGCAAGCAACACCCTGCGGCGGTGATGAATCCGGTGTTTGTTGACGTCGACGGAGGTGGCTTCAAGGCAAACCGTGACACGCTTGGCCATCCCCTGCCGGTGAAGTTTGCAGCCCCGAAGTAGTCTATCCAGAGTCCGGGCCGGGGGAAGCGTGGTACCGAAACGATGATGCAGACGCCTGATGGCATCGCGTTGCCACAGCATTCTCGATGACCTCTTAAGGTCGTTATGACCGCTGATTGGATCGGCGGCACGCTCGGCGAAGTTGCGAGACGGTTTGCAGCGTTTCCGATCGACCGGCTTCGGTCAGGAAACGACGCCGGAAGTTTTTGACAAGGTCCAGCCAGGTTTCCTGGCTGCAGTCGAGCCGTGTGAGTATGGATTCGAGGTGTGGTGGGATCTGGCCGGGTTTGTCCAGCCGCAGCTGACGGCCGGTCCAGTCGACCAGTTGCAGGTATTGATCCAGCGACAGGAACAGGCAACCGCGGTTGGAAAGTCGGCGGGTGGTGTGGTGGTCGCGGGAATCTTTGCGGGCAGGTTCCAGAGCGATGGGGGCCAGCCATCCTGCACGGGGGCCGGGTTCGGTTTGAGTTTCCGGGGCGTTTGTGGAACGAGCGGCCGTGGCGGCCTGACGGTCGGCGATGCGGTCGTGCA
>JBEIEK010000142.1:0-13641 GCA_040382995.1 Planctomycetaceae bacterium
CACCGAAGAGCTTAATCACCTCAAAAACAGCCCCTCCGGCCTCGCCGACAAACGCCGTCGGCTCAGCAGCGTTTCCTGGCTCATGAAGTGCATTTCCGAACCCATCGCCAAACGTGCCAACCGCGAAGACGACGTCACCGGCCACTTCTGGGAAGCCCGCTTCAAGGCTCAGCCACTGCTCGACGAATCCGCCATTGCCGCCTGCATGGCCTACGTTGATCTCAACCCCATCCGCGCCGCCGTCGCACAAACTCCTGAAACCAGCGATTTCACAAGCCTCCAGGACCGCATTGCCGATCGCCAGGCCGCCACGGCTGCTTCGTCTACTGCCACACAGCAAACTCAAATCGAACACGGCCCCCGCGCCGGCTGGCTGGCCCCCATTGCCCTCGAACCTGCCCCCAAACATTCCCGCCACCGGCACTCAACCCGCCGACTCTCCAACCGCGGCTGCCTGTTCCTGTCGCTCGATCAATATCTGCACCTGGTCGACTGGACCGGCCGTCAGCTGCGGCTGAACAAACCCGGGCAGATCCCACAGCACCTCGAACCCATCCTCACACGGCTTGACTGCAGCCTCGAGACCTGGCTGGACCTTGTCAAAAACTTCCGACGACGATTCCTGACGGAAGCTGGCCGACCGGAAACGCTCCAGAAAGTCTCGCGAGTCCGCCGAAACTGCCGCCGATCCAATCAGCGAATTTAGCGGGCTGGGAAGGCTTGCTGTTTGTACCCTTCGCACCGATCACGTCACGAAAAGACGTTTCCCGGCGTGGGGCGGATGTCAATCGGCCGGTGGGGTCCTGGTTCGTTCCTGCTATATCGCTGATTCCCTGGGCATGCACCGTTACCGGAGATTGAGATCCCCCCGGTGCTCCTGTCGCGGCAGGCTCTTCCCGATGGATTGCAGGGAACTTCAGTGTTCACACACGAACCCAGCCAGACTTTCCGGAATTTCCCTGCGCCCGGTTTGCTGCTTCTCTGGGAATTCCGCCGCAGACAGTTAAGATACCGGGCTCAGTCAACAGCTCGTCAAACGCACTCGCCTCACCACTCGGAACTCCCCAAATGGATCAGGACGAAATTCTTCTCGACGCCGAAGAACGCATGGAAAAAGCGGTCAACGTGCTGCTCAACGCACTGAAAGGCATCCGCACCGGACGGGCCAACCCGGGGCTCGTCGATTCTGTTCGCGTCGATTACTACGGTTCCCCCACTCCGCTCCGACAAATCGCCAACATCAGCTGCCCCGAACCCCAGCAAATCCTCATTCGCCCCTTCGATGGCTCCACTCTCGATGCCATCGCTCGCGGCATCATCGCCAGCGAACTGGGCATGGTCCCAAACAACGACGGTCGCGTCATCCGCCTGAACGTGCCACCACTCTCCACCGAACGCCGCAAGCAGATGGTGTCCCGCATTCGTGAACTTGCCGAAGAAGCTCGCGTTGCCATTCGCAACGTTCGTCGCGATGCCAACAAGCACGCCGACACGGCAGAAAAAGCAAAGACCATGTCCGAGGATGACTGCAAAGCCACCAAAGACGAAGTGCAGGAACTCACCAAGAAATACGAAGGCATCGTCAACGAAAAAGCCAACGGACGCGAAACGGAAGTCATGGAAAACTAGGCGGCAGAACGTCGCCGGCAATCGTTTGCACACCGAACTCGTCTGCATTCCGAACAGGGCCCTGTCATGCCGCACCAAGACCGTCGACGCTTTCTAACCAGCACTGCCGCCGGGCTCATCGCACTGCCCTCCGCCACCAGACAACTCCTCGCCACCGCACCGCCCACTCCCGCGTCCACGCCAAAGTTTGGACTGGTCACCTATCTGTGGGGGCAGGACATGGACCTGCCCACCGTTATCGACGCCTGTACAAAATCCGGCCTTGGCGGTGTGGAACTGCGTACCGAACACAAGCATGGCGTCGAACCATCGCTCACCAAAGCCCAGCGTCAGGAGGTGCGTCGCCGCTTCGCAGACAGTCCGGTCACGCTCGTCGGCTACGGTTCAAACGCACAGTTCCACGAAAACGACCCCGCACGGCTCAAAGCCAACATCGAACTCGCCAAAAAATACATTCAGCTCATGCACGACTGCGGTGGTTCCGGAGTGAAGGTCAAGCCCAACAGCTTCGTCAAGGATGTGCCCCGCGAAAAGACAATCGAGCAGATCGGGAGGGCGCTCAACGAAATCGCTGCCTATGGTCAGGAATATGGTCAGCAGATCCGCGTGGAAGTGCATGGGCCAGGCACCAGCGAACTGCCCGTGATGAAGGCGATCTTCGACGTCGCCGATCATCCCAACGCAGCCGTCTGCTGGAACTCCAACGCAGAGGACCTCAAGGGCGAAGGGCTGGAACACAATTTCCACCTCGTTGCCCAACGCTTCGGCAAAACTGCTCACGTCCGTGAACTCACCGGCACCGACTACCCCTGGGCACAACTGTTCGGCCTGTTCCGCAGCATTCGCTACGACGGCTGGGTGCTGCTCGAAGCACGAGGCAACCCCGCCGACAAAGTGGCGGCTCTGATCGAACAGCGTCAGGCCTTCGAAAAACTCACCGCCGGCTGAACTGGGGCTGCCCGTGCCCGCAGGGACTTCCATTCGCCGCCAACTCATGGTCCCCCTCGTGGCCGGCTTTTTCGCCGTCATCACAGGCATCTCCGGCGTTTCCGCATGGCTCCAGTCCGGCCGCGCTCAGGCAGAACTGGAACGCCGTCACGACCAGGCCGTGCAGGTCCTTGAAGACGCCGCATGGCCGCTCACCGCCAGCGTCGTCCGCCAAATCGCCGGACTCACCGGGCAGGACATCGTTGTGCAGGATCCCACCGCGGGCACTCTTGTATCTTCGCTGGCAACTGTTCCCGCAGAAATGAGCGAACTGCTGCGAAGTTCCTTCGCCAGCCGCAACGACACCCGTGCAGCCTTCAATCTCCGCAGCGGCGAAAGTGTCTACCGCGTGCGGCTCGTGCGTCCCCGCTGGCAGCCCCAGGCCGTCATGCTGGTCCTGCTTTCGCAGCAGGCACTGGATGAGGCGTGGTGGAATGCAGTGTGGCCTCCCGCCGCCATCGGCAGCGTGGCCATGCTGGCGATTCTTCCGTGGCTGCTGGCCGTCACCGGTCGCTGGTCCGCACGGCTCAGACAAATCCAAAACAGGGTTGCTGAAATCGCCCGGAACGATGCGGGCAGTCCTGTGAATTCGGCCGCGGCACCGCAGCAGGGGGACGAACTGGCCGCGCTGGTGATCGACGTGCAGTCACTCGGAGATCGCCTGCACGCGCTCCAGGAACAACTCCTGCAAACAGAACGCGAACAATTGATTGCACAGCTGGTTCAGGGCTTCGCGCACCAGTTTCGTAATGGCCTGTCCGGCATTTCACTGGCACTGCAGCTGCATCTGGGACGCTGTCGGTCTGCCGAAGATCGATCGCTGCAGATTCTGCAAAAGCAGCTGCGGCTGCTGGAGACGGAAGTTCGCGGACTGCTGTCCCTCGATCGTCGCGCCGGTGGCATCTTTGCCCCACTCAACCTCGGACCGCTGCTGCATGACTGCGTGGCGCTTGTTGAACCGGCGATCGAACATCACGGGTTGCAGCTGGAACTGGATGTACCGATCGATCTCTGCGTTCAGGGGCTGCGCGATAGTCTCCGCGCGGCCTGCGTGAATCTGCTGCAGAATGCCGTGGAGGCGGCCGGCCCCGGCGGTCGTCTCCGCGTGCAGCTGCTCGATGCCGCCGATCGTGCTCTTGTCCGCATCTCCGACAACGGCCCCGGCCCTGCTCCGGAAATTGCCGCACGCATGCATCAGGCCTTCGTGACCACAAAACCCGAAGGCATCGGGCTGGGACTGGCCATCGTCACTGCAGCCGCCCGCGATCATCACGGACAGCTGCAGTGGCGTCGTGAACACAACTGGACAGTGATGGAACTGAGTCTGCCGAAGTCTTCCGAAACAGGCGGTGGGGCATGAGCCGGGTGCTGATCATCGATGACGAACCTGCTCTCTGCTGGAGTCTTGCCGAAGCCCTGCGTCAGGTCGGTCATACCGTGCAGACAGCCGGTTCCGTGGAACAGGCACGGCAGCGATCTGCGGGCTTTGCAGCCGATGTCATCGCCGTCGATGTGCGTCTGCCGGGAATTGATGGACTCACCGCACTTACTGAATACCGCCGCGATCAGCCCGACGTTCCGGTGATCGTGATGACGGCCTTCGGAGACCTGCCAACAGCCGCCCGCGCTTTTGCTGACGGTGCGTTTGACTACCTCGTTAAGCCCTTTGATCTGCACGCCTTCACCGATGTGGTTGCGCGGGCCCTGCAGCAAGAACCAGCGGAACTGGCCAGGAGCTTCGAGACTTCCGATTCCGAGCTCATCGGCCGCAGCCCGGCCATGCAGGCCGTCTACCGCCAGCTGGCGCTCATCGCCCCCACTCCCTACCCGGTCCTGCTCCTGGGCGAAACCGGGACCGGGAAAGAGCTGGCCGCGCGGGCTATTCATCGCCACAGCCGCGTGGCCGCCGGTCCGTGGATCACGGTCTGCCCCGCCGCGCTCAATCCCGCACTGATCGAAAGCGAGCTCTTTGGGCATGTTCGCGGTGCCTTTACGGGGGCCCAGGATGCCCGCATGGGGCTCTTCGAGGCGGCCGCAGGAGGAACTTTGTTTCTCGACGAAATCGCCGACACCCCGCCAGCCGTCCAGGTCAAGCTCCTCCGAGTGCTCGAAACCCGCCGCTTCACCCCCGTGGGAAGCGGCGAAGAACGCACCACCACCGCGCGGTTTCTCGCCGCCACCCACCGAAATCTGCCACAGATGATCGCCGCTGGAACCTTTCGCGAGGACCTGTATCACAGGCTGTCGGCCTTCTCTGTGTTGCTGCCTCCGCTCCGAGATCGCCTCGAAGACCTGCCGCTGCTGGTCGAACGCCTGATCACACTCGCCGGTGAATCGCTCCAGCCGGCCGGCATCGCGCCGGATTTCCTGGCAGCACTCAGCCAGCGACACTGGCCAGGCAACGTTCGCGAACTTCGCAACGTCGTCGACCACGCACTCGTGATGGCGCGCGGGCGAACGCTGCACGCTGAACACCTTCCGGCTGTCCCGGCATCCCCCCCGCCAGAAACGCTCACCTCCACGCTCACCCCCGAACAAAAACTCACGCAGGCACTTGCCTGCTGGGTCCGCAGTCAGCTGGAAACCAGCCCCGATCTGCTCCCGGAGAACCTTTACGCTACTGCCCACCAGCAGCTCGATGCCGCGCTGCTGCCGGCCGTACTTGGTCTGACCCGGCAGAACCGCACGGCTGCCGCCAGAATTCTGGGTCTTGACCGCGCCACACTCCGCAGCCGACTGCGTGCCATCAATGCCGGCGAAACCAGCGACGACGAATAACCTCACTGCGGCTGTGACTGATCAATCCAGAACCAGATGCCGGCGATGGCGGCGATCGCAGCAAGCACCGCAAAGGTGATCTTCCAGACGCTCCACGGACGTTCACCCTGAACTTCCCCTGTCGTGGCATTGATGAAGACCTGCCACGGCTTGTTGTTCCAGCGGTAGGTCATGAGCCATGCGGGGAGCAGCAGGTGCTTGAAGGTAATGCCGGCGTAATGCGTGTTGACACTGCTGACAATCTGCTCATCACCCCCGATTCGCTGCCGCACATCAGCATGAATCGCTTCATCCATCCGCTTTTTGCCTTCCACAAAACACTCGTCGAGCTCGATGTCGTAGGTGCGCGCTGTGATCCCGGCCATGAGTTGAGGATTGAAGGGGGTGATTTGGGTGAGCGGCCAGGGTTCGAGCGCCTGAATCAGGTCTCGACGAAGCCCCTTTCCGGCCAGCACACAGATGTCATCAAAGAATCGCTGAAAGCGACCGGAGACCGAACGCCAGCTGGTGCGACGGACCCGACGCTGATCCTTGCCGCTCCCCACCGTCACGTAGTAATGGTCGCCGCGTCGACCACTCCATGCCGTGGCCGTCATCGCGTCAAACGTAAAATACGGCAGGAACACTCCCTGAAACTTTCCTTCAACACCATCGCGGCGGAAGCTGGAGGGCGCGAACCAGCGGGAACGAACCCAGTTGGCAAGGTTCTGGCGGGCCTTCTCGCGGTCGATCAGGAACGGCAGCATGCCATCGACCGGGATGCGATCATCAGACGCCTGATGCACCCCTTCCAGCTGCACGGGATTGCCACACCACGGGCATTCCGTGCTGGTGAGAGTGCCGTAAAACTCCACGGTGCCGCTGCAGGCGCCGCAGGTGACTTCAGAATGCTGCGGGGCTGCTGCTTCCGTGGCTGGCTCTGCTTCCTCACGCTGCTCTTTCTGCGCCGCCCGCTGTTCCCGGAGCCGACTGAGCATGGCATGAAAGTCCTGCTCCTGCACATCGCCTTCCGCAGAAACATCCAGCTGCTGCACATGTCCGCAAAAACCGCAGTTGAGCGATTGCAGGCCGATGTGAAATTCGAGATCCGCTCCACACTGAGCGCAGGGGAACATGCGGCCACGACCATCATCCACCAGCTGGCCTCGGGGGACATCGAGCGTGCTGCTGTCGGTTGCTTCCGGGAAAGAGTGGTCTTCGTCCATGGCGGCTGAGATGGGTAATGGGGTGCGGGTTTCACACGCAATTCAGGTGAGCGACATCCTGTCGAAGATCACGTGGCATCCGGCCACTACACGTCTCTGCAGCATCGCTGCCCGAAGTTGCGGTTGCGGGATTAGGAAATGAGTGAGGACCTGAGTTCAGGTGCCTGGGATCGGCGGTGGTGCCGGGGGACCAAAGGCTGCGGCCAGCTGGGGGACCTGGGCTGCGGTCAACCATTCTGCCATGCCGGCAGTCCACACAAGAGTGGAGCGATTGACCTGCCCGGCAGCGATGCCGGCTACAAGCTGATCGGTGCTGAAGGGGCCGTGTGACTGCCCGTTGGCCGCCACATGCCATGCAGCCGGCGGAGCGGGTGGAACCGGAGCGGCCGCAGGCAGGGGACCGGTACCTCCGGGAGCGAAGCCGGGCTGGAGCATGCGACCGGCGAGGGCCATGCCGAGGCCCAGTCCGGCACCCTCCGCGGCTGCACCACCCTGACCGCCAGGCATACCCAGGGCCTGTCCCAGCTGGTACTGCTGGAAGCGTCCCAGATCGCCGATGACACCAATGCTGGTACGAGTATCGAGGGCTTTTTCGACGGCTTCGGGGAGCGAGATATTGACGATGATGAGCTGTGGAATTTCGAGCCCGTATTCGTCGTCGATTTTTTCCTGAACGGCCTTGCGAAGCGTTTCGCCGAATTCGCTGTAGCGGGAGGCCAGATCGAGTGCCGGGATGCCGGCGTTGCTGAGAATCTCCGAGAGGGTGCTGACGATGATGGAACGCAGCAGTTCGGTGACGGCATCTGCGCCGAATTCCTTGTCAGTGCCGACAAGTTCACCCAGCAGTGCCCGGGCATTGGCCGCTCGGACCGCATAGGTTCCAAAGGCCCGAATTCGGATGGGGCCAAATTCCGGGTCACGCAGCATCACGGGGTTCGGAGTGCCCCATTTCAGGTCGGTGATCTGTTTGGTGCTGATGAAGTAGACTTCGGACCGGAAGGGACTGTTGAAGCCGTACTTCCAGCCTGCGAGCGTGCTGAGGATCGGCAGGTTGTCGGTCTTGAGCTCATAACTGCCAGGCTCGAAGACATCGGCCACCTGTCCGCGATGAACAAAAATGGCCTTCTGTCCCGGGCGAACAATCAGCTGAGCCCCGTTCTTGATTTCGTTCTGGTAGCGTGGGAAGCGCCAGACCAGCGTGTGCCGGGAATCATCGACCCATTCGATGATGTCAATCAGTTCATTGCGGAGTTTGTCGAACAGTCCCATGTGGTGGTTCCTGAGCGTGTCGGTCAGAAGTCAGATCGAGCGATATACAGGCAGCCAAGCAAAAGCATGACGGCGAGGAAGGCGGAGTTGGTGCCGAAGGAAGCCCAGGGATTGAAGACAATGCGGGGCGCTGACAGATCATCCTCGTCCCCGGCACCGCCCTCATCTTCCACCGCCACGGACGATTCACCGGTGACGAGGTAGCGAACGGTGTTATCCAGATCCCCGGGCCGGGGAAAGACGGCGTGCAGTGGCTTTACAACATAGTCGTACAGATGCACGGGCCACTGAATCTGTCCGGTCCATGATTTGAGCGTTTCGCCGGTGGTGGGGTTGACAATCAGGATGCTGCGACCGGCACCGATGGCGAGCTGGCTGCCGTCGACAAAGCGGATTCCGGAGATGGTGCGGGGAGTGTCGACAGTGAGCGTGGCGAAGACATTGTCTGCAGCGTGGAACACCACGACCGCTCCGGCGTGCGTCAGCACCGCGGCGTGGCTGCCATCGGGAGCCATTTCAACGCGTTTGGGCTTGTCTCCGGCCGGGATACTTCCGGTGGTGACCACTTCCAGATTGCTTTGGTTGAGGATTTCGATGCTGCCGTCGGCTTCTGCCATCAGCACCTTGTCACCACCAGCAGCGATCAGGGCCGGTTTTTTGCGGTCGAGTGTGCGGCGAGTGGCTTCGGACCATTTGCCTTCGGGGCTGCGGGTGAGCAGGAGCAGCAGGTCGCGGTCACGACAGACGATGCTTTCATCCGCTGGATTCCAGGCGACAGCGGCATCGGGACGCAGTGCCAGCTTCAGGCCGGGTGAAACGTTTTCGAAGCCGGCGGAACCGGAGCCCGGCATGAGTCCTCCCAGCATGTCGCGAAAGAAGTTGCGGGCGTTGCGGATGTCCTCGGGGTCATCCTTGAACTGGTGAACAGCGCGGGTTCCCGGGAGCACCAGTTTTTCGTCGCGAGTGCGATAGATTCCAAACGCGGGTTCCGGTGTGATGCCGTTGCCGCTGCGATTGAAATTGTCGCCCGCTTCTCCGCGGAACACGCGTGCTGGTCCCGCCTGATTGAACCGCGAAAACTCAGGCTGCATCGCAAATACCGTGTTGCCGTCGGCGACTGCGGTGATTCGTGGGCGAGCCCCCGGCTGGAAGATGCCGAGCACCTGCAGGGGGTTGGGATTGGAATCCTCCAGCATCGCCTGCCAGTCGCCCGTGGTTTCATTCCATCGCAGGTAGTTGCGACTGCCATCAATGGCGAAGACATTGGAATCGGTGATGACGAGCTCTTCAAGCTGGCGACCAGGAAGCCAGGCGAGGGACATAAAGTCGTTAACCACTGACGCTGTCACCTGCACGATCCAGAAGACCACAACCAGGATCAGACTGACGATGGGGTTACGCCAGATCGCACCAGCCAGGGCACTCACGGAATAATAAATCGCAAACAGGAACACATACAGTGGTATGCAGGCAATCAGCACTGGGCGCCAGAGGTCGAAACGCAGCCAAAGCAGCAGGAAGGTTCCGGTGACCAGCGTTCCGGCACACACGAGCGTGAACAGGCAGCCACCGACGAAGCGAGTCAGATACAGCACCGTGCGAGGGACGGGTTTGCTGAGCAGCAATGAGATTTCGCCGGGTTCGAACGTGCGCGGAATGACCGAGGCCGTGACCATCAGCGAGGCGAACACGCCAAAGAATCCCAGAAACACCGACAGCACACCAATAATGATTTCATTGATCAGCGATTCCACCTGATCCGGTGGCAGACGCAGAGGACCAAAAACCCGGAGCGAGCCGTAGGAGAGCACGAGCGCCGTGGTGTCCTGAATGTTGATGGACGCCGGGAATGCTGCGGCGAGACGTTTGAGGTTTGTGGTGGCGCGGACGGAGGGATCGGATTCACCCGGTGAGATTTCGCGGAGCGTTTCCGGAATGTCGGCGGACTGCCATGCAGGCGATTTCCACGCGTCGGGCTGGTAGAATTTCTCCAGCCCGATCAGACCGTTCACCACATCCACCACGGAAGACTGAATACGCCGGGCAGGCCTGCCCTGTGGGGCATCGTCCCGGAGCCACTGACGGACGCGATCCTGCTGGTCTGGTGCAAGCAGCGTCCAGATATGGTGCGCAGGTCCCGCCTCTGCAGAAGCGCCGTCGCGGAGCTGCTTCAGGAATTCTTCGGTGTCCACCAGCTCGTAGGGACGCAGCTGAGTACTGACGACACTGTCAAGCCCCATGGGTGAGAGGGCGAGGAGTACCAGCAGGATGGCGGCAAGGGCCATCCAGAGCACTCGGGAGGCCCAGGCTTCTCGGAAGGCATCTTTGAGAATCGCAAGGATTGCACGCATCAGACTGCCCCCCCCACCAGTGTCATGAAGACCTCTTCCAGCGTCTGTTCGCGCCGCGCCACTCGATAAATGCTGATGCCCTCCAGCCGCAGCTTGTCGATAACCGCATCCACCTCGGGCTGGCCGGAGGGACGGATTTCGACTTCGACCGCCTCGGCTGTGACTTCACGCAGTTTGGCGGCTGGGTAAGCGGCAAAGACTTTTCGCGCCCGCTCCGCAGAACCCAGCAGCTGAAACTGCAGGGGGGCATCGGTCAGGGCGCGAGTCATTTCCTGGACGGTTCCGGTCTTCAGCAGTTGTCCGCGGTTCAGAATAGCCACGCTCTCACAGATCAGCTCGATTTCCTGCAGCAGATGACTGTTCAGAAAAATCGTGTGGCCCTCTTTTGACAACTTTTTCAGTACGTCGCGGATCTCACGACGCCCCACCGGGTCCACCCCGTCCGTTGGCTCGTCCAGCACAATCAGCGGCGGGCGGTGCAGCATCGCCTGGGCCAGCCCCAGCCGCTGCAGCATTCCCTTGGAATACCCCGACACCCGCTCACGCTCACGACCGGCAAGGCCCACCAGCTCCAGCAGTCGTGGGCGTTCCGCGCGAATTTGCGCAGGTGACATCCCGCTCAGACTGCCGTAGTAATCGAGCGCCGTTGTGGCCGTCAGATGCCGCGGGAGACGATGGTTTTCAGGGAGATAACCGACTCCGCGACGAGCTGCCATGGAGCCGGCCGGATGTTTCAGCACGCTGGCACTTCCGGATGTCGATGAGACGATTCCCAGCAGGATCTTGATGAGCGTTGTCTTGCCGGCACCGTTGGGCCCCAGCAGGCCGTAAATGCAGCCCGCAGGAACGGACAGATTGACGCTTTTCAAAGCCTGAAACTGACGACGACGGAACAACCCGGAGCGATAGATTTTGCTGAGGCCCGAGACCTCAATGACGCTGCCAGACGATGAATTCATGGGTCCCCCTGAGAACCTGTGGAAAGGCGATGGCGAGTTCCGGGGAATTCGGTGGAGGGAGACGATTCCTGGCGGAAACCGGCCGGATTATCGCAGAAGCTGGGGAAAAAGGGAAACTCCGCAGTTGTGAAAATCGTGGCGATCGGCGGGCCAGCACGGCAATTTGCGGGACTGCCGCAATTCGCCGTGCGTGAGGGGCCAGCCCAATGGCCTTGAAGTTCTCTCAATCAGCTCAAAAAACGTGAAATGCGTGCGGGTGATTTCAATCTCCCGGTAACGGTACGTGCCTCCGCGGCCAGCGTCGCACCGGGAGAGAACGGGGGCCGCACCGGCCGACTAACGTCGGCCGCACGCCTTTGATGATCGAAATCCTTCCCACAAAGGGAATTGCGCTCAAAGGTGCCATGCACCTTGCAAGGAAATCCTGCAGCCAAATGATAGTGTTTTCACCACTCCCTCACGGTCGCGGCTCGGGGGTTCCGGGACCAAAGGTGCCATGCACCTCTGGACAGTGATTCTGGGGAGAATGGGCGTAATTACTGCCCTATGACGGTGGCAACTCCGGGGGGCTTTGGCGGAAGCGAATGGGTGGGGGCACGGCGCGGCATCAACTGCCCTTGCCGCCGTTTCCTGGGCCCCGACACCGTTCCACAGACCGCCGTCTGCGACACCAGAATGATTTCACAACCATATCATATTGACTACAGACGTATCCCGGCCAGATTTCAACAAAACATCATAAAACCAATCAAATTAATACCTTACAACAATTAAAAAGCATCTGGCACATGATTCGCTGTTCATCGAGTCCATTGACGCTGTCACTGCAGCGTCCCCCGAAACAAATACTGGCACAGGAGCATCAACATGAAAACTCAGGCATGGCTCACACGAATGGTGTGCGGAACAGCAGTACTCCTCTGGACAGGGGTTGGCTTTGCTGACGACCTCACCAACCTGCTGCGGCTCGTCCAGGCGGTCGCTCAGGATCGTTCCGGGACCTCACGCTCAGATCGCGGGGCGCGCGAACGCTCTCAGGAAGAGTTCCGGCAGCCCGCAGCAAGGTCCGGGCGGGAGGCGTGGAAAGGGAATCAGGAGGAGGGTTGGGCGGAACAGTCATTTGAGCGCAACAGCCGCACCCCCTCCCGCGGACGCGGACCTGCCACCGAAGGTCGCGGGCCCGCCAGCAGCAACCGCGATCCAGGCTTTGAACGCTTCGACAGCCGACTCGACCGCAACAGCCGCAGTGATCGCTTCGCCAATCGACCGAATTACGATTCCGGTCGCGGTTTTGATTCCCGCCGCGGATTTGAACACGGTTACGGACAAGACCCAAGGTACGGCTACGACCCCGGCTACGGTTTCAGTGACAGCGGCCGCTTCCCGGGCGAAGGCTGGGTTGAAGAACGTCATTCGGCCGAACTCTCCTTCAGCGTTGGCACTGATCGCCTCCGTGTCGCCTACGGAACTCCTCGGCCCCGCCCAATTCCCGTCCCCGTCCCGGTTCCCGTCCCCGTGCATCAGGTCGGAGAAATCGTCCGCTGCCGGGTTCCGCTGGCAACCTGTGTTCGAGTCCGCGGCGCAGATCACATCTGTGGGCACTTTGTACCGGTAATCGTAGCGGTGCGGGACCCGGCCCTCTGCGAGCACGATGTTGAGCGACTGGTGTACGTGCAGGTGCTGGTGCCTCCCGTGCCTCCGCGGAAGGTTGAAGTCTCTCGCTGCCACACCCGAGTGGAGCTCTGCTTCGGCGAACTCGACGTGGAAATTGTATCGAAAAACGGCACGATTTCCGTCGAATACGACGACTGATCACCACTCCGCTGCTGACATCCCACTCCTGGAGTGATAACCTGTGTCCGCAGGCCGGTCATCGGCCATGATCACAGCCTATCCTCCAGGAGCCCGGCCATGCGGGTTTTGCAACCGTTTCACCTGACCCTGCTCTGCATCGCACTCAGCCCCATCCTGCCGGCTGCCGCGGACGAAAAGCCCGCCGCTCAGCCGGCTTTGCCATTGTATCACTGGGACTTCAGTCAACCGGACTTCCGTTCCAATTCCGGCCTGCCTGCCCCCACCGCCGTCAGTGGCCAGCCACAGACCGGCGTTCCTGGTCCGCGTCCGCCGATCTTTCCCGGCTTCTCCCCCGACAACACCGCACTCCTGCTCGACGGCCGGTCATGGTTACAGTTCCACGACTCCGCCGACGCTCAACTGGACATGCAGTCCGGCGACAGTCTCGGCATTGAAGCCTGGGTCCGCACCTCAGCCGTCGCCGAAGGTCAGCAGGTCTACGTGATTGGCAAAGGCCGCACCGGTCTCCCGGGTACGCTCCGCGACAACCAAAGCTGGGCCCTGCGTCTGCGCGGCATGGGGGGCTCGGTCCGCGTCAGCTTCCTCTACCGTTCTGCCGATCAGCCCGATTCTCCCGGCGAACTTCATCGCTGGAATTCCAGCGCTGGC
>JBEIEK010000143.1:0-13570 GCA_040382995.1 Planctomycetaceae bacterium
CGATGGAGTCGGCGATGTCCTGGCTCCAGTACTTGCGACAGCTTTTGATCATCCCATAGGGGAAGCCGTGGAGGGAAATGTCGAAGAGGTGACCGCCAGCGCGGCGAAACCAGGTCGCCATGCCGCCCAGCTGGTAGTGGTGCTCCAGCAGCAGAACGCTGTAGCCCTGACGGGCAAGAATATTGGCGGACGTGAGTCCTGCCAGTCCGCTGCCAATAACAACGACGTCGTAGGAATCCTGAATTCCCGCCAGAAAATCACGCGGCATGACCGCACTTGCTCCCGTGTTGCCCGCTATGGCCCCGCTGATCGGGGGCCCCTGGTTTCTGCGGCCGACGCCCCTGTGCTTCTCAGACGTGCGGCCCCTCTGGATCCTGGCGGGTTACCCGCTGAATCTCAAGCTGTCTGAACCCGCCAATCCGTCTTTACCCGATTTGACAGGGACAGTTACAATCATGACGCGGCAGTCCGATTGTCTGAAATGGCTGCCGGTTCCACCACCTCTCCCACTATTCGGTGAAAATGATGAAGACCGCAGTTCGATGGGCGATTGTTTTCTGCTGTGCCCTGCCCGCTGCAAATCTCCCCGCCCAAACTCCTCAGGATGCCCGCATCACCATCGCTCATCCGGGGATTCAGACGGTCCGGGAAGATATCGAAACCCTGCTGAAGCTCACGTCTGCCACTGAACAAAAGCAGACAGCCGTGCTGACCGATTTCGTCGACAGCATGGTTGTGGGTCTGTCTGGCGATCAGCCGATTTTCGTGCAGATGCTCCCGGGCATTAATCCAGCCGGCTATCTTGCTGTGTTCCCACTTGACTCCGGTTTTCAGACTCTTCGCGACAATCTCGAATCGCTGGGCTACGAGATCACGCGTGATTCCAAAGACGCTTCGCTGTATCAGTTCCGCCTGACTCCCGAAGCCGATGCGGTGGATACACCGGCAGATTCTGCCGCTGCCGATGAAGTGGGCTGGCTGCGAGTGCTCCCCAAGGCCCAGCATGTTGTTGGAGTTCTGGCCGGTTCTCGCGAAGATCTGCCTGCACTGCGAGCCCTTGTGCTGCAGACCACTGTTCCGGAATTTGTCGAGGGTCGACAGGCTATTGTTGATTTGTCCAACCCTGATCCCTCAGCTGATGCTCAGAAGTACCGTCGCGAGAAATTCACGCCGTTTCGCCAATCCAGCATCGACGCGATCAGGAAGCGGCCCAATGAATCCCCCACGGTGTTTCAGCTGCGACAGCTGTCCGCTTCTCAGCTGATGGATGAAGCCGAGCGTGTGGTTGCTGAGTCACAGCTGCTGACTGCCCGGCTCAGCATCGATTCCACAAGTCCCCAGCAGCCTGTCATCATGGCGTCCGGGGAACTTCAGGCCATTCCCGGCACCGGGCTTGAAGCCGCCATGCAGACTTTCAATTCTCGCCCCGATGCCTTCGCCGCCGTTGAACGGCTTCCGGGCTCGGCACTTCATCTGCGCATCAATCACCCGATCGATGAACTGCGACAGAAAAACATGTCCGCCTTCCTTGATCTGCTGCAGCAGGACGTTTCTGCCAAGCTGAAGAGTCGACCGGGGCGAACACCGGCCCAGAAAGACGCGATCGACAAGGTTGTCACGGGCATCATCGGGCACCTCCGAGCCGGGATCCAGTCCGGCTGGCTGAATCTTTTTGCGGACGCCGTTCCCGATGGGAAGGACAGCTTCAATTCCATCTCCGGCTACGAAACCCCGGCCGCCGCTGAACTGGCTGCCGTGCTGCCACTGATGGCCGACATGAGTCCTCAAACGACGGTCGAGATGAATCTGGAAACGCACGAGGGCGTCAGTATTCATAAAGTGCGTCTGGAATCGGGACTGCTTGATGTTCTCGATCGCTTCTTCGGGGCCGAACGCGATGTGTACGTGGGTATCGGACCGAAGATCGTCTGGATGTCTTCCGGCGAAAAGGCCCTCGAACAGCTCAAACGCACCATCTCTGCTGCCGGCACTCCCAGGAACACAACCTCGCCCCTGCACGTTGAAGTGGCTCTGCTTCCCTGGACTCGCCAGGCAATCAGCTTCTACGCGAAACTCACGCCCCCCACGGGACGCGAGCAACTGGATCTCTGGCGAGCCGCCGAACGCCGCAGAACTCGAGCCGTCGAAGCCATGGCAAAAGGCAGCGATACAGTCACCGTGCACTGCGAGTACGAGGACGGCAGGCTGAAGACCGCGGTTCGCGTGGACACCGGAGTCGTTCGCTTCATTGCCCGCCAGCTGGCGTTCTTCTCCAAAGAAAATCTGGATAACCAGTAACCTGCTGCCATGGTATTTGCCGCGGACGCTGATGATTCACCGGGTGACTCCACCGAAACCAGCCTCGGTTTCGACGACATTGAGCTTGCCTACCGCCAGGCACTCGATGCCCTCGAAGCCGCCGAAGAACAACTCGGTTCCGTCCTCGGCGAGCTCGCAGAATCATCACAGTCCGCGGATGATCCTGGCACACCGGGCACTGATTCCCTGGCACTTGGCTCCCGACTGGCTGATGAACTCCAGCAGACGGCAGACCGCACCGAAGCTGCCAGCCAGGCGGTGCTGGTGGAGGGTGTGCGGCGAGTCACTCCGCGCGAGGTTATTGAGGCTGCGATTTTCGTGGGTGGAGACGTCGCACTCACCGCCCGCCGACTGGCCTCACTCATCGGTCACGATGTTGACAGTCGCGTTGCCGTCTCCCTCGTGGATCAGCTCAACCAGGTCTATTCCCGTGAACAGCGTCCGTATGAGATTCGACTGCAGGAAGGGGGATATCGGCTGGAGCTTCGCGAGGAGTATCAGGATGTGTCCGCCAGAACATTCGGACTGGGGCCCCGCGATGTACGACTTTCCCCCGAAACCCTCGAAGTGCTTGCGTTTGTCGCCTGGAATCAGCCGGTGGATGCTGAAGCGTTAAAGGCCATTGACCGACCGACACTTCAGGCCATTCTGCGGCAATTGATCCGACTGCAGCTTGTTCGCATCCAGCGAACCGGCTCTCGGAGATCAGACATTACCTGGGAAACCACGCCAAAATTTCTGCAGCTGTTTGGGCTCAAATCCCTGGCTGACCTGCCCACGTCAGATGTGTTTTCGTTCAAGTAGTCAGTGCCGCGTCCCCCCACAG
Source organism: Planctomycetaceae bacterium (assembly GCA_040382995.1). GTDB lineage: Bacteria > Planctomycetota > Planctomycetia > Planctomycetales > Planctomycetaceae > SXXK01. The sequence goes on from JBEIEK010000143.1 coordinate 3,146, forward strand.
CAGCCGCCGAACGGCTTGTTGAATATCGGGCTGCCGCATGAGTGATTCGCCGACCAGCACGGCACCGACTCCGGCTGCCCGCAGTCTCTGAATGTCAGCGTAGCTGGCAATCCCGCTCTCGCTCACCAGCAGCACGTCGTCCGGAACCTGCCGCTGCAGCGAAAATGTGTGTTCAAGCGATGTGACGAATGTCCGGAGATCGCGGTTATTGACTCCCACAAGTCGGGCTCCGCTGGCCAGCACGCGCGGCAGATTGTGGGCGTCGTGGAGTTCAACGAGGACATCCATGCCGAGCTGTCGAGCGTAGGTGTGCAGGTCGCGGAGCTGTTCGTCGTCAAGACATTCGGCGATCAGCAGAATGCAGTCGGCTCCGGCGACGCGGGCTTCAGCGACCTGGTAGCGGTCGATGATGAATTCCTTGCGCATCACCGGAATTCTGACTCTGTTGCGGGCCAGCTGCAGGGCTTCGAGGCTGCCCTGGAAGAAGTATTCGTCAGTCAGCACGCTGAGACAGGCGGCGCCTGCAGCTTCGTAGTCAGCAGCGATTGCAGCCGGATCAAAGTCCGCGCGGATCAGTCCTGCGGACGGCGAAGCTTTCTTGACTTCGGCGATCAGCGCGGGAGGTCGGGCAGCTTTCAGTGCCTGCAGGAAGCCACGTGGCGGAGGCGCTGTGGCCAGCGCCTGCTGCAGTTCCTCAAAAGACACGCGCAGCCGCGCGGCCGCAATTTCTCGCTTTTTTCGCACAACGATTTCGTCGAGAATGGACGTCACTCAGTCTGCTCCTGTTCATGGCTTCAATGGAAGATGGTATGCAGCCCGGCAGCTGCGGTCGAGTCTCCTCGCACTGAAAGCAGCTCACGTCGCCGTTTTCCCATTCATCCTGCTGTAAAGCACCTCACATGCCCCCCGAACTCCTGCCCTCAACGTTCCTGCTCCCGGCCTGGCAGCAGGGAGCCAGCCAGACAACGGAACCCATCGAGATCACGACCGGCCAAACCCTGTCCCTGCTGATCATGCTCCCGCTGATGTGCCTCAGCATTGTGGCGGGCATCAAGTGGCTCGTCGCGATTCTGCAGCGCCAACACCCGCTCCCGCATGCCGGCCGTGGCCTGCCCCGCATTCCCGGCCTGCTCACGGTTGTCACCATCTTCATCACTCTCCTGCAAATGGTTGCCGTCTGGTCGGCCACCATCGCTCCCGCCGATTCCATTCCCCCCGGCAGCGGAGCGACCGCAACAGCAGACTCCGAGGCCGATGCCAAACCGCAGACACCGCCGGAACTGGACGAAAAAACGCGCGCAACAGCATGGCAAATTCTCATCGCCAGCCTCGTGATGAATCTCGTTGTCTGCATACCCATGGCCATCGTCGTGCTGAATGGCTTGCTCCAGGGCCGCGAGCTCGCAAACACCCCGGCTGTTGTGGTCCAGGCCCCAGCGACACCGCTCCCCAATGACGATGACTGGCAAGACCTCGACGCAGATCCACTCCGTACCGCTCCGGAACCAACCGCAGTCACAGCACCCGAATCCAGCCTCGGTATCGCCACACCATTTCCACTAAACCCTCCCGCACCCGCTCCGTTTTCGTTTTCGAGGGAACTTCTGTTTGCCGTGGAAGTAATGCTGGCGGCCTACTTCCCCACAATGCTGCTGAGGTTTCTGCTGGTGCTCATCATGCAGGCCGTCACCGGCGATGAAGCCCCCAGCAACCCGTTGCTGGAGATGATCACAGGTGGCGCTGACGGGGGGCTGCTGGCGATGATCATTTTTCTCGGAATCATCGTGGCACCGCTGGCGGAAGAGCTTCAGTTTCGCGTCGTCCTGCTGGGTGGCCTGCTGCAGTCGCCCGCCCGCTGGCTGGCACTGGCCGTATCCTCCGTAACCTTCTCGCTGCTGCATGGATTACCCGACGGTCTCGCGCTGCTGCCGCTGGCGTTTGCCCTTGGGTACGCGTTTGAACGTCGACAGAGCTATCTGACGGTGGTGCTGGTGCATTTCCTGTTCAACTGCCTCAACCTTGGCCTCGCGTTCTGTGCCACCAGCTGACCCCCCAATTCCCAGAAAGCGACAAATCCCCTCCAACTCGCCTTCTCGCCAGTCTGCATACTTCCCATCGCCGGAATGATCCCTAAAATCAGCGCAAGCCGCCCAGCCTGCTCTGGTCACGAAATGGCCGCAGGTTCCCCTGCTGTGCGGGTTTGTTTTCAGTCAGTTGCCTCTGGCAACATTACTGCTCAGGAGATCCCCATGTTGCGTCAGATCCTTGTCGCGGCCTTTGTGATGGCTGCAGCCTGTGGCACGGCCGACGCCGGCGACCACTTCCGTCTCTATCATCCCGGCGTTGTCTACGCACCCAGCCCGTACTACGTACCGGTGTATCCGGCGCCCGTGGTCTACGCAGCGCCCGTTGTGCACTATCCGGCCCCCGTGCTGCACTACCCCGCACCTGTGATGGTGCATCCGGTTGCCGTGGCCCCGGCACCCGTCTACTACAGCCCATGGGTCGCCCCGGCTCCCGCCTACTACTACGGTGGCTATCGTGGCTTCCGCCGCTATCGCGGAGTCGAAATCGAATTTGAACGCGATGGCGACATCGAAATCGACTACCGATAAGTGCTGGTTCGCCGGTCCAGACCCGGCACTCAACACCAGACGTCCCGCCAGACAACGCCGTTGCCGGCCCGCTTAACCCGGGCCGGCTTCTTTTTTTGCAGCGGCCGGCACCAGCTCAAACAGACTCTGAACACGCAGAATCGCACCATTCCCCGGGAATGTGTGATACGAGTGCACCACAATCCCATTCCGCAGCAAATCACAGCTCAGGAAGCTTAAACAACGTGGGCTGGTCTTTTGAGCACCGGGCAGTGAAATGGACAGCGTCGCCTTGCGGGCATCGACTTCCAGCTCACGATGCAGCTGCAGGAACACATCCGCTGCCACGGTTTCCAGTTGGTAGCTGCAGTTGTACTGCAGCCGGCCACACTGCACCGTATGAGTGCGATAGCCGATCAATCGTCGCTCTACAGCACAAGCATGCCGCGGAGTGGGTGTCAACCGACTGACGGCCAGTTCTGAAATCGCCGCCCGGCCATGTCGCACCTCGATGGCATGCCCATCAGCACAGATTCTTAACGTGGCCGTCACTCCGCCCACCTGCAGCCGCGTCTCACCAACGATCTCCAGTAATTCCGGATGCACCGTTCGCTGAAATACCCGCAGCATCATATCAGCGGCATCCGGGCGAACGTAGGTGATCGTCATGGCGGTCAGGCTTACTGAGCATGGCGGCGTTACAAGGCCGCTGAAGACGAGAAAACAGAGCCCTGTGGACATTCCGCGGGCCCCCAAAGTTTATGACAGGGCCCGAAACGAGCAAATGTTGATTTCATTTTCCGCCCCGTTTCCCTTGCTTTTCAACAGAAATCGCCGGAGGATTCCCATTCTGCAACAGTCGCTGTTTCAAAAGGACAACATCCATGCACACCCGCTGCCCCCGTTACACTCGGCCCCTCTTCTCAGTGCTGGCCCTGATCCTCTCCACAGCGACACCCGCCTCCGACTGGCCACAATTCCGTGGCCCCGCAGGACAGGGGCACTCCACCGCAGCCAGCCTCGCGGCCAACTGGGATGAATCCACCAACATCCGCTGGAAAGTGCCTGTTCCGGGCAGTGGCTGGTCATCCCCCGCATTACTCAGGAACCAGATCTGGCTCACATCGGCCGTCGATGGCGGAAAATCTCTCCACGCACTCGCATTCGACCGCAACTCCGGACAGCAGCTGCACGATGTGGTCGTCTTCACCCTCGAAGATCCCGGTCCCATTCACAGCAAAAACAGCCACGCATCTCCGACCCCCATTCTCGAGGACGACCGCGTCTACGTGCACTTCGGAGCCCATGGCACCGCCTGCCTGGACACCGCCGGCAAAGTGGTCTGGACCAACCGTGAACTGACCCACAATCACCGTCACGGCCCCGGAGGTTCCCCGGTTCTCTACAAGGATCTGCTGATCCTCAACTGTGACGGTTCTGACGTGCAGTTTGTCGTGGCACTCGACAAAACCACCGGTCAGGTTCGCTGGAAGACGGAACGCCGTCACATCAAGGAGGACCGTCGGACCGGAAAATCCAACGTCCCCATGGCCTACAGCACGCCTCTGCTCGCCGAAATCGATGGTCGCACTCAACTGCTCAGCTGCGGCAGCGACAGTCTCGTGTCCTACAACCCCGCAGATGGATCCGAAAACTGGTGGTTCAGCTACGATGGCTACTCCAACGTGCCCCGTCCTGTTCTGGCCCACGGAATGGTGTTCATCAGCTCAGGCTACGACCGTCCCGAATTCTTTGCCGTTCGCACAGCGGACGCAAAGGACGATATCACGGAAACGCATCTCGCCTGGAACCTCAAAAAAGCAGCCCCGCTGAATCCTTCGCCACTCGCTGTCGGAAATGAACTGTACCTCGTCAGCGACAACGGCATCGCGACCTGCCTTGATGCTGTTTCCGGAACTCAGCACTGGCAGGAACGTCTCGGCGGCAACTTCTCGGCCTCACCCACATTCGCAGACGGACTCCTCTGGTTTCTCGACGAAAATGGCAAAACCACCGTGCTCAAGCCCGGCACCACATTCCAGCAGGTGGCGGTGAATACCCTTGAAGGTCGGACCCTCGCCACACCCGCCTTTGTCGACAAATCCATCTATCTTCGCACCGATTCCCACCTGTACTGCATCGAACGCCCGGAATAACGGCGACTGCAGTGCGGACAAAACAGCCAGCCACACTACAACATCCGCACGTGCCCAGCTGCCGCCTCGCCCTCGTTTCCACAGGTCCCCAACACATGTCCAACGGCGTTCCCTACGATGCCATCCTTGTTGTCTCATTTGGTGGTCCGGAGAAACGCGATGATGTGATCCCGTTCCTCGAAAATGTCCTCCGTGGCAAACCCGTGCCCCGCGAAAGACTGCTGGAAGTCGCTGAACACTACTATCACTTCGATGGCCTCAGCCCCATCAACCAGCAGTGTCGCGAACTCATTCAGGCGCTCCGCACAGAACTCGACCAGCACCAGATCCATTTGCCCATCTACTGGGGCAACCGCAACTGGAATCCTCTGCTCCCGGAAACCCTGCGGCAGATGCATCAGGATGGTGTCCGCCGAGTGCTTTGCTATGTGACGTCCGGTTTCAGCTGCTATTCCGGCTGCCGCCAGTACCGCGAAAACATCGCCTCCGCAATTGCTGACCCCGAGCTGGCCGGCATGGAGGTACACAAGATTCGCGTATTCTACAACCACCCGGACTTTATTGACGTCCTCTCAGAAGCCGTCGCGGCTGCCACCGCCGACGCGACATCAGGTGACGAACAGCCCTTTGTGGCTTTCACGGCCCACAGCATCCCCATGGGCATGGCCAACACCTCAGACTACGTCAAACAACTCACGGAATCCTGTCGCCTGGCCGCAGAACGCCTGAAAATCGATGCCTCCCGCTGGAGACTGGTCTACCAAAGTCGCAGTGGTCGACCGGAAGATCCCTGGCTGGAACCTGACATTCTGGACTTCATTCGTGAACTGCACGGCCAGGGTTGTCGCAGCCTCGTGATCTCCCCCGTCGGCTTTCTCTCGGATCACATGGAAGTTCTCTACGACCTCGACGACGCCGCCAAACATCTCTGTGACGAACTCGGCATCCAACTCAGTCGCGCCCGCACGCCAGGCAATCACCCCCGGTTTATCAGTATGGTTCGCAAGCTGATCCAGGAACGATTTCAGGGAGCCGAACGGGAGTGTATCGGACTGTTTGGTCCCAACCACGATGTCTGTCCCGTGGATTGCTGCCCGGCACCGCAACGTCCCGCCGGCGGACCTCCCGGCAGGCGCTGATCATTGCCGAGTGCTATCTCTCCCGCGGGTGTCGACACTCCATTTCTGCCTTGCGAAGCACAGTCGCCGTGCGGCCGATCCCATCCAGGATCAGCCGCACCTGAGCCCGAATCTTCAGCAGATACTCATCTTCCACGCGCTGACTCACCTGATCATTCCAGTCCTTACCGGCAATCTGCCAGGCAGCCTCCAGCTGCCGCAACGCATCCTCAAGACGAGCCCCTGGGCTGACGAAATCAAGGCGTTTCATGGTCTCGTCTCGCTGTTGGTTTAAGGAATCCTCGGGCTGTCGTCGGGTTGTGTGAACGCTATCAGATCATCAGGGATGAGCTTCAGTTGTCCCTCGCGGTCAACGCAGGCAAGCACGGAAGTGCCTTCTGCCAGCAGTTCTTCGCCGCGGAACAGGTGGTAGGCATGTTCGAGGCGAACGGAGGTGCGGCGGGTGAGCGTTGTGCGGAGCCGCAGCAGATCGTCATAGCGAGCCGGCCGGCGATAGCGAGCCTCGATCTTCACCACCACAAAAAACAGTCCAAGCTCCTCCATGCGTCGATAGTCACCCCCGTCGGCGCGGAAAAGTTCCGTGCGGCCGATCTCGAACCACGTGAGATATCTGGAGTGATGCAGGAATCCCATCGCATCCGTCTCGCTGTACCGCACACGCAGTTCAATCTCGTGTTCTGTTCGCATCGCGGTCGACATGGTCACTCCTGCACGATCAATCGAAGCTGATCTATCGGCTGGACCGCCACGTTCTGACGTTGTCCACCTGGCCAGATAACAGTGATGCGTTCGGGGCGGTCACAGTCTCCAAGGCCGAAAGTGACAGGCAATTCGACTTGTGACTGGTAACTGCGTGTGGGCATGACGGTACGACTGAGCACCTGGCCGCCGGGCAGGTGCACTTCCACCTGCGCACCGATGGCTTCGCGGTTGCACTTCACGCCCTGAAGCTGCAGTCGGAGCCAGTGATTGCCGAGCTGCTGATCGTTTCTGAGCAGTCGTGGTCGGCCACCGGAGGAGAACAAAACAAGATCAAGATCGCCGTCTCCGTCGATGTCGGCCATTGAGGCACCGCGACCGACCATCCGTTTCTGAAAATCGTCGCCGGTCTGGTCGGCTGTGAGCATCGCAAATTCGGTTTCCTGATCGGCGCCGCAGTTCCAGAGCAGGTGCGGGGGCTGCTCGTACTGCTGAGTGGCCTGTACGATGCGAATGTCTTCTTCCAGATGACCGTTGTTTTCAAACAGATCCAGGCGACCGTCGAGATCGGCGTCGAGGAACAGCACGCCGAACTTCAGGTCCGTCCGCGTGACGGGGCCAATCCCATTGGAGACGGCTTCGTCCCGAAACACGGGCCAGTCATCCGCGGTTGACTCAGAGACATACAGCGCCGTCATTTCTGTGGCAAAATTGGCAATGGCAATGCCGATCGCCGGTGAGTTGCGGAAATGAGCGAAATCGACGCCCATGGCCCCCCGCGCTGCTCCGGCATTGTCAAAGGCCACTCCCGCACCCACCGCGTTCTCGCGGTAGGTTCCGTCGGGCTGGCTGAGAAACAGAAGATTCTGAACGGTGTCGTTCGCCACCAGAATATCCGGACGACCGTCGCCGTTGATCTCTGGAAAAATCACGCCCAGCGATTTTGACACAGCAGCGCCCGTATTCGGGTCCCGCACCTGCACACCGGACTTTGCAGACACGTCAGTGAACACGCCCTTGCCGTCATTGAGATACAGCCAGGGGTAAGCGCCACGGAAATCCGTCGGTCGACCGTAGGCACGCAGCTGGCCGTCCAGAGTGAAATTCATGCCGACGTCAGTTTCGCGGTCCCACTGGATGTAGTTGCACACGAACAGATCCAGGTCACCATCGACGTCCGCATCGAAAAAGCCACAACTGGTGCTCCATCCAGTCGATTCACCCGCCACTCCCGCCGCACTTGTAATGCATGTGAACCTGCCACCGCCATCATTCCGAAACAACTGGTTCGGCCCCAGACAGCTGATGAAGATATCCGTGTCCCCGTCGCCATCCACATCACCACATGCCACTCCGTTGCCATACAGAGGCACATCCAGACCCGAACCTGCCGTCACGTTGGTAAATCGCCCGGTACCGTCGTTGGCGTACAGCGCTGCAGTCGGTGGCACCGCCGGCTTTTTCGTGGCCCACGGCCAGACGTTGGAATTGACACAGAGCAGGTCCTGGTCACCGTCGTTGTCAAAGTCGAAAAACGCGCCGCCACCTCCCATGGTCTCCGGAAGCAGCTTCTGACCCTCTGCGCCGTTTGTGTGGACAAAGTCAATGCCGGCTGCCGTTGTGATCTCGGCAAATGGGATTCGGGGAATCGTGACGCTGGGGGCTTCGCGAGTCTCTGCCAGAGGCGTCTCTGGAGCCGGGCCGGGCTTCGATCCCGGCTGGGGACGCAGAAAAAACCACACGATGCCACCCAACGCCAGCAACACAGACAGCAATACCAGCGACCAGCGAATCGCCTGACCGACGACTTCGTCGCTTTGAATCTCTTCAACGTCGGTCGGCTGCCCAGAATCCGCCATGAAAACACTCCTCAAGTTCCGCAAATAGCCTTGGAAGACTAAGCCCGGAGAGGAGTTCTGGCAACCGGAAACCGCCAGTGTCGCAAAAATGACGGCTGGCGATGTCGGTTTGATTGCACTTCTGCGCTGTGTTGGGAATGTCTCGGGACGGAAGTCACTCAGACTTTGGCTCGGCCGGCTGATCCTGGTCGCGGCGGTCGCCGTTGTCTTTTTCTTCACGGTCCCCGTCGCCTTCGCCGTCCTTTTCTTCGCGGTCTGAGCTGTCTGGCTTGTCACCGTCAGCGTCCGGCTTGTCACCACCAGCTTGGGGGGTATCTTTTGCGGAGGCTTTTTCAGCTGCGGAGTCTTTTTCTGCGGGTTCCCGGTCGCGTTCCTGCGGCCGTTCTTCGCTGCCGGCATCAGGCTCGAAGAATAGGGGGCGGGCCGGTCGGTCGCCGGGGCCACGGCCTTCGAGGCGGGCAGCGTCGGGCTCGCGTTCGCCGCGGCCGGGGCGATCGCCACCTTCGGGGCGGCGGGGGCGGATGGTGCCGGATTCCGGGGCGGGCACAGGCATTGGCCGCTGATTGCCGGTCATGGTCTGGAGTTCGGCAAGGTCGAGTGCCCCGTCGCTGTTTTTATCGAGCGCTTCGAGGCGATCCCGCATGAAGGGCTGGATTTCTTCGCCGCTGAGTTTGCCGTCGCTGTTGGCGTCGGCGCGGCGGAGCATTTGAGCGGCGAGCTGGGCGGGGTCGCCCTGGGTGGCCATGCGTTCACGAACCAGATTGGTAAGTTCTTCGCGATCGAGTGCGCCGTCGGTGTTGCGATCGAACCGCTCGACCATGGGCTGGAATGGTTCGGGGAGTTCGTCCCGGGAGAGTTTGCCGTCGCCGTTGCGATCCATGCCGCTGAGGCGTTCGAGCATGGCGCCGGGGTTGCCCTGCGGTGCTGGGGTGCCTGGAGCACCCTGGGGAGCCTGACCGGGGAAATTGGGGCGGAGTTCGGAGGCGTCGAGGCGACGGTCGCGATTGCGGTCGAGCGTTTTGAGGGAGGCTACGGCCAGGTCGATTTCTTCTTCGGAGAGTTGTCCGTCGCCGTCTTTGTCGAGTGCGTTCAGGAGTGGGTTTGGAAATCGGCCTGCGAAGCCACCGGGCCCACCGAAGCCACCGGGGCCTGGTGGCATGAGCATTCCGGGGCGACGGCCCTCCGGACGCGGGCCTTCCGGGCGCGGGCCTTCCGGGCGACGCCCTTCCGGTGGCCGTTCATCACCTTGCCGACGTTCGCCGTCCCGGGGACGTTCGCCTTCCGGACGCCGTTCGCCTTCCGGTGGGCGGCGACCTTCGTCGGGTGTCTGCGCAATTGTGGGGGGGATTACGGCGAGTGACAGGGCGAGGGTAAGGGCTTTGAAAACAGGCTTCATGAGCGAATCCTTTGGAAGGATGGATTGGTGCAGGGACCCGAGAGATTAAACCCGGCGGCTTGAATGAAATACCGAAAAAAAGGAAATCCAGATCGATTTTGATTGATTCCCCGCTGCCCCATGGAAATATTAAGGGGGTGCATAATAAACTTCCACCATCAGTGCTGTCAATTGTATCTCACTCAAAATGCCGCCGCTCCTGCAACAGCTCAAAAATCTGCTCACTCCCCCACCCGCACTGCAGTCGCTGGCCGATGCTGCCCTGCATGCCGCGCTCGAACTGGCGGTGCCCTTTCGCTGCTCGCTTTGCGGCCAGACCGGTGTGGCTCCTGGCAGCCGCTGGACCTGCTACTGCGGCCGCTGCACCGCACAGCTTTGCGTTCAGCCAGCCCATCGCTGCCAGGTGTGTGCCGCCGAGGTCGGGCCGTGGTCGGCCACCGCGGTGGGCTGCGTGCACTGCCGTGGCCGGGCGCTGCGGTTCAAATCCGTCGTTTGCCTGGCGATGTACCAGGACCCGCTGCGTCAGGCGCTGCTGGCGGCCAAGTGGTCCTTTTCCGCAGTCCCCATGCGGTCGCTGGCACG
>JBEIEK010000144.1:0-13442 GCA_040382995.1 Planctomycetaceae bacterium
AAACGTCCCAGGGCGAGCGGTCGATGTCAATCGGCCGGTAACGTCCCTGGTGCGTTCCTGATGCGGTTCTGGCCACGCGAGCACGCGCCGTTACCGGGGGATTAACATCCCCCGCTCGCCTTGTCACGTGGGGTCCAGTCCGAGAGACGACTTCCGGTGTTCTTCACACCGTTTCACCATCCCGGCTTCGCCCTCCCGGCACCGCCTCAGCATACTTGAAGGTGCATGGCACCTTTACGCCGAAGGTGTTTCCTGGTTTGGGTTTATGACCGGGGATCGCGTCCGCCTCCCTCACGGTCGGGGCTCGATTGATCTGTCATTCCGCGTTTCGTCGGAGTCGGAAGGCGTCGCTGAGCACGATCTGTTCGATCAGGGCCCCGAAACGGTCTTCCTGTGCGGCTGTCTTCTGCAGAATCTGTTCGATCACCGGTCGGTCATAGTATTCCAGGCCGCGTCCGATGGCGTAAATCAGGAGTTTCTCGCAGACGCAGCGGACCAGTTCCTGGCGGCGACTGAGGATTGCCTGGCGGAGTTCGGCAGGGCCTGAAAACCTGGTGCCATCAGGCAGTTCGCCGGCAGCGTCGATTGGAAAGCTGCCATCCTGAGTTCTCCAGCGGCCGACGGCATCGTAGTTTTCCAGGGCAAAGCCCAGCGGATCCATCTTTGCATGGCAATTGGCACAGGCGGGATTGGTGCGGTGAATTTCCATCCGCTGTCGCAGAGAAGCGGAGGCGGCATCCGCGGGAGTTGCGGGAAGTTCCGGGACGTTCGGTGGTGGAGCGGGCGGGGGTGATCCGAGGATTTGTTCCAGGAGCCAGCGGCCGCGTTTGACGGGCGACGTGCGTGTGGGATTGCTGGTGACGGTCAGGATTCCGGCCTGAGTGAGCAGGCCACCGCGCTGGGGATCCTGCAGCGAGACGCGAACAAATTCAGTCCCTCGAATGGGTTGCCCGCCCGGTTTCGGTTCTGGCTGGCCTTCGCGGTTGCCGAGGGTGTCGACGATTCCGTAGTGCCGCGCAAGCGGTTCATTGAGGAAGGTGAAGTCGGCAGCGATCAGATCCGTGAGACTGCGGTTTTCACGCACGATGGCGTCCACGAAGAGTTCCGTTTCGCGTCTCATCGCCGCCCGCAGCTCGGGCGTGAACGTGGGGAAGAGCGTGGCATCGGGGGCCGCGATTTCCAGCCGCTGCAGCTGCAGCCACTGCAGCGAAAAACTCTGCACAAACGCCGCGGACCTGGGATCCGCCAGCATTCTGCGGACCTGTTCGGCGAGCTGGCTGCTGAGCTGACCGGCGTCGGCCAGATCCAGCAGCGGATCGTCGGGCATGCTGCTCCAGAGAAAATAGGACAGACGAGAGGCCAGCTGATGTTCGGTGAGCGGCCGAATCTCGGGGCTGCCCGGGTTGGGGTCCTGTTCCACGCGGAACAGAAAGCCGGGCGAACAGAGCACAGCCTGCATGGCCAGCTGAATACCACTTTCCCAGGATTCACCGGCGGCGACGGCGTGATCGGTGAGCGTTGCGAGGCGTTCGACTTCGTCAGTTGTCACAGCTCGGCGATATGCTCGGCGGAGGAATCGCTGCAGGACTTCGCGGGTCTGCGCGGGCTGCGGTTTTGCGGGGTCACAGGCCAGCAGGGTGCGGTGTGAGGCAGGTCGGGTATCGAGTGGTCCGTCGAGGGCGAAGTATTCGACCCAAAGCGTTGCCGGGGGCTGGTCGGCTTCCGGCCGCACGATGGCAATCATGATGCGGTCCCGGCCGGCGATGGCGGGCACCGGCAATTCCAGGGTCTCTGCCTTGTCGCGTTCCGTTGCCCGCACCTCGAACGTCTGCAGAATCTTCGCGGGTTTCAGCACATTGCCGGCCAGCTTTGCCAGCTCGTCATCACTGGACTGTTCAGCCAGCTGCGGCCCCTGCAGCAACACGGCAATCTTCACCGGCTGATCGGAACCACTGCGGCCGTAGACTTTGGTGCGAAACGTGTAATCACCATCTTCCCATTTGTAAGGTGTGTGCAGAGGCCCCACGGCGATGGGTTCGGTGCCATCTGAGGCCATGCGGCGATAGCCGTTTTCGATGAGCTTCGCAGCGACATCGCCCGACGCCGGTTCTGTGTAGGTGGACGACAAATGTCGCTTCACCACCGGTGGCAGCACGGACTTAATCGCCTGCTCGACAATGGTCTCTGCAGCTGCCAGGTAGCGTTCCATCAGCACTGGTGAAAGTGTCAGCACATCACCGATATTGTCAAAACCGTGGCCAATGTCATCTGCCGGAAAGTCGGCCGACGGATCGAAACTGACCCCCATCAGATCGCGGATGGTGTTGCGGTATTCAAGCCGATTCAGTCGCCGCATGGTGACTCGGCCCGGATCCGGACTGGCATTGCGGTCGGCGTGATCAAGGATGGCTTTGAGCTGCATGCGGACCTGCTCGGCTTCGTCGGGAGTGGGTCTCACCGGGGCGTCCTGCGGAGGCATTTCGCCCGCCGCGAGGACTCGCAGGACCTTGTCCGTCACACGCCTCTGTTTGACGACGGCAGCCGAGTCCACCAGTGGCTCGAGGGACAGTTCGGCGTTCTTTTCCTGCTCGTTGTGACAGCTGAAACAGTACTTCTGCAGGAACGGTCGACCGGCACCTGCGAAGTCCGGCACGTCGTCGACCGTGACTGTCAGTGCCGTCTGAAGACACAGCAGCAACATCCTGAACATCTTTGCGGGCTTTCGTGAAGGTGGGCGAGTTCTGAGGGCGGGAATGATCTGGCGAGTTTTCAGAAGATTACGCAGCGACGTAACTGAATGCCAGTCCGTCTCCCAACGGAGCCGCGACTGTGATAGAGCGGGAACCCTGCAATACCCCCTATGCACACGGTCCGCAAGGTGCGTAGCACCAGCACACACAGCGACAGGTGGGCACATCCGCCTCCCTCACGGTCGCGGCACGAGTCTCTCCGCCGCACACAGATGCGGCTCAGCAGGAGCTTCGCCCGCCCTGCACCGCCCTTTGCCTGAAAGTCAAGGCCACTGAGCCCTGGTCAGGCGAGGATGTCCTGCACGACGCTGCCGTAAACGTCCGTGAGTCGGAAGTCACGACCGGCATAGCGGTAGGTGAGTCGTGTATGGTCAAGTCCGAGCAGGTGCAGGATGGTGGCGTGCCAGTCGTGAATGTGGCACTTGTTTTCCACGGCCGCAGCACCGTAGTCGTCGGTTGCTCCGTAGCTGTAGCCACCTTTTACTCCGCCGCCTGCCATCCACATCGTGTAACCACGATTGTTGTGGTCGCGTCCGTCGCCACCCTGAGCATCCGGCGTGCGGCCGAATTCACCGCCCCACATCACCAGGGTGTCCTTCAGCAGTCCGCGCTGGTCGAGATCGGCGAGCAATCCGGCAATCGGCCGGTCAACTTCTTCACTGCGGGCGGCGAGATCGGTTTCCAGACGGAAATGATGGTCCCAGTTGCCATGGTTTAACTCCACAAAGCGGACACCCGCTTCGACGAAGCGTCGCGCCAGCAGGCACTGACGTCCAAAGGCTGCCGTGCGGCCTGATCCGCTGATGCCGTAAAGGTCGAGCGTGGATTCGGATTCGGAGGAAATGTCCATGAGCGATGGCAATGCATCCTGCATGCGAAACGCCAGTTCGAAGGACTCAATGACACCTTCGACACCAGGCTGAGACTGTTCGCGTTCCAGCTTTTGTCGATTGAGTGTCTGGATGAAGTCGATCTGTCGTCGCTGCAGATCTTTTGAAAGCCTTGGGTTGCGGATATCAGGAACGGACTGGCCGGCAGCAGCAGCGGCAACGGCAGGTCGAGCCATTGCCGGGCCGCGCTGGGGGGCCCCGACGCGACTGCCCTGGTAAATCGCCGGCAGGAAAGCGCTGCCGAAGTTCTGGGCGCTGGCAGCGGGCGGATTGAGCGCCACAAAGCCCGGCAGACTGTCGTTTTCCGTGCCCAGTCCATACAGCGTCCAGGCGCCCAGCGACGGACGCACGAACTGCGCGTTGCCCGTATGCATCTGTGTCATCGCCTGCGGATGCACGGGCTGATCACAGTGCATGGAACGGAGCAGGCAGAGCTTGTCAGCGTGCTCGGCCACCTGAGGGAACAGGTCGGAAATCCACAGGCCACTCTGGCCCCGCTGTTTGAAATCCCAAAGCGGCGCCATCAGACGGGCATTGCCCGCACGCATGCTGCGTCCGGCATCGCTGATCAGCTTCGGCTTGTAGTCGAAGGTGTCCACATGCGATGGGCCACCCTGCATGCAGAGAAAGATCACCCGGCGAGCGCGCGGTGGGAAATGGGTCGGCTTTGGAGCCAGCGGCTGTTCCGCCGGCAGCGCGGCAGAGGCAACGCCCGGCAGAGAACCGGCAGCAAGGCTGGCAAAGGCGAGACTGCCGAAGCCGGCTGAGACCGACCGCAGCAGCTCTCGGCGCGAAGGAACGCTTACGGGAAATGTCATGACAACTCCCTGAAGATCAATTCACGTAACGGAATTCAGCAGAGGCAAACAGGGCCTGACAGAAGGCACTCAGTGCCGCACCGGGTTTTGCTGATTGTTCGGCGTCGTCCAGAAACTGCAGGCTGGCCTGCAGCTCGTTCGGTTCCGGAAGACGGCTGAATACCAGCCGAAACGCCTGGCGGATCTGGCTGCTGCGGTCCTTGTCTGACTGCTTCAGTCGCTGAGCGAGTGCATCGCTTTGTTCAAGGACAAAGGTATTGTTGAGCAGGTACAGGGCCTGGGCAGGTGTGTTTGAAACTTCGCGCTGGCCGATCACCATGCTGGGCTCGGCAAAGTCGAAGACGTCCAGAGACCGGGGAACCGAATTGCGGGGCACCGGGAGATACACAGAACGCCACGGAACGCTGGCATCGAAGACACTGCCACCACCACTATTCATTCTGCCGCGAAGTCCCTGCAACAGGCCACCCGCCATGTTCGGACCGTTCCGCTGCTGTCCGAAGCGGCCGGCCACGCCGGGGCGACCGGGCGCTTGCGGGATCGTCGCGGAATTCATTCCCGGGGTCGCCGGTGCCATCACCGCACCGATCGGACCATCGGGACCAAGGATCGAGGACACAAACTGCGCCATGACGGATCCGCGGGGGCGTTGCAGATTGAGCTCGCCGCTGGCGGCCAGCATACTGTCACGAATGACTTCCGCTTCCATGCGTCGCACGTTGCCGCGGGCGAAGTACTGGTTCTCAGGATCCCGTTCAAAACGCTCCTGATTGAATTCAGACGATAACCCATAAACCCGTGACAGCACAATTTCCCGAATCAGGCTCTTCACGGACCAGCCGGAATCCACAAAGCGGACGGCGAGATAATCAAGCAGTTGCTGGTTGACGGGTTTCGGGCCGGAAGCGCCGAAGTTATCCGTTTCGCGCACCAGGGCTGTGCCCATCAGATGCAGCCAGATGCGGTTGACCATCACGCGGGAAGTGAGCGGGTTTGCGGGGCTGGCGATCCAGTCGGCAAGTTCCAGTCGTCCGGAGCAATTGGCAGGCAGCACGGTGTCGGCAGGATTGAGGACCTGTACGAAGCCACGGGGGACTTCCTGAGCCAGCTTGTCGATTTCGCCGCGGATGAGCAGTCTGGCGTTCTGGGGTTTTGCTTTGTCCTGCACGCCCATGCAGACGGTGAGCGGCTTGCCGTTTTCGTCCACGCTGTTGATGCGAGTGGTCAGCTGAGTGGCGCGCTGATCGAGCAGGAACTGGTTGGCGATGCGTGTCTGCGGAGGCGTTCCGCCAGGCTGAGGTCGGGCGAGCGCGCGGCGGGCTTCGATGGCTTCCTGCTGGACTTCATCACGCTGCTTTTTCAGTTCGGCAAGCTCTTCCCGCGTCATGGGCTGATCGGAGGGGTTGGGGTCATCGATCGGGAGTACGATGAGTTTGCTGGGCTGGCGATTGCGCTGGCTGCGGACGCCACCGAAGCAGGTTTCCGTGCTTTGGAAGATACCGGCCAGCGCGTAGTAATCGGACTGAGGGATCGGGTCGAACTTGTGATCGTGACAGCGGGCACAGGCGACGGAAACGCCGAGGAAAACGCGAGTCGTCACGTCGATCTGTTCGTCCACGAGGTCCGCCTGAAACTGCCGCGGATTCTGTTCGATCAGGGCACGTGGGCCGAGTGCCAGAAAGCCGGTGGCGATCAGCTGGCGGGCCCACTGTTCATCTGTGGGCGCTGGTAACAGGTCACCGGCGATTTGTTCGCGGATGAACGTGTCGTACGGTGTGTCCGCGTTGAAGGCGTCGATCACGTAATCGCGATAGCGCCAGGCGTTTGGAAACGAGACGTCGATTTCCTTGCCTGTGGATTCGGCGTAGCGAACGGCATCCAGCCAGTGCCGTCCCCAGCGTTCGCCAAATTGTGGCGATGCCAGCAGGCTGTCGACGGTTGTCGCCAGCGCCCGTCGGGGATCGCGAGCCCATTCAGCATGGAAGGTATCCAGTTCTTCAGGGGCTGGTGGCAGGCCGGTGAGGGCGATGTGGAGTCGTCTGAGCAGCTCACCTGGAGCCGCATCGGCGGCCGGTGTCAGCTGATGTGCGGCAAACTGCGATTCAAGCAATCGGTCAATGGCTGAAAGGGACCAGTCTGATCCCTGAGGAATCGCGGGCATCTGGGGAGCCTGGAAGGCCCAGAACCTGCGACCCTCGGCAATCGCTTCGGGAGTCACCCTCGATTGCACAACGGCTTCTGTGGGAACGCGGGGATCCGGAGCTCCCATTTCGATCCAGCGGCGGAAGTCATTGATGGTTTCGGCCGGCAGTTTTCCGCTGGGGGGCATTCGCAGGCCATCGTGATTGATGGCGTCCCAGAGGAGACTGTGTGAGAGATCGCCGGGGACGACCGCGGGGCCGGATTCGCCGCCGACGCGCAGGGCTTCACGGCTGGAGATGGAAAGCCCGCCGCGAACTCCCTGACCACCGTCGGTCGAATGGCATTTCGCACAGTGTTCGATAAGTACCGGGCGAATTTTTGCCTCGAAGAACCTGATGCCTTCCGCTGTGGCAGGCTGCGCGTCTTCGTCAGCACGCAGCCCGGACAAAGCGACGGACAGACAGATTGCGACAGCACCCAGCTGGGTCAGAGAATTGTGGAGACGGCTCATGGGATCCACTTTCAATTTCGAACCTGAGATCAGACTCGACACGAGACTATCCAGACTATTCAGACTATTCAGCCGAAGGTCGCTTCGGTCGCACACCTTCACCTCCATCCCTGCCTTCAGGCCTGCGACCACCGGGCTGTCGTCCGCCCTGCTCAGCCATGCGGGCCATCGCCTGTTCCAGTTCGGACTTGTCGATCGCACCATCGCTGTTCTTGTCGATCCGCTCCAGATTCTGACGCATCCGCTCTGGAATTTCATCACCGGAGAGCTTGCCGTCCTTGTCCGCATCGCGCATTTCGAACATGCGAGTGATCATTTCAGCGGACGGAGCACCCCCGGCACCGGGCTGGCCGGGAGCACCGGGGCGACCGGGAGCGGCGGCCATTTGCGAGAGGTCGGGCCGCAGTTCTTCGGGGCTGAGCGAACCGTCGTTGTTCTTATCCAGTGCGGCCAGAGCCTTTGACGCGTTCTGGATCTCTGCGGCGGAGATTGTGCCGTCCTGATCCGCGTCGAGCGCCTTCATCAGGGGCATCATTCCCATCCGCTGTCCTGGCGGCATGCCTTCGCCGCGACCGGGAAAGCCAGGTCGCGCTCCGGCTGGACGTTTGGGGGCATCCTGAGCGGACGCGGGGGCAGAAATGAGCAGGGTGGCCAGCAGCATTGCAGAGATTCGCAGCGGGGACATGGCGATCAACCTTTTGTCGGGGGAAACGTGTGTCGGAGGGTACGGCAAGTTGATACCGAAGGGGTGCTTTGGGGATCCACGAGCTTTTTGAAAAAGTCAGCGGGATTTGGGAAAAAACCGCTTATAAAGCTGCGGACTGGTGTTTGGAGGAATCAGCGAAGGCTGTATTTTTCGCGGAGATTAGCGATTCCTGCGGAGTTGGCTGATGGCAAACGGCGAGGAGGATGATCTTCAGCGGCTGCGGCAACTGAAAGAACCCGCGCTTGCGGAACTCTTTTCTGAGTCCCTGCCGCGTCTGGAACGCATCATTTGCTTTCGCATCGATCCGCGGATTCGTGGTCGAGTGGACGCGACTGATGTGCTCCAGGAAACATGGGTCGTGGCCTCCAGACGCCTCCCCGATTTTCTGCAGAATCCAGCCGTCAGCCTGTTCGTCTGGCTCCGGCAACTTGCGTTGCAGACGCTGGTGGACATTCATCGCCGTGAACTCTGCCACCGCCGCGACGCCGGGCGTGAAGTTCACCTTTCCGGACAGTCGCCGCTGGGCGACACCAGTCTGTCCATCGCCCATTTCCTGGCAGACCAGATGACCTCGCCCAGCCAGCAGCTGATCCGCGAGGAAGACATTGAACAGCTGCAGCAGGCGCTGAATTCGATGCCCGAAATCGACCGCGAAGTACTCGCCCTGCGGCACTTCGAACAGCTCACCAATCTGCAAACCGCCGAAGTGCTGCAGCTCACACCCACCGCAGCCAGCAACCGCTACGTCCGCGCGGCTGCCAGACTCACGGAAATCCTGCAGAAACTCAGGGACCAAAGCGGCCTGACGTAGCGGCCTGCGGGGGGGGGTGATGCGATACTCCTGAGCAGGGCTGGTGGGTTTGTCTGGAATGGTGCGTTGCAGCCAGTTGGCGTTGAGAAAACTTTCGAGCCAGAATCGTCGGAAATGTTCACGGTGCTGCAGACCGGCCTGGCTGCGAAGCTGGTCGAGCGGAAGGCTGTTGCGGGTGACGAGTTCGAGGATGATGGTGGCCTGAGACATCAATTCGCGGCTGATCTGGGCGTCGGGAAGCTGCAGCACGACAGCGAGTTTTTCGCGTAATTGCCTCGGAATCTGCTGACTTTCGGCCTCAGCTTGCGCGGTAGCTTGCGCGGTGGCTTGCGCGGTGGCTTGCGCGGTGGCTTGCGCGGTGGCTTGCGCGGTGGCTTTTGCAGAGCTTGCGCGGTAGATGGTCAGGACAAACTGCCCGAGTGACCCGCGAAACTGCGGTGGTTTGAGTTTTGCAGCCTTGCAGAGCCGGGTGATATCAAGCGTGCCTGTACCAGCGCGTTCGATGTAGCGAGCGAGGTACATGGCTTCGGCGATCAGGGGATTGCGAGGAATGGACGGGTGGGCGTCGAGGAGCGAGTCGAAGGTCAGGGGGAGGGGGAGCTGGCCCGGATTCCAGATCTCCAGTCGATCAGCAAAGAGCATGATCTGGACAGAGGCATGTGAGGCGTAGTCGCGATGGGCGATGGCGTTGACGATGGCTTCGGCGATTGCAGCTTTGGGTAATTCGTATTTGACGGGGACCCGGACACTCTCTGCGCGGGTCCCGACAGACAAGTCGATTTTGGAAAGGACAAAGTCCAGAGCCTGATCGGCCATTTCAAAGACAGTACCGCCGAATGTCTGATACGACGGGATGGGTTTTTCGATTTCGGTCCCGTGAAAGTGCAGGCATTTGACACTGGAGGTGAGGACAAATCGCTGCGGCTGTTTGCCGAACAGCAGCACAGCGGCGGTGAGTTCAGGAGTGTCGGCGAATCGGCGGCGGATCAACTGGTTGCCAGCTTTGCGAATCAGAGCGACCATTTTGGGATGCCGTCCGTCATCGGTGCGTCCGCGAACGAAGATCAATCGGGGCTTTCCAAACTCACCGGCACGATCGAATTCGCGTTCTGTGGCTGAGAGTCCGGCTTTGTTTTCGTTGCCATACTGCTGGCCATAGATGCCGATCATCAGATCGCAGCGATCCACTTCGCGCAGAAATCTTTCCTCGGCGCGCTGGTCACGGGCGGGGATGTCTTCGAACAGAATGGGTTCGAAGCAGCGACCGAGCAGTGGATCGCCCTGCAGGAAGGCTTTCAGTCCCGCGCGTTCGGCGAGGAATTCCTGCTGGACGGAACTGATGAAAACGCGGCTCTTCCTCATGGATTCACCTGCAGAATGGAGCGCGCTGATGTGGCGGACATGTGACGTGGAACACAGCAAAATCCAAGGTTTTCTGGCGCAGCTTGCGCGGTAGCTTGCGCGGTAGCTTGCGCGGTAGCTTGCGCGGTAGCTTGCGCGGTAGCTTTGGTGAAACTTGCGCGGTCAGTGATGAGTGTGGTGACAGTGATAAGGTGCAGCAGGTTGTCGTCTTCCGGCCGGGTCCCGGGACACTTGCGGTTAGCATCGACGATGCAACTCGATAAGGCGAGGCTGGCATGGCGAAAGCTGTCAGGCTGGGAGCTTTGGGAACTTTCGGGGATTGGAAAATATTCCGCCCCAACGTGTTCACTTTGTGTCTCAAACCCACGAAACGAAGGAGCGTAATAGTGGACTCAGTATCCTCATATTCCCTGTCATCGTTCAAGTCTCCCGCCAGAATCCTTGTGCCAAACCTCTGCGATTCACGAAACGCCTTGAGGGTGGAAGCCAGGAATCTCCGTGTCAAATACGGGCGACTGGAAGAAGAACTGCAATTGTCGCAATGTTTGGCGATCCTGCCTGCGAAATCTCGCGACAGGGATACGGCTCAGCAGGAGCTTCGCCCCGGGATGGTGAAACGGTGTTAAGGACACTGGCAGGCAAAAAGAAAATGATCCCAATTAGCCCGTTCTGAACCGGTTCGTCGATTCCAGTTTTTACCTCACGCAAAGGCGCAAAGGCGCCAAGATGAATTGCTGGAAAAGTGGACCTTCTGTCCTGACTTTGCGTCTTTGCGCCTTTGCGTGAGACCAACAGTTCTGGCAACAACCGGTAGCGGAAGAGATGTCAACTGGCAGGCAGAACGAAAATATCCCAATTTGCCCGTCCTTGCGCCGTTTCACCACCCCAGCTTCGCCCTCCCGGCACCGACTCCTGCCAGGAAGTCAGGGACTTTTGGCTTTCGCTCCAGCGGAGTGCCATGGATGTGGTCGCAGGACCATCCAGCAATGTGTTCATGGAAAGCTCCTTCATTCCCCAGACCCTCACCTTCGCTGCTTCCCTTGAGGCGCGGCGGGTTTTGGTGGACACTGTGGCTGTGCACGTTACGCCTCGTATCAAGGATTTGCCTGAAGCAATACGGCCCATGACAGACACCGCCACTTCCAGTCCCCCTGCTCAGCCGCTCGTCAGCGGGTCGCTTACGGAACGGCCGGAGCGATTTCTGATCCTTGCCGCAGTGGGGCTCATGGTGGCCGCAGTACTGCAGGCCGAACCTCTGCAGAGCGCCAATGACCGATCGCGCTGGGCCACCGTCTGGTCGCTCGTGGAACGTCGCACATGGCAGATCGACGAAATCGACTCCCAGCCGGGCTGGACGACCATCGACAAGGTGCGATACCGGGCCAGCGATGCGGAACCCTGGCATTTTTATTCTTCCAAACCCCCCTTCCTGTCGTTCCTGACGGCCGGTCTGTACGCGGTCGAACGCGCCACGCTGGGCTGGGGACTGCTCGCACACACCGCCGCGGTGACGCGGCTGCTGCTGCTGTTCATCAACGTCCTGCCCTTCGCTGCCGCATTAGTGGCTCTGGCACGGACGCTGCGGGCCCTGGAAGTTTCAGCACCCGTCCGTTGTCTGATTGTCGCGACCGCTGGCTTCGGCTCGATGCTCAACCCGTATCTTGTCACTTTGAATAACCACACCCCCGCAGCCGCCTGCGGAATGCTGGCCATTGCCGCCGCGGTGCAGCTGCGGCAAACGGCAGCTGGCGGCGCTTTTGTGCGGCTGGGTTTCTTTGCGGCAATGACGGCCTGTTTCGAACTGCCCGCTGCGCAGCTGGGTGTTGCCGCTTTTGTGCTGGCCAGCAGCACCTGCCGAAGACGCCTGCTGACCCATTTTCTTCCCGCTGCCGCCCTGCCGCTGCTGGTCTTTGTGGTTTCCAACTGGGCCGTGACCGGGGGACTCAAGCCATTCTATGCGACTTACGGTTCAGACACCTATGTCTACACACACAACGGCATCCCGAGCTACTGGACAAACCCGCGTGACCTCGACGCCAATACAGAACCACTCCCGGTGTATCTGTTTCACTGTCTGCTGGGACATCACGGTCTGTTCTCGCTGACCCCAGTGCTGCTGCTGTGCATCCCGGGCTTCTTCAGGATCTGGTATCAGCCTGCGGCCCTCGATGGATCCGGCAACATGCGGGCCACGCTGCGACAACTGGTTCTTGTCGGCGGGCTGATGACCCTGGTGACACTGGCCTTCTATCTGACTCGCACAGAAAACTACAACTACGGCGGCAATTCGGTGGCACTTCGCTGGATGCTGTGGTTGTCCCCATTCTGGTGGCTGGCCATGGTGCCCGCGCTGGAAGGCGCGGGGCGACGACGGTGGGCAGCAGCGGGACTCCTGCTGCTGATTTCCATCGCCAGCGTGCAGTGGTCGCTGGACCGTCCGTGGCGTCCATCGTGGCTGTATGAACGGCTTGAGGCGACTGGCTGGATCAACTACCGAACACCTCGCCTACCCTTCGATCCTCCCCGCACCACTCTTTTCCCCCGATATCCGGATCCGGGGGGTGGCGAGACCTTTGTGAGCAGCCGTGGTGATCGTGTGAGGTTGCAGACGAAGGAGTTGTCGGACGGCCGCAACGGCCGGCGAAAATTTGTAGTGGACATTGCCGAGGCGCACTTTGGGGGGATTACGCTGCTGCCTGCAGAGGACGTGCCAGGTCCGGTGGAACTCAAGGCACCGGGAGTTCCTGCAGCTTTGCAATCCCGAAGGCCGACCTCTGCGGCCGATCGTGTGCAGACATCAGTGCAGCGGATGTTCGGCTGGGCCCCTTCCGGCTACCCCTTTATCGCTGGCGGACCGCTCTGGATTCCGTCTAAAAGTCAGCCCGGAACTGCGTGGAAGGTGGAGCGTGGAGCGTTGCGAGTAGCGTTTGACGACCCGGTGCACGGTCGTTGTATTCAGCGGTGCGACGCGTGGTTTTGCGAGGACGTGCCGTTTGGTGTGCTGCAGTGGAAATTGACACTGACAACGGCCTCAGGCGACGAGGTGCTGCATACGGAAACGTGGCGAGTGGAGCGATTTTGACTGGCAACAGTCGCGTTGCGCTCTGCGAAACGTACGCCCGAGCCGATCATATCCCGAGGTCACGGCATGCCGTGGTGGGGTGGGGGGTAATGGCCAATGGCGTTGAAGTTCTCTGGAATCCTGTGAAAAGGCGGGTGAAGACCCGGGAGGGGCGAGGCTCCTGCCGAGCCACCGAACGCTGGTCCGCGCTGTGAGCGATTGGCAGCGATTTTACAGAGCAGCAGAGATCGGCATAACGCATTGCGGCAGGGATGCGGCTCAGCAGGAGCTTCGCACTGGGATGGTGAAACGGTGTGAGGACAGGAAAAGTGGGACATTTCAATCCCCCAGCTATCGTCAGTACCCAGCCCGAACGAATCACAAAAAACGT
>JBEIEK010000145.1:0-13434 GCA_040382995.1 Planctomycetaceae bacterium
AGGACTGGAGCGCGGGAGCTGGAGGCGAGTGCCAGCACGGGATAGGGGCGACTGGTGGGGATGCGAGTGACTGGCGGGAGTTCTTTCGGGACCGCTCCAGGCCCGGCGTCGGGGGCTGGTCCGGCGGGTTTGAAGCCGAGGGTGCGCATGGCCGCTGCGGAACTGCCGGCGTTTTCGCGGAGTCCCGTGTCGATCCATTTGGAGATCAGAGCGATGGTTTCGGGGGGCAGTGGATCGCCATCGGGCGGCATGCGTTCGCCATCTTCGGTGGACGTGAGCACCTCGATCAGGCGGCTGGACGAGGCGCGTCCGGCGACGACGATTTCCCCGCCACCGCTCCCTTTGATCGCGCTGGCGTAGCTGGCGAGATTCAGTCCGGCTTCCTGCTTGCCATCGCCGTGGCAGGCGGCACAGCTGCGACGGAACACGGGGGCGACATGGTCGTCCCAGGTTGTCGGCTTGTCCGCAGGTTTGCCTTCGTCGCCGGCCACAACTGGCGGGCAGGCGGTCAGCAGTGCGAGCGCCAGCGAGGCGAGGGAGCAGTGTCGGGGGTTTGATGGCATGGCAAATCAGTGATTGAAGAGAAACTCGGTGGAATCCAGCAGCCCGGCAAAGATGTCGGCATACACGGCTTCGGGTTTGCCGTCCGGCAGAAGCCGAAGCATCGCCTGCAATTCTTCGGCTGTGGGCCGCCGTGCCAGCACCTGAATGAAGATGGCTTCGATGACACCTTCCGGGGTGGCGTTATCGTCGATGATTTTTTTGAGCACACCATTGGCTGCCGCCGCCTGAACTCGCGGCCCCACGGTATCGCCGACGAGCAGGTGCATGACCTGGGAGAGTGAGGGATCGGTTTTTGTATCACAGGCACAGACGGTTTCGCGCGCTGACTGGCCGAAGGTATCGAGCACGTAATCGCCGGTGGCGGAGTAGTAGTGGTTGCGGTTGATATAACTGATGGCTTTGGTGCCCGCCGGAGCATTGGGGAATGACCGCGGGATGCCGGTGACGGCCACAATGGAATCCAGCAGCACATCGGCACGCAGGCGACGAAGGCGGGCATGAGAAAACTGGCGCTGGTCATTGCGACCGGAGGGAGTGAGCTGCACCGACAGCTGATACACCCGGGAATTGCAGATGTCACGGATCATCGGTCGCAGTCTTCGGCCATGTTCGGCAAAACGGGCGGCGAGGGCATCCAGCAGCGGCCCATTTGCGGGCGGATTGGTGGCTCGAAAGTCGTCCACCGGATCGACAATCCCGGCTCCCAGCAGGTGGGCCCAGAGCCGATTGACCATGTTGCGGTTGAAAAGCTCGTTTGAGGGTTCACGGATCCATGCGGCGAGGGCTTTTCGCGGATCGCCGCTGCCTGCGACCGGCTGGATGGCACCGGGCAGTTTTGCGGGAACGGGGCGTCCATCGACGGCGTGCATGGCAGGTGCAGCCGTGGGATCAAAGACCACGCGACGATCCCGGCTGTCGCTGCCGGTTTTGCGTTTGACGCTGGTGAAGAAACTGACAAACCCGTAGTAGTCGTCCATGGTCCAGCGATCAAACGGGTGATTGTGGCATTCCGCACACTGCATGCGGACGCCAAGGAACAGCTGTGAGAAGTCAGCGGCGAGGACTTTGGGGTTGAGCCGATAGTCCTTGATGAGCATGGTGTAGAGGCCGGTTTGTCCGTCGGTGTTGGTGCTGCCGACTGCGGTGGCCATGTCAGCAACAACTTCGTCGAAGGGGCGATCGGCGGCGATCTGGTCACGGAGCCAGCCGTAAAAGGCGTTTGCCGGCTTATGCGAGTCGGCTCGACCGGTGTAGTCCTGGCTGTTGATGCGGCAAAGTTCACCCCAGATTGCGGTGATGTAGTCGGTGAATTCTTCGCTGGCGAGCAGTTCGTCGATTTTGCGGGCACGCTTGTCGGGGGAATTGTCGGCCATGAAGACGCGGTATTCGTCCACGGTGGGGGGCCGGGCTGCAAGGTCAAGGGTGACTCGACGCAGAAACGTCTCGTCATCGCAGAGTTCCGCAGGCACGATGCGGAGCTTCTTCAGGCGGGAAAAGACGAGTGTGTCGATGAAATTGCTTTCCGGCGGATCAGGCCAGATAAAGCCGTTGTCTGACGGCAGGACGATCACTTCGGCAGCGACGGTGAAGCGGCTGAAGCGGGCAAACACGGCGGTGTCGCCCGGGCCTTTGGCGGTGACTCGTCCATCGGTGGCCACATCCGCAACGCCGGGGTTGTTGGTGCCAAACAGGGACAGCGCGGTGACATCGCGAGTGGATCCGTCGGCGTAGGAGGCGGTGACAAGCAGGTTTTCGCCGGCATCGGTTTTATCGAAGACGAGGGATGGCTGCGACACTGAGATGCCGGTGACATCGGGTACGGAACCGACATCATCGGGAGCGCCAGCTTCGATCCATGCCAGCAGCGTGCGGGCGAGTTCGCTGTCGCGTTCGATCCGACGGCCACCGGTGTGCGGAACAGCTCCGGTGGCCTTCAGCAGCAGCAGGCTTTCAGTGGGCACGGCGGTGTTGATGCGGCGACCGGGAATTTCTTCCACGGTGCGGCGGTAATCGCCAGCGGCGTCAAAGCCAAACAGGGAGAGCATGAAGCCGTCCTTGCCGCGAGCAGACCCGTGACAGGTTCCGGCATTGCAGCCGGCGCGGAAGAAGACCGGCATGACGTCCCGGCGAAAGCTGGGGACGGCGGCGGGGACGGGCGGAGTTGTGGCGGCAGGCGTGGTGGCTGCTGCGGGGGCCAGGGTGGCCGTGGCAGCAGCGGCCTGCGCCGAAGCGACGCTGGTGGCTGCGGGAGCCTGAGCCGCCTGAAGCGCGGCTGTGCCGTGTGCGAGCACCGCGAGGGTTGTGAAGGTGCTGAGCAGGAGCTGCCTGAGGTCAGGAAGATTCGGTTGCATCACTTGGCGAGCCTTGGGTCAATTCGCAGTTTTCCGGAACCTGTGCGCAGGCTGATTTCCTGAGCATCGCCGTCACCGGCGAATCGCACGTCACATTTGAGATCGCCGACAAGTCCCAGCAGGGCATCGTCGGTGGCTTCCAGTTCCACGGCGACTTCGGTGGAGCTGCTGTCGATGGTGGGTTCTGGGCCGACGGCGGTGATGCCAACGGGCAGACCGAGCATGCGTACGCGGGCCCTGCCGGTGAAGGGCCGCACCTGTTTGACGGACCAGCGATACGCGAGTCGTTCGCCGCGGCGGAGACTTTGTGGTTCGCTGGCGAGCGTTACAAAGGGTTCGGCCACATCGATGGTCACGACGGGGGACGAGACGCGGATGCGTTCTGAGCCCTGGGCGCTGTCGCCACTGACGGAGCCTGCGGTATGACCACCGCGCGCCTGAGTGGTGGTGAGCATGACGTACAGCGGGGCGGTTCCGAGCTTTGCACCGGCTTCGGCCGAGAGCGTCAGGCTGGCGGTGGTGGCGCCGGCAGGAATGACTTCGGCGGGCGAAACGCCGACTCCGGGCGGTGCGAGTTCACACTGCATTTCGAGCGGTTCATCGCAGCCCGGCTGGCGGATAATGCGAACGGGGATGGTGAGTTCTGAGCCGCGCATCAGGGGTTGCGTGGGGGGATCAAGTTCCACGGCGAATCCGGCCGGTTCGCTGACGGCCGCTGCAAAGCGATCCACGCGAATATTTCGCCACGGGTAATGGGAATAGGAGACGCGCTGCAGGTTCTGTTGATTGACCGTAACAAAGGCAGAGTTCGGATCGGTTGAGCGGGCGGTGACCTGGATCAGCGACGCATCCAGGGGAGCGGCAGCATCGGCGGAAAACGTCATGGGCCAGACGGACTGCAGAGCGGGCAGCGGTGGAGTTGTCATATGAATTCCGGCAGGCAGTCCGGCGACGCCCAGTTCGAGCGGTCCGCTGATGCTGGTGCCCTGACCTGGGTAGAGTGACAGTCTGACGGTCCAGCGTCCGTCACGGGGAATGGAGAGAGACGTTCGCCGCGGGCGTTCGGGTTTGTAGCCTTCCCAGGAAAGTCCGACGTGGAGGGTGTTGACGGGCG
Source organism: Planctomycetaceae bacterium (assembly GCA_040382995.1). Taxonomy (GTDB): domain Bacteria; phylum Planctomycetota; class Planctomycetia; order Planctomycetales; family Planctomycetaceae; genus SXXK01. The sequence continues at coordinate 4,030 of JBEIEK010000145.1, forward strand.
GAGTGACTTCGATGCGGTAGACATTGTTGGGGCCTCCGGCGCCGCGGGGGTCCCAGAGTTCGAGCAGATAGTTGCCGTCCTGTTTGGGGGTCCAGATGACGGAGGGATCGAAGGCATCGGGGAAGTCGCCCTGGGCGCCAAAGATGTCGCGTTCGGCAAGTGTGGCATCGTCGACTTCAAGTTCGGCGGGACCGGGGTTGCCGGAGGCATCGATGGGGCGGATGCGAATTGAGGGGTCGACTGCGGACCCGAGAGCACTGGCCCAGACGCGCACCTGCAGCGGCTGACCCTTGGTGACCGCGAACTGGAAGCGGTCTGTCTCGTCGGGTGTGGCGAGGATGCCGTTGAGTGCGCTGGGGAGCGTGGGCACCGTGGTTGCGGGCTGGTCCGGAGTTTCCAGGACATTCGGGAAGGGGCTGGAACGCAACAGCAGAGGCAGTGGTGCTTCGGCGAAGTGCGCGAAGGTTCCGGTGACTTCGGGGACGGCGATGGTTTGCGGGACGGTGCCGAGCGGATCGCCGAGGAGCTGGACATCCAGCGGTTGCCCGGCGGGGCCTCCCAGTGGATACGCCGCGAGTGGTCGGAAAAAGCGGCCCAGATGAATGGCATAGGCGCGTTCTTCGGGAACAAACATGGAGCGTCTGAGGACCACTGTGTAATCGCCATCCACGGGAAGTTTGATGGACAGCAGCGGGTCCTGGCGGTTGAGCGACGAGTCGTCATTGAGGGCGATGCGTTTACCGGCGGGGTCGAGGATCGTGACGACGGTGTCGTAGCCTTCGGGCACGGGATTCCAGCGCAGGTCGTCGCCCATTTTGACCATATCGACTTCGATCGAGAGCCGTTCGCCGGCGCGGCCGGCGATGCGGAAGCAGTCGATGTCATCGGCGGCACTGTTCGAGAGTGTGCCGCGGACGGTGAGGTTGGCAGAGACGGGCAGAGCGGCCTGGGGCGTGTCGTTGGAGTTGGCTTTGGCTTCCGCTTCGTCGATGACGGGGAAGGGACTGACGTGCACGGTCCCCATCGAGGAGAGGCCGACTGCTGTGAGGACACGAAACGGGTATTCGCCGGGGCGACAGTCGGCTGAGACTTCCAGCTGGCAGGTGAGCTGTTGTTTGGCGGGATCAAACTGAGTGCTGATGCAGCGGATGCCGGTGGCCAGGGTGTTTGCGGCAGCGGGGACTGCGTCGGCTGTGGCGTGTGGATAGAATAGGAGTGCCGTGGCTTCGTGACGCCAGGGAGCGATGATGATTTCGCTGGTGGTGCCGCGGCCGACGAGGCGTGGTGTGACTGCGGTGATCCATGGATCCGCGAGCGCTGGCTGGAGGCTGAGCAGGAGCAGGATTGCAGAAACGACGAGTTGGCAGGAGATGACGCGCATGCGGTCCGGCCTTTCAGGCGAGGAACACGGCTGGGTTCAACCGATCAGGGGCTTGATGACTTCGGCGTCGCGGATGATTTCGATGGGGCGGGTGCCGAACGCGACAATTTCCCGGTTGGCATCGATCCCCAGCTGGTGGTAGATGGTGGCGATGAGGTTTTCGAGTGTGACGGCATCGCGAACGGGTTCGCCACCGGTTGAATCGCTGGCTCCGTGAATGAGCCCCTGTTTGAAGCCGCCCCCGGCGAGCAGCATGGAGTAGCAGCGGGCCCAGTGATCGCGGCCGCTTTCCCGGTTGATCTTCGGGGTTCTGCCGAATTCGCTGGTGACCCAGACGATGGTCGATTCAAGCAGTCCGCGTCGATCGAGATCGCTGATGAGTCCGGCGATGGCGTAATCGAAGGGACGCATCTGATCGAGACAGGTAGTGCGGACGTCGCTGTGGCAGTCCCATGAGCCGTATTCGAGTGTGACGAAGCGGACCCCGGCTTCGACAAGGCGACGGGCGATGATGAGTCGTTCGGCGAGCCCCTTGGGGTGCAGTCGATTGTCGGGGCCTTTGATGTCGCCGGTGATCTCGCTGCCGTAGAGAGCAAAGGTTTCGTCCGTCTCACCATCAAATGAGAAGGCCTGCTGGGCGTAGGTGGACGTGAGCAGCGAGTAGGCGCGGGAGTGAAATTCGTCCATGGTGTCGAGCAGCACCGGGTTGGCTTCGAGGTCACGAATGCGTTTTTCGACGGCATCGCGCACGAGTCGACGCCGCTGAAGTTGTTCTGTGGTGGTGCCGGCTGGCAGTGAGAAGTCGCGGACCTTGAAGTTCTTTTTCTGTGTGGCCGGGTCACCACCGGTTTCGAACGGCCCGTGGATGCTGGGGAGAAAGCCTGTACCACCGGCGGAGGCGTTCTTGCCCGGAATGGCGATGTAACAGGGGAGTTCTCCGCGGGGACCCAGTTCGTGGGAAACGATGGAACCCAGCTGCGGGTAGTCGATGACTGTTGAGGGCGTGTAGCCGGTGTAGAGGTGGTAGGTGGCGAGATTGTGGTCCGGAATTTTGCCGACAACCGAGCGCACCACGGTGGTGCGGTTGGCGATACCGGCCAGTTGTGGCAGGTTGTCGCTGAAGACGTCACCAATCCGTGTTTTGGCAACGCCGAAGGAACCGCGGTATTCGACGGGCGCTTCCGGTTTGGGGTCGAAGGATTCGTGGTGCGGAAAGCCGCCCGGCAGATTGATCTGGATGATGCTTTTCGCGCGGGCTTCGAGCTTTTTTCCGGAGGCGACGGAGATGCCGGTGTTGTCTTCGGCCTGCAGACGCAGCAGGTCTGCGAGTGACAAACCGAGCCCGCCGCAGAGACCGGCCTGCAGCGCCTGTCGGCGTGGCAGGGTGCGAAAACCAGAACAGCCCTGATTGACGGAAGGAGCAGGCATGGCGGGGTTTCCTGTGTTTCGGAAGCGACCAGCCGTTGATGTTATCGAAAATGCGGCGCCGGGAAAGACCTAAGTCGGGGAATGCAGCCGGGAAACCGGCACTTCAGCGGGTTGCCGCGCGGAAGAATCCGCAGGCTGCGTGGCCGCCGAAACCCAGTGAAAGTTTTCCCCAGGTGGTGTTCGGAGGCAGCGGTGTGCCGCGGGGGGACAGCGGGATGGGGCACCGAGGGTCCGGCTGCGTGAGATTCTTTGTGCCGGGCTGAAAGGCAGCGGTCATGGCTGCTGTCAGCAAGGCTGTTTCCACACTGCCGGCGGCACCGAGCAGATGACCGCTGGCGCCCTTGGTGGCGAAGCAAACCGGCAGCCGATTGCCCAGGGAGCGGACGATCCCGCGCGCTTCCACGAGGTCGTTGGTTTCCGTACCGGTTCCATGCAGCGACAGAACGTCCGGAGTTGCGCCAACAGAATCGCAGCAGCGACTGAGCAGTTCGGCCACGGTTGTGCCGGATTCATCCATCTGAGTGATCCCGGTCGGGTCCGACAGCCAGCCTCCACCGAGGACCTGCGCGAGTGGTGTGGCACCGCGGCGACGTGCGTGGCGACGAGATTCCAGAATCAGTACGGCAGCACCGTCACCGATCACAAATCCGTCCCGCGTGGCGTCGAAGGGACGGCAGGCCGTTGCTGCTTCCGGATGGCGTGACAGCACCTGCAGGCGGTGGAACGAGGCGAGGATGCTTGTTCGCAGGGCTGCATCTGCACTTCCGGTGATGCAGACATCGCAAAGCCCCGCATGAATCATGGCGGCTCCCTGCAGCACGGAAATCAGACCAGTGGCACACGCCGCGACCGGACACAGTCCCGGACCGCCGGCTTCCAGCAGTTCCATAATCAATCGCGCTGCCCCGTCTGTCGTGAAGGCTTTGCCAAAGGCCGTGGCAAAAGCGGCATCAGATAAACAAGTGGAATCTGCAGCGGCGAGCAAATCGGGCGGAGCGGAGCAGGTGGCTGCGGGCACTTCGGCGGATGTCGCTCGGGTGGGCCAGCCGTTGGCGACCGCCTGGCTCTCCGCGAGGCCGTAACCTGCACAGGCCACCTGCAGTTGTTCGTTCCGGTCGGTGCGCTGAGCGGCGTTGAGGGCTTCCGGCAGGGCCTGCTGCCGCTGCGAGTTGAGCAGGAGCTCGGTCGTTGCAAGGCCTCCTTTGCTCCCGCCGAAGAGCACCGCTGTTCGCGTGGGATTCGCCAGAGGAACACGCAGTCCCGCCTGCAGCAGGGCTTCTTCAAGTGCCACGGCGGTCATGGCCAGCACAGGTTCGGCGTGGACTACCGACCGCATGTCACTGGAAAGTCTTTGCAGCGATGGCAGTCGCTGTGACAGTTGTCGAATCCGGAGGCCATCCACGGGTGCCCCGTGAAGACGCAAGCCGGGGACCCGGTGCAGTTCCTTTCCACGGTGCAGTTCGTCTGCTGCAAGACTGCGGCAGGCGGAGTGGCCGTTGAGCAGTCGCTGCCATGCGGCCTGCCATCCAATTCCGAGAGGGCAGACGACACCGGTGCCTGTGATGAGCACTTCCTGATCACGCCCGGACTGGCAAAAGTTCAGCACTGTGAACCTCAGCTGATTCCGGCGATGGATTTGGCCAGCTCGTAGATTTGTGCGGCTTCGAGAATCTGGTCGTTGGCCTCGAAGAGCGATGCTACGGCACGGCGATGCACCTTCATCTTCAGGCCACCGACACCGAGGGCCCCGTAGCAGATAACGCCGTGCCGCACTTCAGCCTTATCGGAGGGTTTGACATCGGCAAGTCCCGTTGGAGGCACGGCGTTGAGATCGGCGACGGCCTGCAGACCGGGGATCCGCGCGAGCGCCTGTTGTTGCAGGAAGCAGACACCGGCCGCTCCGGCCGCAACGATCACCTGATGGCCCTGGCAGAGAGCTTCGGCCTGGTCCGGCGTTTCAGCAGCGGCCGGAGTGATACTGGCGGCAGGCAGCCGGGCCTGGACGGCAGCGCAGGCTGCGGCTGAGCGTTCGAGGCTGCGTGACACGAGGGTGACTTTGGCGTTTTCGAGGGCCAGCAGTTCGGCGGCACGCTGACCGACCGGACCGGTGCCTCCCAGCACCACGGCCTGAAGTCCCGACAGCTGAGTGTGTTTTCTAAGACTGGCGACAGCCGCCGCCGCGGTTGTGTTGCAGCCATTGGAATCCATCATGACGGACACCTTCAGCGGCCCGAAGAAGGTTGATCGCACCTGCTTCAGCAATGCCTCGCCGGCCGCAGCGGAACTGCCACCGATGAAGATCGCTGTGTGCTTCAGATCGGCGGGGCCGCGCGTAAACATGGCGCCGTGAACCAGCGGTGTGACGGTCTGGGGCGTCACACCCGAGTAGGAGAAGAGGTGACTGACACCGGCATCGACCGCCACCACACGGTCAAAGACACTGGGCTGAGCATCGGTATCGAACTGAATCAGGATGGTTTGCATGGGTATGCTGAGCGGAAAACGGTGCGGACAGAAATTGGGAAACCGCAGCAGCCGTGACCCCGATGGCGGCGATTGTCGTCTTTCGCTCTGCGAAAGAAGGTCCTTTCGCGGAGCGAAAGGCGACAAGGTGCCGGCCATGGAGCCTAACGGCTTTGCGGATGATACCCTGCGAGCGGTTCCTGGACATCAGAGCGGCCTGCAGAAGTGCCGGGTTCCTGAAATTGCTGAATGTCAGGAGGGCTGCTGTGGATCTTCAGGCAGCTCCTTCAGCCGAACCGCGGCCCTGAATAAACCCCAGCCCATGGCCACCGTCAGCAGGACGGCCAGTCCGGTGAGCAGCACCGGGTTGTTGATGAGGTCGCGTGGTTTGACGGATTCGGCAGGTGGCACGACCGTGCGAAATTCCACGCTGCCAGCCGTTGCCGGATGTGGTTTTTCGCCGGCAGCCAGTGCGGTTTCCAGAACCGTCACATTGTGTCGGGGCGCCGCGGCACGGTCATCTCCGTAAAGCAGTACGAAGTGGCGGTCAGGTTCCATCAGCCAGATCAGTTCCGAAACCGGACCGGCCAGTTCCAGCCCGAGCTGCTGCAGAGGTGGGCTGTCGCCGTTTTCAATCCGCAGTCGACAGCGGTCGTGGCGTCCTGCAGGGCATTCCAGTGTCAGCTGCGTTTCCTTCACGCGGCCGATTGCAATTTGCCGCAGTTCTCCGCTGCTGAGCGTCTGCCAGCGGTCCGGTTCGCCGGGAATCAGATATTCAAGGTGCACAGTGCGGTTGAAGTTGCGGCTGGAGGTTTGCAGGGTGACCCGAGACAGTGGTCGACGACCCGCAGAGAAGTTGACCAGCGTCTCACGCGTTTCTGCGTCTTGCTGAACGTCGGGCAAAGTGGCGGCCCACTGGTCCAGCAAAACGCCCTGAACATCCGTGACGGCCGATTCCGTCTGAAATTCCAGACGGTCGATCCGCAGCGGTCGTCGCTCCTGCAGCACCGATTCCGTCCGCTGGGTTTCGGATCCCCCGGCAAAGGTGCGAGTCAGCTCTTTCAGCGTCGATTCCGCCACAGCAACCTCCTGATCAAGCACCAGACAAAAGCTGCGGGAGGTACCGCTGTTGAAGGTCACTGCGGTATTTCGCACGTTCATGAATTGGGAATAGTCATACAGCAGAGCATTCTCCAGCAGCAGCGGTCCGCTGGTGTCCGTGCCGGCGTGGATTCGCAGCCGAATTTCAAAGTTTGTCAGCGGTGTGAACAGCGTGAACCCCTCAGGCTGAGGATCCCCCTCCTGCAGGTGCACAACAATTTCGAGAGAACCATTTGGCTGCGGACGCAATTCTGTACGTTCCGCGGGCCAGCGGCGCACAGACTTTACCTGTTGCGTGTGCTGCACCGGTCGCACCAGGTACGGAACATCGAGGCCACCTGCATCGGACAGCAGCAGATCCGGCAGTCCGTCCCGCGTCTGTTCCCAGATACTCGCGTCGATTCTGAGCGATGCCAGCGCTGGATCCCTGACCGGTTCGATTGTCAGCGGTCGCAGACAGCGGTATCGCGGCACCGTCTGGTTTGGCTTCGAGGACGATTCCTGACCACGACCGGCTGCAGGCAGCAGCAGAAGCACCACCAACAGCAGCAGAACTTTTTCAGACTTCAGCACACGGTGTGAGCTCATGGTTGTGTCTCCTCTGTTGAAAACGTGCGGCGAGCCCGCAGATACAGGAATGAGCCGCTGATCACAAGCGCACCCAGGATCAGGAAGGCGACAATCCGGTACAGGGCATCCAGATGGGCGAGGTCGGAAAAGAAGACCTTGAAGGCCACCGTTGTGAACAGTCCCAGCCCCAGATATCGCAGCTGCCGACGATCCGTTTGAATGCCCCGCAGCAGCAGCGAAAGGGCGAACACCGACCACAGGATGGATATCCCGCCAGCTCGCAGACCCGGCACGTACTGGTACAGCACCGTGTTGACTTCCAGGGTGCTGTAAATGAACAGTGTGCCCAGCGAAGTCAGACCCATCGCGCTGGACACCCGAGCTGCATCCTGAATCTGCACCTTTGTCCCGCGGATGAACTGAGAAGCCCACGCAAGGAAGGCGATGATCACTCCAAAGTCCAGCAACCGGAAGAACGCCGTGTCCACGTTCCACGGATCTGCATACCGCAGAGATCCCGTGAATCCCCCAGGAAGGCAGATCGCGGAAGATCAGCTTCAGGAAGATGGCACCCAGCAGCAGCGAGGCCAGCGCCACGACCGACTCGGCAAAGCCCCGGCCCACCTGCAGCAGCACCCAGAGCGCCATCGCCACCCAGATCACCGTGATTCCGGGCAGCCGCAGGCCATCCACCAGACCACCCATGGTGCGGTTCCATTCCAGCGTCAGATACAGGAACAGCATGCCGAGGAATGCAACGGATATGAAGCCAGCCAGCTGCTTTGCCGGAATCCATGCCGGCACGTCAATCGACACCGCCTGGGGACCCTGACTGTCAAGGTCACGCTGCAGCAGCCGACGCCCGGCTGCGAATGACGCAATCGGCACTCCAAACGTCACCAGTCGCTCTGCCAGAGCCCACAGGTAATCGCTGAACAAAAGTCCCGTCGGTACACCTTCACCAAACGACGTACGCAGGTCAAACACACCGAATCGAAACAGCACGATCAGATACAGCGCACCCGACACCAGCCGCAGAAACTGACTCTGCAGACGGCCGGCAGCCCAGAGCATCACCAGCGCCTGCAGGGACCAGCTGACCGTGATCCACTCGCGACTGAGCAGAATCGGCATGGTGATCGAAACAAACAGTGATGACAGCGACAGAAATCCAATCAGCAGACCACGGTCAGGATTGCGACGACGCAGCACCCAGCTGACGTGTGCCAGATACCATGCTGCCAGACCCAGTGACACCGCGGCCGTCCAGCGCGTGCCAAACTCCACGCCAACCAACCTGTGACTCAGGCCAAAGAACACACCTGCATTCACAAACAGCATCAGCACATCCAGCAGATTCGACGGCGTTTTTTCTCGCAGCCGATGCGCAAACACCATCGTGGAAAACATCGCAAAGTACGCCACCAGAAACGGCTGTACCTGCCAGAAGTGGCTGGCAGACTGGTAACCCGCGAGAGAACTCTGCACAAGCACGTGATGACAGACAAATCCCAGATAGCCCAGCAACGGCCAGTGTCGAAATGCGGAGACGCCAAGGATGCCAAGCCCCAGCACCAGCAGATACGTGTTCAGCCCCGGATAGTTGACGACGCCTGAGGACAGCATCACCGGAGTCAGATAGCCGCCAAGAACGCCCAGCACGGCCGTCAGCTTCGAATCGAACAGCAGTGTCACCACTCCGGACAGCAGCGTTACCAATGTCATCATCCCAAAGGCCACGGGCAGATCCACCAGCCTGTACAAACCATGTGATGCAAATACGCTGAAATACAACGTTGCTATGCCGCCCCCAAGAAAGCCCTGCCCGATGAGCTGATAATGGCCCCCCAGCAGCCGTGCCCCACCCCCCAGCATCGCCATCCCGGCACACCCTGCCAGCACCACCCGCGCCAGCGGAGACAACAGCCCGTTGTCAATCGAATACTTCACGAAGAACCCCATGCCAATCACAAGCATCAGAATGCCGATTCGCAGCAGCCACTGGCTGGCCACAGCAAACTCCATCGAGACGCCCTGCGGCAGATTCTCTTCACCCACCACGATCCAGTTGCGAATCTTCCGCAGCACATCCTTCGCTGCCAGCTCAAAGCCGCTCGGCTGATAAGGCTGCTGCGGCACTGTGGCAGCGGCGGCTGTTTTGTCTGCTGCGGAGGCAGCGGGCGTGGCGGCAGCGGTCTTTGAATCGGACGTTCGCCGCCTGGCCGCTGCTGCCAGTCCCGCCACGGGTGCAGACTCCGGTGCTGCCACATCGGCCGAGACAGGCACCGGCGGTGTTGGCGGTGCCGCCAGTGGTCGGGAAGGCTCCGGCGCAATCACTTCAACGGCCTGTTCTTCCTGTGTCTCCCGGGCCAGTTGCGAAAGTGGCTCTGCGCCAGCGGGTGGCTGAGTCCCAGGCGCGGCTGTTTCCCGCGCTGCCATACCCCCCGTACGCAGGATTGACT
>JBEIEK010000146.1:0-13432 GCA_040382995.1 Planctomycetaceae bacterium
ATCCCCTGAACGCCCCGCTGGCGGAGAACTCAACACGGTCCGCTTTGCTCCCGTGCAATCCCGGCGACTGCGCGTCTGGTTCCAGCACTCCGGCCAGGCCCGCAGCGGCGTCAGCGAAGTACTCGTCTGGGATGCTGATGAATAAGCTGCCTGGCCCGTTAAGGCCATCGCTGGCAGCCGGCGGTCCAAAGGCGCTGAAGTTCTTTCCATCACCGTAAAAAAGCTGGAAGGGCGTGCGGGGGATGTTAATCCCCCGGTCACGGTCCGTGCCCGCACTGCCCGCGTCGCCCCAGGAACGTACCCGGGATCCGACCGGCCGGTTGACATCGAGCGCACGCCTTTGATGACCGAGAGCACACGCGTGAAACAACACCGGGGCTCGTCGTTAGGAATCCACCCTGCGTTCAACCGCCTTCAGCTCGAAACCCCGTCGCCCGCTGCAACGTCAATTGCGCGATGTTGTAATCTGCAATCGATCGAGCATATTCGCGACGGGCCGTGGCCAGAGCCTGAAGCGACTGCAATGCTTCAAGCGGCAAACCCTGGCCGTTCTGAATCCGCTCCAGATTCCGGCGATAAGACAATTCCGCGGAATCCACAGCCTGCATGGCCGATTCCATTTGCTTTTTGCCACTGGCAACCCGCAGGTATGACTCGGTCACCTCCCTGGCAACCCGGTCCATCATCTGCAGCTGCCGCGCCCGCGCCTGACTGATTCGAGCTCGCGATTCCCGCTGTGCTGCCTGTTCCCCAAACCCCAGCTGCCGCAGTTCCCAGAATGCCATGGCATCGGCGTCCAGACGATCGCCGGCGCCCCGCAGATCGCTCCCCAGACCGCCAGCGAGGCCGCCATAGCTGGCTGACAGCAGCACACTCGGTATCAGCGGACTCTGACGCTCCCGATTCAGCCGCTCCACGGCCTCACCCACCAGATAACGGCATTCGGCCAGCTCTGGACGGGAACTGAGCGACGCAGCAACAAGCTGCTGCAGACTCTCGTCCCCCGACACCAGCTGCACCGGCACCAGACGCGAATCTGCTGGCTTCAGCACCGATGGCTGATCCCAGCGGACCTGTTCAGCCAGACGTGCACTGGCTGCCGCGGCCGCTTCCTCGGCCCGCAACTGCTCACAACGTCTCAGCGCGAGCTCCGTCAGCGCCCGGTCGTGATCCGCTTCCGTACCCGCCCCGCTCTTCGCAAACTCCCCCGTGGTACGTTCCAGCTGCTCAACCAGCCTCACCACCTCATCGCAAATCGCCAGCTCCTGCTCCGCTCGCAACAGTTCCATGTAGCCCACGCCGGCCGACAGCAGGGCATCATTCTGAGCTGCGCGGGCGTTCTGCCGCCGCGCCTGTACCGTTTGCTCCGCAATCCGCGGTTGAAAGATTGCGTCAGCCACGTGGAACTGAGCGATCAGGCCGGGCGTTGCCGGCGAGCCAGCTCCAACTGCCCCGGCACCAAGTCCCCCGTAGAAGCTGCCACGGCTCGTCTCGATCACGCTGCCAGCCACATCCTGGATACGCCCTTCATGCTTATTGTAGTTCAAGCCTGCTCGCAGGGACGGCAGCTTCAATGCCCTCGCTCGATCCAGTTGCCCATATGCTTCCTCCACTCGTGCCTTCGCAAAGGCAGCCTGCACACTGCGTCCGGAAGCCAGTGACAGTGCGGTCGCCAGATCAATCCGCGTCAGTTCAGTTTCGGCAGCCACGGCAAGGTCGGGACGATTCGCGGAACCATCGATTGGTCGTGTCTGCACCACATCAGGTGTGACGATTGCGGAAGCAGGCACTGGCGGAGTTGCCGGCGGAATCAGTGGTCCGGGCCCAGTCCCCGCCACTGACGGCTTTGGAAATTCAGATTCAGCAAGCATCTGAACCGCGCCCGATGGCAGCTGCGGACCAGCCAGCTGGCAACCTGTCATCCAGCAGCAGCCCGCAGCCAGTAGTGCCCCCGCCAGCTGCTTCATGGCCTCAAACCCAATCCACTCAGACCGCGACCCTGTCGATTCCGAATGCTCGGTGCACCCGGACACAGCTGAATTCGGCATCGCCAGTGCATGACTGGGCGAACTTTACCGTCCACAGCAGTTCTGACGGCCTGTTGCCACCGTTACAGCCGGAAGAAGCTCCCCAAACTGCCTAAATCAGGGGGCTTTGGGGGCGATTTCGACTTTCTGCCCTTCTCGGAAAGCGGCAGTATTTGCCGTGATCACCACAGCCTCCTCCTCGAGCCCAGAGACAACCTCCACCTCGGTTGCCGTCCTTAGGCCGGTCACCACCGGTCTTCGCTGCAGAACTCCGTCAGCTCCCACCACCAGGCAAAGACTCTCGCTGCCCTGCTGCACAACAGCGGCTTTGGGCAGCACCAGTGCCTGTTCGTTCTGACCCACAATCAATTCCACGTTTGCGTACATCCCTGGACGCAGAATGCCGTCTGCATTTTCCAGATCAATCTCCACCAGCAGCGTTCGCGTCTGCTCATCCAGGATCCAGCTGGTTCTGGCGACTTCGGCAGCAAACAGACGCTGCTGCATGGCCGGGATCCTGACCACTGCCGGACTACTCCGACTGATGTGTACGGCATCGGCTTCCGGAACCCGCGCTGAAACTCGCACGCGTGCCGTATTCACGATCGTAAACAGCGGCTTTGACCCGGTACCCGCCGTCGCCAGATCACCCGGGTCCACGTTACGGGCAGCGACAATGCCGTCAAACGGCGCCTGCAGCTGCAGGTAACCACACAACGTTTGCAGCCGCTGCACTTCCGCCACAGCGCTTTCGCGTCGCGCTTCCATTGCTCGCAGATCGGCTTCCGCCCGCGCTGATGCGGCACGGGCCTCACCACGACGGGCCGACGCCGATAACACGGCCGCTGCCAGCTCCTCAAGCGACGCCTCTGCGGCTGCCAGTTTTTGGGCCGCTTCTTCCGCCAGCCTGGTGGTCACCGCGCCCGATTCTGCGAGTCCAGCCAGACGCCGTGATTCGCTCGTCAGCCGAGTCACCTCCGCCTCAATTCGTCGCCGACCGGCCGCAGCTTCTGCTTCCTCCGCCTCTGCAGAACGCTCTGATGCCATCGCCAGCTGCACAGCCGCTTTCGCCTGACCAATCTCCGCTTCTGCCTGTCGCTCCAGAGCCTGCTTCTGCCGCAGCTCATCCTGCAGTTCCGGCGCTGCAAGGACGGCCAGCAGCTGGCCCGGCGAAGATTCAGAACCAGCAGTGGCGGCCTCTATCGCAGCGACCACCGGGCCCCGCACCGGGCCCCGCACCGAGTCGCCTATATCCACCAGCACCCGCTCCACGACACCGCTGCTTCGCGGATGAACATCAGCCTTCTGCCATGCCTCAACCACACCCGGCTGCTCTGTCTTCTGAACAAGTGCCTTCCGTTGCGGTTTGGCGGCCTGCACCCGCGGAAGTTCGGTTCCCTGCGCCGCAGCTGCGGAATCCACTGCTGAATTCTCAGCCACCCGAGCTTCGCAGCCGGAGAGGGCGATCAACAGCGTCGCAGCACCGATCTTCAGCGAATCATGCCACATCAATGTGTTCCTTCGAGCTCTGCACGGACATCGCTGTCCGCGCTGCGGTCAGCAGTGTTTCCGGCGTAGTGTCGACTGCCCGGGTCACCCGGGTGCAGAGATGCCGAAGCAGCCTGTGGACAGAGGCAGCAGTAGGCTGCCGGGAGAATGAATAACGCCGCAACGGTCGCCGCACCCAATCCTCCGATGACCGCCAGTCCGAGAGGAGCAGTACTCGCATCCGCACTGCCCCAGCCCAGTGCCAGAGGCAACATGCCGGCCAGCATTGCCGCACTGGTCATCAGAATGGCACGCGAACGTTCGGTCACCGCACGCTCCGCGGCAGCAGCAGCCCGCACCACTTGCCCCTCCGCTCGTCGATGCTGCTCTGCAAAACTGATCAGCAGAATCGCATTCGCCATGGAGACGCCCAGACTCATGATCATCCCGATGAACGACTGAATGTTCAGTGTGGTTCCAGTGGCCGACATTAACAGACTGCTGCCCGCCAGCACCGCGGGAACGGTTGTCACGGCAGCCAGTGCCAGACGAAATGACTGAAAGTTTGCCGACAGCATCAGAAAGATGGCGAGTACCGCCAGCACAAGGCCAGCCCCCAGCCCGCTGACCATCTGTCGCAGCGGGGGAATCTGGCCGCGGAGTTCGCAGGTAATCCGTCCGGGCTTTGGCTGGATACCGCCGCGCTCCGCTTCGTCCTTTCGGGCGTCGTCCTCCTGCTGCACACGCCGCACCGCTGCTTCCACGCGGGCTGCCGCAGTGCCCAGATCGGTGCCGTCGATGTTCGCCGTCAGCGACAGCTCACGCTTCATATTGTATCGGTCAAACTCACCGGGCATTTTGCCGGCACTGAGTTCCGCGACGTCCCGCAGCAGCACCGCGCCCGTTTCTCGCTTCAGCACCGGAATCGCACCCAGGTCCGCAGCCGATTTCAATGCCGGCTGAGGTATCTCCACCTGCACCTGATAACCAATTCCCGATTTGGGATCCGGGAAGTAACTGGGAACCACGAAGCGACTGGAAGAGGTAGCTGCCAGCACCGAACGGCTGATCTGGTCCGCCGTCGCTCCCGCCATCCCCGCTCGCTCCCGATCAATCTTCACGTCTACCGTGGGATACTCCAGAGACTGCACGATCTGCACATCCCGCAGCATTGGCTCCTGCTGAAGCTCCGCCTGCAGCCGCATCGCATAGTCACGGTTTTCGGCCAGCGATCCGCCCCGGACCGCAGCCTCAATCGGTGCGGCCGCACCAAAACTCATCACCTCGCTGACAATATCTGAAGGCTCGAAGGAAAACCGCAGCTGCGGAAACTCTTTGGAAAACCGTTCCCGCAGTCGTCGTTTGAGCGATTCTGTCTGCACCCCCGCACCCGCTCGGAAAGCCACCCTCAGAATCGCCTCCTCAGGACCCCGCGAAAACTGGTAGACGGCGTTGACAGGAAACGACGCCGGCACCGTACCCACGTAGCCCAGCGAGAGCGCCACATTTCCCTCGCCTGCCTCTCCCTCGATCGCCTCCAGCACCTTCACCGCATGCTGCTCGGTGGCTTCAATATGAGTTCCATCGGGGGCCCACAGTCTCAGTCGAAACTCACCTGCGTCCGTATTCGGAAAAATCTCCAGACCCGCGCGACGCACCGATCCCCACGCCACCGCCAGACACAGCACAACATAGACCGGCACCACCAGCCAGCGCAGGCGAATCATGACACCTGCAAGACCTCGCAGCAGCCCTGCAACTGGCCCGAACCCCCGTGCCGACTCGCCCACGCCACTGCCGTTGCCGACGTCTGCACCAGCACCGTGAACGGGTCTGAGCAGCCAGACGCAAAGGATTGGCACCAGCGTGCTGGACAGCAAATAGGAACCAGTCATGGAAAACATCACGGCCAGGGCCAGCGGAGCGAACAGCTCACGCGGAGCACCCTGCATGAAAAATGTTGGCAGAAACACGGCCAGCATACATAGCAGGGCCAACAGTCGCGGCACTGCCGTCTGCTGGTTGCCGCGCCAGACCGCCAGCGACACAGAGCCGGTTCGACGCAGCTGCGTGTGTATGTTCTCGATCTCCACCGTCGCCTCGTCCACCAGAATTCCCACGGACAGTGCGAGCCCCCCCAGCGTCATCAGGTTGATCGTCTGACCGGTCAGCCAGAGTCCCGTTACCGCAAACAGCAACGCAAGGGGAATGTTGAGCACGACCACCAGAGCACTTCGCCAGTCTCGGAGGAACAAAAGCACCATCAGGCCGGTCAAAGCCGCTCCCAGCAGTCCCTCCGTCGATAACCCGGAAATCGCTCGAGTCACATACGGGGACTGGTCAAACTCAAAGGACACGCGAATGTCGTCGGGCAGCTCCTTCTGCATCGCCGGGAGCGACCTGCGAATCTGGCCAATCACGTCCATCGTGGATGCATCCGCGCGCTTTGTGGCCAGGATATAAACAGCTCGACGGCCGTTGACCAGCGCGTAGCCAGTCGTCAGGTCTGCGGAATCCTCAATCACGCCGATGTCACGCAGATACACCGTGCGTTCGCCGGTTCTGACCGGAATCCGACCCAGATCGCTCAGGTCCCGCGCGAGCGCATTGGTCGGCACTGCCGGATACAGGTCGCCAATGCGGACGTTGCCGGAGGGCGCAATGGTGTTGCCGCGAGTCAGCGCGGTGATGATCTCATCCGGGGACAGCCCATAGGCCCGCAGCCGATCCGGATTCGCTCGAATCACAACCGTGCGGGCCGAACCACCGAACGGCGGCGGGGCGGACACGCCAGGCAGCGCCGAAAACAGCGGACGCACACGGAACAAAGCCTGATCCTGAATCTCAGCAATCGTCCGCGTTGCACTGGACAGCACCAGATATCCCACGGGTACACTGCCAGTATCAAAACGCATCACGAACGGAGGCACCGTGCCCGGTGGCATCATAGCCCGCGATCGGTTCACGTAGTTGATGGTCTCCGCCATCGCCTGCGCCATGTTGGTGCCGGGATGGAAGACGAGCTTCATGAGTGCCGTGCCCTGCACATTCCGGCTTTCCACGTGGTGAATGCCGTTGATGTACAGAAAGTGGTACTCGTAATAGTTCGTCAGCAGCCCCTCCATCTGTGCCGGATCCATGCCGCCGTAGGGCTGACAAACATAAATCACGGGAAGATTGAGTGCCGGGAAGATGTCCACGGACATTCGCCGCAGCGGCAGTTCAAGACCACGCGATCGCAGCCAGTCATCCACGGCACCGGGACGCACCACGCTCAGCCCGGACATCACCAGAGCCAGCAGCAGCACCACCACGGTCTTCGGTCGCCGCAGGGCAAAACCGATCGGATTCATTACTTTCTCCGCGCATGGCAACCGGTCATTCGGGCTTGCCGGTCTTCTGAAAGACGATCACGTGCTGCCGCGGCAGAATGTGAATGGTCTCCAGCCACGTCAGACCAAACTCGGGCTGCTCGGCTTCCTTCCTGACCTGGGCCTGCGTCATCTTGTGGACTTCCTTGATGGGCACTGCCGGGTCTTCCTTGCGGTATTCCACAAACACCAGCCGCCCACCGGGTCGCAGAGCCTTCGAGATATCCACAAGCATCTCGTAGGGGTATTCAAACTCGTGATACACGTCCACCATAATTGCCAGATCAATACTGGCGGGCTTCAGGTTGGTCCTGCGTTCGCTGCCCCGCACAGGCTCGACATTCTCAACCCCGTATTTCTCGCACCAGGCTTTGAGTCGATCGAGCATTTCCTGCTGGACATCGACGGCCATCACTTTTCCGCCGGGCAGAACTCGCTCCGCCATCTGCAGCGATATCACACCGCTCCCCGCACCAATGTCCGCAACCACCTCGCCGGGCTGCAGTTTGAGTGACCGGATGAGCAGCGTGAGTCGCTCTTCTTCCTCGCGTTCGGACCGCTCCAGCCACAGCGCCCCGGCAAAACCCATCACATGTGCGATCTCGCGGCCCATGTAGAACTTGCCGATTCCGTCCGGGTCGTGGTCTCGCCGCAGCTCGTAACGCTGTGCGGATTTTTTTTCCGTCGCCTGTTCCCCGGCAGGCTCGTCCGCCGCAACGGCGGTCGTGGCCAGCAGGATGATCGGCAGCAGCAGTTGACAGAACAGGCGTGACATGGCGTGCGACCTGGGTTTGGTAGGAATGGAGAAGTCTTCTGGCAGATTTCAGGTTCGCTGCAGCAGGTTTCCGTCGTAACGCGGAAGGATCACTTTGCGGGAACCACGCTGGCCTTTTTGATGTAGTCAAGATTCGGAAACTTGCTTTTGAGGTACTCGTTGCCCTGCTCCTGAATGAGCAGCTGATTGGGCTTCTGGCCGTATTCCGCGTTGATCTTCTTGACAACGTCCATGCCTTCCACCACCTTGCCGAAGGGCGCAAAGCCAAGGTCGTCCAGTCGCTGGTTGTCTGCGGTGTTGATGAACAGCTGGCACGTGCGAGTATTCTCGCCTTTGGTGGCGAAGGTCACGAAGCCCGACAGATTGCTTTGCACAACCGGATCATCGGTAATTTCGTTGTCCTTCCACTTCGCGTAAACCGCGGGATCCCCGTTCATACCCCACTGCACTACGAAATCAGGCACCACGCGGAAAAAGCGGCACTCGTCGTAGTAACCTGCGGTGACAAGTTCATGAAACCGGTCCGCTCCCTTCGGTGCCCACTTCCGCTGAACTTCCACGACAAAGTCGCCGCAGGACGTTTCAAATTTCACACGGAAGGTCTCTGGAACGGCAGCGGCTTTGGATTTTTCCTGAGCCATTGCGGGGAGGGTGAGGCATGCGGCAAGCAGGCCCAGAAGCAGGTGTTTCATGGTCGTGTCCGGAATCAATGAGTGATGATGGGGGATGAAGTCATGTCAGACGGAGGCCGTGGCTGCCGAGCCGCGGCGGGGAATGTAGTTGCGAAGATAGGTCAGGCTCTGCTGAAGCGAGGCGATACGGTCGTCCAGCGAGCCTTCAAAGGCGCGGTCCTCAACTTCCACACACACCGGTCCGCGGTAGCCGGCGTCGGTGAGCTGCGAGAAGAAGCGACCCCAGTTGACGTCGCCCATGCCAGGCAGCTTCGGCGTGTGATAGCGGTTGGGGTGTGCCAGAATGCCCACCTGGTCCAAACGATGCTGGTCCAGTCGCACGTCCTTGGCATGAATGTGCACAAGACGATCGCGAAAGTCCCGCAGCGGAGCCAGATAGTCCATATGTTGCCAGATCATGTGCGACGGGTCGTAGTTCAGCCCAAAGCTGGCAGACGGAATGTCCGAAAACATTCGTCGCCAGATTTCCGGGCTGACCGCCAGGTTCTTGCCGCCGGGCCATTCGTCAGCCGTGAACAGCATCGGACAGTTCTCGATGCCAATTCGCACGCCACAGTCTTCGGCCAGAGCAATGAGGGGACGCCAGGTGTCGAGGAAGCGCGGCCAGTTGGCGTCGATCGACTGGGTCCAGTCCCGGCCGACAAACGTGTTCACTCGCGTGATCCCCAGCAGCCTGGCCGCCCGGATCACTGCCTGCAGGTGATTCACGGCGGCTGATGCTTCCGCAGAATTGGGGCTGAGCGGATTTGGGTAGTAGCCCAGTCCGCTGATCTGCACCCCCGTCCGCTGTATCACCCCTTGAATCCGTTCGATTTCAGCCGCACCAATGCCCACCACATCAATGTGGCTCACACCGGCATAACGACGCTCCGCCTTACCCGCCGGCCAGCAGCAGACTTCGACACAGTCGAAGCCCAGACTGCCGGCCGTCTCGAATAACTGCTGGAAGGAAAGGTCGGGAAGGATCGCGCTGACGAAACCGAGTTGCACGCTGAGAGTCCCTGACGACTGGTAGAAGAGAGGGGAAGTGGTCGGTGAAGCGGAGCTTTAGCCGAGCTGAGTGCGGACTTTTTCGAGCAGCGCTTTGGTTGCCCGAATCCCGGCAAATTCATCCAGCTTTCCGCCTTCGTATTCGATGCCGACAAAGCCCGAGTACCCGGTGGCCAGCACGATTTTCATCATCCGCACATAGTCGGTTTTGGTCTCGTTGCCCTCAGCGTCGAAGTCATGAGATTTTGCGCTGACGGCTTTGGCGAATGGCATGAGCTCTTCAACGCCTTTGTAGCGGTCGTACCATTCGTCGCCACCGATCCGGAAGTTGCCGAAATCAGGAAGAGTACCGCAGTTGGGGAGGTTAACGGCCTTCATGACGCCGGCCAGCCACGCACCGTTGCTGGACAGTCCACCGTGATTCTCCACGATGACATTCAGCTTGTGTGTGGCGGCAAATTCAGACAGACGTCGCAGCCCGTCAGCGGCCCGCTGCTGCTGCTCTTCGTACGTGCCCGCGCTGCCCGCGTTCACGCGAATGGAATGGCAGTCCAGGGCCTTAGCGGCTTCGACCCACTTGTAGTGGTTCTCGACGGCCTGGCGTCGACGGTTTTCATCGGGGTCGCCCAGGTTGCCTTCGCCGTCAATCATGATCAGCAGCGTCCGGACACCGATGTCACCGGCGCGTTTTTTGAGCTCTGCAAGGTATGCGGCATCCTTCGCCTTGTCCTTGAAGAACTGATTGACGTACTCAATCGCTTCAATGCCGAATTCTTTCTTTGCGGTGGCTGCAAAGTCGCGGTTATCCAGCTTGCCGCCGAAGATCGTGCGGTGCAGCGACCATTCAGCCAAAGAGATTTCAAACTTCGCGGCTGAAGAGGCGGCGAATGTCACAGAGGCCTGCGCGGCCGCCAGGGCTGCAGCAGAAGCCGCCAGAAACGAACGGCGAGAACACAGCGGATTCATGTGGGAAGTCTTTCAGTCGGCACGGGAGTATGATATGAAGAGGCGGGCGGCACCGGGAAACGGAGCGACGTTCGGGTTTTCCGGGCCTCGCGATGCAGCGTGGAGTGTATCGCCACTCACGGGAATTCTCAATTCTGAGGCGTTCGCTCGCACGAACTGAGACTTTCTACACGGTCAACTTCCGCCCCAGGGCCCCAAACCAATGTCTGAACGCCTCGCTCTCCCCACGTCGGTGCTCATTGCAGGCTGCGGCTACGCAGGCATGCGGGCAGCCCGATTCTGGCAACAAAACGGAGCGCACGTCACTGCCATCACGCGTTCCACCACCCGCGCTGCCGAATTTGCCGCGGCCGGCCTGCAACCGCTGGTGCTGGAAATCACAGACCCAGGTCCCTGGCCGGCACTCCCGGCCGCCGAACTGGTCGTCTGGAGCGTGGGCTACGATCGCTCCGCCGGACACTCCCGCGAAGCCGTCTGGCTGCACGGTCTCCAGCGCTTCCTGAATCGGCTTCCCCCAACCCCAAATCCGCGGCGAATACTGTTGACATCCAGCACCAGCGTGTACGGAGATTGCGCGGGCGACGACGTGGATGAACGGACACAGCCTCAGCCTGAACAGGAGGGCGGGCTGGCCTGCCTCAAGGCCGAACAACTCCTCCAGGAATTCGCTGCTCAACATGGTGTCACCGCCGTGATCCTGCGTCTCGCCGGTATCTATGGTCCCGGACGACTCCTGCGACGACTCGATGATCTCCGCGCCGGTGTCCCAATTGCCGCCGACCCGGACTCGTGGCTCAATCTGGTGCACGTCGATGACATCACCACGGCCCTTGATTTCTGTGCCCGTCACCCGCAGCCACCGCCGCTGCTGAACGTGGCAGCCGCTCAAACGGCGACGCGCGGGGTCTACTATCAGACCCTGGCTGAGCTGGCCAATGTCCCCGCACCTTCTTTCGGGCCCACAGCCGCAGCAGGCTCCGGCCGCACCGGCAATCGCCGCGTCGTCAGCGTTGAACGGCCGCGCCTGGGATTGACGTTTCGCTATGAAGACTGCCGCAGCGGACTCACACAGGCACTGGGACTCACCACGCCAACCCCCTGAAATATAGTCGCGTTTCGCTCTGCGAAACGGACACCTGGCCCTCCCCCACTTCGCATAAACAGCCGCCCCTGGTCGCGTGTTTACGCCGTCCACCCCTCCACCGACATCAATGTCACGGAACCGCGCCCGCGAAAATGAAACTGGCATGCGGGGGATGTTAATCCCCTAGTAACAGTACCCACCCGCCCAACCAGCGCCGCAGCAGGAGCGCAGCCGGGACGTTACCGGCCGATTGACATCGACCGCACGCCTTGCACGATCGAGCCCAGGCGTGTGAACGAAAACCTGGACCTCGGGGACATCTGAAACAATAGAAAGGCAACGCCATTGGGCTTGGTGGCCCGCACCGCGGTGGCGTGAATCTGTAACGCCTCCACTCAGATGGGTTTACCCCGGCAGATGAATTTCCTCCGCTCGGAGATTGCCAGGGCGGATTCTCAGTGTTAGCCTGTCCACCGCAGGAAGCTGGTCGCTCACGGCTGAGAATTCAGTCTGCCCTTTGCGGATGACAACAATGGCTCCGTATGTTTGCCGGTGTTTCCGGGTGATGCTCTGCTGCGGAATCTTCGTTACGGGATCCGTGCAGGGGCAGGATGGTCAGCCGCCCGTTTCGGCAACCCCACCGTCCATTCCGCCAGTGCCCTCTGCAGGCCCAGAGCAAGCGCCCGCTCCAGCACCGACCGCCGGCGTCGCGCCCACTGCCACTGCTCCCGCCCTGCCCCTGCACTCAGCCCATCTTTCACCCCCCAAACCACTCGGCACACGGGAAGCCCTGCTGCGCATTCGCACCACAACGCTGCCCCCCGGGCAGCTGCACATCAACGAACAGCCCTGCCCAACTGCGGGCGAAGTCACCATTCCTCTCCACCACTCTACGCACCACCCGGTCAAATACAGCATCACTTACGGCGCCTCCGCGACCTCCAGCCCGCAAAATATCGAGGCCCGACTCACCCGCGACGACGGAGCCACGTGGGAGAAACTGAAATCGAGGCCGCTCAGGGACCAGATGCAAATGCCGTGGATCGTATCGATCCGTGGCCGCGAGCAGGTGCTTGTGGAAATCTATCCCTCATCGGCCGAACATGCTCCTGAGGATCCATGCAAACAAGACCAGTGCATCTCAAAGTCAC
The DNA here is from genome assembly GCA_040382995.1 of Planctomycetaceae bacterium. GTDB lineage: Bacteria > Planctomycetota > Planctomycetia > Planctomycetales > Planctomycetaceae > SXXK01. The sequence goes on from JBEIEK010000146.1 coordinate 12,545, forward strand.
TGAAAGAATTGCACGTGAAAATCGATCAGATCGATACGCACTTGCAGCGGCTTGCCGCACTTCCGGGGGTAACCGAGAAACCAGTCGACCCAACAGCGCAACTCGACCAGATCCGCAACCGCCTCACCGCAGTCGAAGAGCAAATCAAGGTGCGTCAGCAGCAGTCAGAAGCCTTCATCAAGCGACTGTCGATGAGCCCTGACAGCTCGCGTTTGGTTGCCAGGGCGACTACCACGGATGGCAAAATTGCAGGCCTTGAGTGGACTGTACATCCGGTCAAGTTCCGCGTTGCCGGACCAAAATCAGTCCCCGGAAGTCCCCTGCCCGAAGCACCGTTCACGGCGAAGCTGAAATTCCGGATTGCGTACGCCGGGTCGAAACTCTTCACGGAATCGATCCCGGTGACCATCAGTGCTTCGACAACAGAACTGCAAACGGAAGTTGATTTTCGGCCGACCGTCGCCCAAAAACTGGAACAGGCACTTCTGCACCAGCCACTCGCGCGAGGCAAGTACACGGTTCACTGCGAAGTGGAAATTGACGTCAATGGCAACCGCGGGGACTGCGGGCACCATTCGGTGCTGGAAGTGGAGTGAGCAGGAGCGTGCACAATCCAATAGAATCATCCGTCTTGCACCAACGACACTTCCTTCACGATTCATCGGGCTGGATGGCATCGAGAATGCGGACGTCTCGAAGAATAATCCGCTAGTTTTCATCAGAACCAGTGCGAACGCGATTGCCGTGATTGGCGGGATTCGAAGCAACTGGCAGTAACTGTAGCGGGGTTCTGTGTGTAATATTCAACTCTGCTAGTCAAAACACATGAAGGATATTAAATGAGTACAATCACATTGCCATCTGGAGTCACATACGGAGGAGCGAGGC
>JBEIEK010000147.1:0-13293 GCA_040382995.1 Planctomycetaceae bacterium
CATCCTGGCTCTGTACGCGGCCGCCCGCACCGGAATGACTCAGAAACTGCCCCGCTGAAGCTCAGACACCATCCAGTCCGAGGCCGCCCTGCCAGAGCACGTCGCTGCGTCCTTCGTCGTTGGCAATTCGCGCGAGAACGAAGAGCAGGTCGGAGAGTCGGTTCAGCGCTGTCAGCAGCGAGTCGTTCAGTGTCTCCGTCTGCATCAGGCGCAGCACATCCCGCTCCGCTCGCCGACACACGGCTCGAGCCTGATGCAGTGCTGCTGCCGCCGGGCTGCCTCCGGGAAGAATAAAGCTGTTGAGTGGCGACAGTCGGTCATTGAATCGATCAATCAGCGACTCCAGCTGCTGGACATGTTTCGCACCGATTCGCGCCGGCAGCAGATCCTTGCCACCTGCGTCCGGCAGCGGGACACACAAGTCCGCTCCCACATCAAACAGAAACTGCTGCAGTGCGGCCAGCACCGGCCGCAGGACCTCCGGTGGCACTGCAGCACTGGCAAGTCCCAGTGTGCAGTTCAGTTCATCCACCGTTCCCCCCGCCTCAATGCGCGGGTGCAGCTTTGATACACGTCGACCGTCACCCAGACTCGTCTGACCCTGATCACCGCCACGCGTGTAGATCCGATCCAGATACACCATCGCCGTTCTCCCTGACGCCGCCGAACACTCACGGAATAAAGCTGGTTTCCGGCTTCACCGCCAGGCAGAATGCAGCCAGCAGTTCGGCCGCCTGTTCAAGGTCTGAGCGAGCAACCAGCTCGACCGGACTGTGCATGTAGCGGTTGGGGATGGTCACCAGTCCGGTCGCCACGCCGCCTCGAGTCAGTTGCAGAGTGGCCGCGTCGTTGCTGGCAGGGGCACCCAGCGCATTGATCTGCACGGGAATTGCTTTTGCTGTCGCCCGTTCGAGCAGCAGTTCAACCACTCGGGGATTCGCATTCGGGCCGCGCACCACAACCGGACCACGTCCCAGTTCAATCCGTCCAAATTCGTTCTGATCGATCCCGGGACAGTCGGTGGCATGCGTAACGTCCACAGCGATTGCCACATCCGGCGCTGCAGAAAAAGCGCCTGTGGTGGCACCCCGCAGACCAATTTCTTCCTGCACGGCTGAAAGCACACACACTCGGACCGAAGGTCCGACTTCGGCCGCTCGGCGGAATGCATTCAGCACCACCCACAGGCCCGCGCGGTCGTCCAGCGCCGGACTCGAAAGCCGACCGTTTAAGAGTTCCCGCAGGCAGGGTTCAGGCGTCGCCCAGTCACCGATTCGCACCAGCGCCCGACTTTCAGACTCAGACGCCGAACCGATATCGATCCACAACTCCTTCAGCTTCGGCGCCGACTTGCGTTCATCCGGATCCAGCAGGTGAATGGGCTTCCTTGCAATGACTCCCGGGATCGCACCATTTGCGGTGTGCACCAGCATTCGCTGGCCGAGCAGTATCTGAGTATCCCAGCCACCGATGGCATTCACGCGCAGAAAACCCTGGCCGTCGATATGCCGCACGATCAGACCGATCTGATCACAGTGCGCATCCAGCAGAATGGTTTTGGTGCCCTGCGGATTGATGACGGCCAGCACATTACCGTGAACGTCAGTGGTCACACTGTCCGCGATCGGGGCGACGAATTTGCGGACCACATCCTGCACTCGCTGCTCGAAACCGGATGTTCCCGGAGTCTCCAGGAGCTCCCGCAGCAGTGCGTCTGCCATTTCTCATTTTCCTTTGCTGGAATCGGTCTGTTGTGTCGCGATTTTGATTGCAACCGGTCGTGGAGCTGATCTCAGCGGCCACCGGGATTCAAGGTTTCCAGAAAGCCTGCCGGAATGACGGACTGTTCCTGCCCATTCCCGGCTGCGGCCGCATTTCCGGCTTTGCCGGAGGGCTTCTGGCTGCCGTGGGCGGGTGTGGTGGTTTGGGGCGGCCGCTGTGTCGCCTTGCCGAGTTCGGGCAGAGATCCGGGGGCGGCTCCGAGTGTGGCGGGATTATCAGGCTGCAGCGGTCTCATCCGGCTGGCGGGTGAGTCGGAGGGAGTTCGGGGAACCATTCCGGGACTGGAGACAGGATTGACCGGCACTGCAGCGGCTCCGGCTGCGGGGGCTGATTCCCGGAGCGTTGTGGCTGGCGGGGAGGCTCCCTTGTCGGCGAGTGGCGGTCGAGGCGCGGGGGCGGGAATGACCGGCAGTGGCTGTTGTGCCGGCGCTGGTGCGGTGGCTGGGCGGGTCGTGGGCAGTCGCGGCGTGTTATCCTGCGGCTGCGGCGTGCGTGCGGGGGTGGCTGTCGCTGCAGGTGGCTGCTGGGGCTGAGCGCCCCTTGTGGCGGGCAGTCTGGGAGTGGAGGTTGCCTCCGGGATCACGGTTGCTTCAGTTTTGTCCTGGGCTTTACGCTGGGTGCCGGTGGGGGCGCTGCTGCCTGGATCACTGAGTTCGGGCAAGTTGTCAGTGGGGTTGGCCGGTGGCGCTGGTGCGTCGGGTGTCGCACCATCGATCACACCGGGCACGAAGGGCCGATTGGGATCGCCGAGTGATTCCCAGGCGGAGGGTGCCGGACCGCGAGTGAATTCTTCGGGGGTGGTTTCGACGTGGTCGTTATCAATTCCGTTGCTGATGGCTTCGCCGCGTTCCGCGGCCTGCTGGTAGGCGAGTGGGTTCCATTCTCCTTCTGCGAGGTAGATGGAGTTGGCCTGGAGGAGGGTCCCTTTGCGGAAGTTCAGTTCGTTGATGGCTTTGTTGTATTCGACGATGCTTCGCAGGTAGCTTTGGTCAGCATCACGGCTGGTGATTTTGGCTTCGAGCACACGGCCGATGGAGGCGGGATCGCGTGAGTTGTCGCTGGAGACGCGTTCTTCGGCGGTGGCGGCGTAGTTGACGGCGACATCGGCGCGTTTTGAGCCGCTTTCGGCGAGCAGGTACCAGCGGTCCATTTCGAGGATGGCGTTGTTGAGTTCGCGGGCAACTTCTTCTTCCTGCACTTCCATCACTCGTCTGGCCTTGCGAAGCCTGAGTTCGTAGTTGCGCACCTGAGCTCGGGCGAGCCGCAGTCCGAGGGGCAGGGAGAACTGCAGTCCGGCCCCCCAGCCGGTCTGATTGCCCTGAGTGAGCGATTCGAGGGCGTTCTTGTAACCCACGTCAGTCAGTTCATCGTCATCTTCCTGGGAGGTGCCGATGGTATCGCCGAATCCGTTCACGCGGTATTGGGAGACAAAATCGAGTCGTGGTCGATTGAGATTTCGAGCGGCTTTGAGCTGCAGTTCGAGGCTGCGGATTTCCCATTTCTGTCGCCGCAGTTCGGTGCGATGGGCGAGCGCTTCCGTGAGTGTTGAGTCCCAGGCGGGGATCAGTTTGGCTTCGGAAGGATGATCGGTGGGGGTCAGGAATTGTCCGTCGTTCAGTGGCAGTCCCATCAGGCGTCGCAGGCGGTTTTCGGCCTGCAGTACGTCGGCGAGGGAGCCTTTGATGCGGGCATCGGCTTCGTAGAGTCGGTTTTGAGCCTGGTAGACGGTATCCTGCGCTTCTGCGCGAGTGGCGAGCAGATCGCCGTACTTAACGATATCGCGGAAGGTCATGACTTCCGAGTGGTACAGGTGCAGCGACAGATAGAGGTCCCAGTATTTGTTTTCCACATCGCGAATCATCTGCGTGACGGACTGTTCAAAGTCGAGCAGTGAGATATCGGAGTTGATGCGGGAGATGAGCACGCCCTGAGACACACCGCTGACGCCGCGAATATTCTGAGCGGCCGGTCCGGCGATGCGAGTGAATTCTGTGCCGGCAGCGGCCAGCAGTGGTTGACGATATTCGGCCTGCAGCACACCGGTATAGGCGGAATCAAACAGGCGTGTCTGGTTATTGCGGCTGTAGCTCCAGTTATTCTCGACGGCGAAGGTGCCGGAGTGGGCGAACGACTTTTCCAGTCTGGTCTGCCACTGGGAGCTGTTTTCGGTCAGCACGTCACCCTGAGTCAGACCGATATTGGCGGTGTTCTGCACATCTTCACTGCGGCCGGCCTGCAGGCTGCTGGTGAGCACGGGATCGAAGTCCGACAGTGAGGCTTCGGTGCCGCGGCTGCCGAACAGAAATCCAGTGTCCTGAATTGCGGAGTCGTAGATTGAGGGAACGCGCTGGGGATTGGCCAGCAGCGGGTTTCCGGGAGACAGGAACGCCTGATCGTCGCGAATGATGGCCGCATTGCCGAGCGCCATGCGGATGCACTCATTCAGCGTGACCGGTCGCTGTTCCACGTCTTCCAGAGTGGTGATGGTGCGGGGCGAGCGGAAGAGTTCCGGGCTTGTTTCCACCCCCTCCGGTTCCGCCGGATACTCGATCGAAGTCGCGTAGTCTCGATAGTAGGCCGCACCTGAGTTGTTCTGCACCAGGTATTGCAGCGAACGATCGGGCGCCGCGCAGCCCTGACCAAGCACTGCCAGAAGCAGTGCGGACACGGTTGTCCGCTTCCACGAATTCAGTCTCACTCGATCAGCCTCCTGCTGTCGGAATGCAGCGCGGGAAGTCTCCGCAGGAACCCTGCGCAGCCATCCACGGCATACCGTCCACCTGATCATGCCAGAATGCCGAAGGCTCTGACAACGTGGATTCACCCCTGCAGCGGGGTAAAAACACAGGTTCCGCGAACGCGGACCGTCCTTTCGGCAGGGGTTGCCATGCGGGCGGGAAAGCTGCCAATTCTGCCCGATGATGGCCCGCCGGAGTTGAACAGTGGCGGTTCCTGACGACAATTCGCCCTCCGCCCCCCCTTCAAGGAAACCACGATGTCCAGCACACCCATGACCCGGGAAAACCTGCCGCCCGGTGAAGTCCTCTGCAGCTACTGCACCGCTCGCTGCTGCCGCTACTTCGCCATGCAGATCGATACTCCCACCACCCGCCAGCAGTTTGACCACATTCGCTGGTACATGCTGCACGGCCCCTTTTCCGTCTTCGTGGACGGTGAAACGTGGTTCCTCGTGGTGCCCGGAGACTGCAAACATATCCAGCCGGACTACCGCTGCGGCATCTACGAAACTCGGCCTGACATCTGCCGCGCCTACACCACTGACGAATGCGAATACGACAATAACGGGATCTACGATCAGTACTTCGAGACGCCCGAGCAGCTCTGGGAATACGCCCTTGCCATGCTTCCCCCCGAACCCCGACGATCCCCGGACTGTCCAGTCAGTCTGCCCATTCTTCAGGCGATCTAAGGAATCCGTGCCGTGAACGAAAAAAAGACCCAGCGTATCAAACCGCAGACACTCCGCGGCTTCCGGGACTTTCTGCCCGACCAGATGATGGCCCGCGAACAGCTCATCGACACCGCTCGCAGTGTCTATCGCAGCTACGGCTTTGCCCCCATCGACACCCCCGCCCTCGAATACGCTGAAGTGCTCCTTGGCAAAGGTGGCGAAGAATCCGACAAGCAGGTGTTTCGGTTCACCGATCAGGGCGAGCGTGATGTGGCCATGCGGTTCGACCTGACCGTACCGCTGGCCCGCTTCGTTGCTCAGTACTCACAGGAACTCGGCACACCCTTCCGCCGCTATCACATCGGCCCCGTCTGGCGTGGTGAACGCCCGGCCCGCGGTCGCTTCCGCGAATTTCTGCAGTGCGACTTCGACACCATCGGCACGCTCAGCAACTCCGCCGACATCGAAACACTCTTCGTCATCAACGATCTGCTGGAACGCATCGGCATCGAACGCTTCACGATCCGCGTCAACAACCGCAAAGTGCTCAACGGGCTCCTGGAAACCTGCGAACTCCAGCACCAGGCCGTGGGCATCCTCCGCTGCCTTGATAAGCTCGATAAAATCGGCCGTGATGCCGTACAGGCGGAAATGCAGGAAAAGGTTGGTGTACCCTCCGAAGCCGCCGCCCGTGTCCTCGACATGGCACAGCTCAGCGGCGATCCCGACCAGATTCTGCTCGCCCTTGATCGCATGCTCACCGGCAGCCCCACCGGTCAGCAGGGACTTCAGCACCTGCGGGAACTGTTCACCTGCGTCGCTGCCTGCGGCTGGCCCGCCGGGCGTGTGGTGCTGGATGTTGCCATCGCCCGCGGACTGGATTATTACACAGGCACCATCTACGAGACGATCCTTGGTGACCTGCCGGGGATCGGCAGCGTTTGTTCCGGCGGCCGTTATGACAACCTTGCCGAACTCTTCACCGCTCAACAGCTTCCCGGCGTCGGCGCCAGTCTTGGGCTGGATCGCATGCTTGCCGCCCTTGAAGAGCTCGGCCGCACCCAGAAGTCAAGCACCCCCGCTCCTGTCCTCGTCACCATGTTCGACTCCGAACACCTCTCACAGTACCTGCAGATGGGACGCACACTTCGCAAAGCCGGGATCGGCACCGAAGTCTACCCTGAAGCACGCAATCTGGGGCGACAGATGAAATACGCGGACCGCCGTGGCTTTCGCTTCTGCCTGATTGCCGGCCCCGATGAATTCGCCGCCGATCAGTGGCAGATTCGCGACCTGCGACTGGGGACCCAGTCCTCCGTCACCGCCGCCAATGTCCCCGCTCACCTGCTCACACTCCTCAACCAGCCCTGAACCAGGCGGCCCACAATCCGCGGCCATCCCATGACCGAAAATCTCCCCTTCGACACACTCAAACACAAAGCCCTCACCATCGAGGGCTATTCCCGCGCCGCCGTGCAAAGCTACTGGCGCATCCCCGAACTCAAAATCGGCTTCGAGCTCGGCGCCAGCCCGTGGGCCTTCATGGGCAACCGCACCTTCCTCGTCACCCACGGGCACCTGGATCACCTTGCCGCGCTCCCCGTCTTCGTTGCCAGACGACGCATGATGAAGATGGAACCGCCCATCATCTATCTTCCTCAGGAAATCGTCGAAGATGCCTGGCGCGTGCTCAGAGCATGGCAGAAACTGGATCGCGGTCGCATGCTCTGCGAACTCATCGGGGTCAAATCCGGTGATACTCTCAACCTGTCCCGCGAACATCGTGTCGCCGTGTTCCCCACCCGGCACACCGTGCCCTCCGTCGGCTACGTCGTCTATGACGTCCGCAAAAAACTGCGCCCCGAATTCAGCGGGCTCAGCGGTGACCAGATCCGTGACCTGCGTCTGCAGGGCACCGAAGTCGCCGCCGAATCTCTCACCCCAATCCTGTGCTTCACCGGCGACACCGCTCCTCACGGCCTCGATGCTCATCCTGACGTCTTCACCAGCGAAGTCCTGATCACCGAAATGACTTTTTTCCGCCCGGAACACCGCCGCGAAAAGATTCACAAGTTCGGGCACATGCACCTCGATGACTTCCTCGATCGCGCTCACCGCTTCCAGAACGAACTCATCATCCTCGCGCACCTCAGCACCCGCACGCCACTCAACGAAGCCCGCAGAAGGCTCGACCAGGTCCTCCCCGAATCCCTGCGTTCCCGCATCAAACTCTGGCAGTAGTCTCACGCGATACACGGCCACCCCCCATGCGTCTCTCCCGAATCATGTTCTTTGCGTTCTGCTGTCTCCCGGCTCTGGGCTCGGCCTGCCTGCAGCCGCTCATGGCCCAGCAGCGGTCGCCGGCCGTCGTGGCCTCACAGCTTGCCACCGTCTACGGCCGGCAGCTGGAACAGACAGCCTACATCCCCGCGCTGCCGCTGGTTGCAAAGCTGCGCTACAGCCAGCTCACGGGACAGCCGGAATCGGCCGCCGAAGTCGAACGGATCCTTAAACCCTTTCTCAGCGGTGAACGCAACCCAATTCCAAAGTCCGGCAGCGAACAGGCCGGACACCTGATTTTTGCGGCAATGGCCGACCGATCTTCCGGTGTTGAACGAGATCGCTGGATCAGCCTTTGTCGCAACGCTGCCGACCAGATCTTCGCCCCCGATGGCACGGCTCTTCCCGTGATGCCGTTTCACAGTGAAATGAGCGATGCAGTGTTCATGGCCGGGCCCATTCTGGCGGCTACCGGTCGGCTGACCGGCGAAGTTCGTTACTTCGACGCTGCAGCCACACACTTAAGTTCCATGCGAAAGCTCTGTCTGCGGCCCGATGGCCTGTACCGCCACTCGCCGCTGTGCGAAGCCGCGTGGGGCCGGGGCAATGGTTTCCCGGCACTCGGACTGGCACTGGTACTCACCGACTGGCCGGCCGATCACCCCGCACGCCCTGAGCTGCTGGAAGAATTCCGCCGGCACCTGCGGGCTCTGCTGAAGCATCAGGATCCTGGCACCGGCTGCTGGCGACAGGTGATTGATGAACAGGTCAGCTATCTGGAGTACACCTGCACCTGCATGATTGGCTTCGCCATCCAGCGGGGAATTGCACAGGGCTGGCTGACAGGCGGCGAATTTCAGCCGGCGGCCGATGCCGCATGGAAGGCCATTGAACAGCGCACCAGCCCCGCAGGTCTGCTGGTCAATGTCTGCACTGGCACAGGCAAACAGAAAACCCCTGAAGACTATTTCAACCGTACGGCGATTCAGGGACGAGACGACCGCGGTGGCGCGATGGGGCTGATGTTCTCTGTGGAGCGACTTGCCGCAGCCGCGCAACCCTAAAACAGTTCAGCGATGGGGTTGCCACCATCCACCACAAAACGCGGGCGTCCCTGGTGGTCGGTGTACTGGATGTCCTGGGGCACATCGAAATAGCGGAAGAGTGTGGCGGCCAGATCTGCCGGAGTGACGGGGCGTTCGCTGATTGAGCCACCGTCAGGTTCTGTGGCGCCGATCACCTGGCCATGTTTCAGGCCACCACCGGCCAGACACATGGACATGACTTCGGGCCAGTGATTGCGGCCATCGGTGCTGTCCTGGGTGCCCATACTGGGTGTGCGTCCGAATTCGCCCATGGCGATGACCAGCACATCGTCCAGCAGTCCACGCTGCTCAAGATCGCTGACCAGAGTGGTGATCAGGTGATCGAAGAGCGGCAGCAGGGGCCCCAGCCCGCGGCTGATGCCGCCGTAAGGTGGAATGTTGTCGCCGTGCGTGTCCCACGTGCCCGACGCGGTATGGTAGCTGAGGTCCAGCGTGACGAAGGCAGTCCCGGCTTCCACCAGTCGCCTTGCGATGAGTGCCTGCTGGCACCAGAGATGTTTGCCGTAGCGTTCGCGGACGGCGGGATCTTCGCGAGTAAGGTCGAAGGCGGCACGGGCGCGTTCGCCCAGCAGCATATCGGCCGCCTGCTGCTGGTAGACATTGAGCGCGTCCATGGAGCCGTCCTGATCGAGCCCGGAGCGCAGGCGATCGAATTCGCGGAGCAGTGTGAGGCGGTCATCGAGGCGGTTTTCGTTGAGTCCCAGCGGCAGCTGGAAGAGGTCGCCGCCCGTGGTCTGGCCTGTATCGTGGCCCACATTCGTGTACACCGGAAGTTTCGCCGCCCGATCACAGATGAAGGGGTCGTAGCGTTTGCCGAGGTAACCGGCAAAAGCCAGATGCGAACGTGACTTCATGAAGGCTGCATAAGCCGGCATCGAGGGATGATTGCTGCCGTGGTGCTGGGCAATGACTGAGGCGAGGGCCGGGTAGCGGACGGCTTCGGGATTAACGCGGGGTTCGGCGGCCAGATTGGCCGTCTGAAACACCATGTTCGGCTCGTGATTGCTGTGACGCGCATCCACCGAACGGATAATGGTGAAGCGGTCGAGCATCGCCGCCTGTTTGGGGAGATGTTCACAGATCACCACGCCGGGCAGTTTGGTCTGGGTGACACCGAACGGCCCCCGATTGATCCATGGTCTGTGAGGCTTGCTGTCCCACGTGTCGATATGGCTGGGACCGCCGGCCATCCACAACAGAATCACACTTTTGCCGCGACTGCTGGGCTTTCCGGATGCAGCCGCCTGAGCCTGAGAATGCAGCAGCCCCGGGAGACTGAGTCCAGCCAGACCAGCCATGCCGGCTTTGAGCATGGACCGACGACCGTCAAAGCAGAGTCCTTCGCGGGTGCGGCCGTAAAAATTCCCGAAGGCGTGACCGACATGCTGCGGCACGGGGCAGGCCTGGGGACCCTGCGAGCACTGTGAGCTGGCCATGGGGAGGACCCAATCAATGCGGGGCGAAGGAGGGAGGAAACACAGAGGCGGGAGCGAACCAGCATCCAGCTGAACACTGAACACTGAACACTGAACACTGAACACTGAACACTGAACACTGAACACTCCGTGAGCCTATCGGACATTTTCGCTGCACGCAAGCAGAGTCCGTGGAAAATAGCGGTGTGTCTGGTCGTTCCCTTGAGTCCGGGTTTTCCACGAATTCCAGCCATCCGGGGCCTTCCGATTGGACACTCCGCCCCCCGCGCCGGAGAATAGCGAGGAAAGGATCTCCGGGTCTGGCTGTGGGTGCAGCTCAACAGAAACACCGCTTTTCCGTGACTTCTTATCAGGGTGTTTTCTATCCATGGGTGATCGAGTTGTCCTGGCGATGAGCGGTGGTGTGGACAGTTCGGCAGCGGCCGTCCTGCTTCACGAGCAGGGGTACGAGGTGATTGGGCTGTTCATGCGTTCCGGCGAAAGCGAATCGGCCTGCGCACTGCCAGCCACGGGACTGCTGCCGGTGGTCACTGCGGCGGCCCATCGCCAGGGCTGCTGCAGTGCGGAAGACGCGGGTGATGCCCGCCGAGTCGCTGATCGCCTGGGCATCCCCTTCCATTCACTCAACTTCCACAACGAGTTCCGGCGGATCAAGGACTACTTCGCGGACGAATACCTTGCCGGGCGGACTCCCAATCCCTGCGTGCAATGCAACAACTGGCTCAAGTTCGGCAAGCTCTGGGAATTTGCTCAGGCTGTGGAAGCGAAATACATCGCCACGGGTCACTACGCCCGCATCCAGCAGAACCCTGACGATGACTGGGGGCTGTACCGTGGCGACGACGACAACAAGGACCAGTCCTACGTGCTCTTCGGCATTCGTCGCGAGCTGCTCCCGAATATCCTGCTGCCCATCGGCACCTACGAAAAGCCGGCCATCAGAGAGCTGGCGCGCGATGCCGGGCTGCGGGTGGCCACCAAAAAAGACAGCTACGAGATTTGTTTCGTCCCCGATCAGGACTACGCCGGGTTCCTCAAGCGTTATCGCCAGCACGAGGGCACTGAAGGCGACTTTGTGGATACTGCCGGGAACGTGCTGGGGCACCACGAGGGCTACGAACATTTCACCGTGGGCCAGCGCAAGGGGCTGGGAATCGCCTTTGGTGAACCGCGGTTTGTGATTCGCATCGAACCTGGGTCCCGCCGTGTCGTCCTGGGACGTCGCGAAGATCTGGCGGTGCAGTCCATTCCGGTGCACCAGCTCAACTGGCTGGCCGCCATTCCCGGCTCTGAATTTCGCTGTGAAGTGAAAGTCCGATATCGCCAGCAGTCAGAACCCTGCCGGGTGATTCTCGATTCGGCCGGACGTGCCGAAGTCATCCCGGATGAACCGCTGTTTCAGGTTGCTCCCGGTCAGGCGGCTGTCTTCTACGACGGGCCACGTGTGCTGGGTGGCGGCTGGATCTGTTCATAACCCACCGTGTGGACGCACCCGCATGCCGCTGCCAGCCATCAGCCTTCGTTCGATCCCGGGCACCGTGGCCTTTGTCGGCTGCGGTGACCTGACAGCCGACCGCTTCTGCACCGACAGTCGCCGGCTGCAGCGTGGGGATGTCTTCGTGGCGGTCCGCGGCACGGTCAGCGACGGCCATGCCTTCGCCACTGCGGCCGCCTCTGCAGGTGCAAAGGCGATCATCACCGAACGACCGCTCGCGGATGTTGCTTTGCCCCAGTGCATCGTCCTCGACACTCGCAAAACCGTCGCCTGGCTCGCCATGGCCCAGCAGCACTTCCCCGCTGAAAAGCTGACGCTGGCCGGCATCACGGGAACCAATGGCAAGACCACCACCGCCTGGCTGCTCCGCTCCATCCTCAAATCCGCACAGCTCCAGACCGGACTGATCGGCACCATCGAGTACAGCGATGGCCGACATTCCGAAACCGCCGGACTCACCACACCCTCACCCGAAGACCTGTCGCGGCTGCTGCAGCGAATGACCGCCTGTGGAAGCACGCACTGCGTGATGGAAGTCAGCAGTCACGCACTGCACCAGCATCGCTGCAGTCCGCTCCGCCTGGCCGCGGCCGCCATCACCAACATTACGCATGATCACCTGGATTACCACCGCACCTGGGACGACTACCTGCACAGCAAACTGCTCATCGCGGAACTGCGACAGCCCGATGTCCCGCTGCTCCTCGGGTTCGATGATCCCGGCTGTCAGGCCGCCGCACGAATGCTCAGCGGTGTACCAATCCGCCGCTTTGGCTTTTCTGCAGAATGCCAGGATCGAGCGGTCATTGTGCAGTCCAGCGCTGCCGGTCAGTCGCTGCAGCTGCTGCTGGACGCCGACACGCTGGACGTCCGCATCCCGCTCGTGGGCACCCACAACGCCCTGAATGCTCTCGCCGCCGCCTTGCTCGCCCGACAGCTCCAGATCCCCAACGACGCCATCATTCAGGGGCTGCAGCAGGTTTCCCGAGTCCCCGGGCGGATGGAAGCCATGGATTCCGGACAGCTCTTCAGTGTCTTTGTGGACTTTGCCCATACACCTGATGGACTCCGTCAGGCCGTCGCCACACTGAAGCCCGTCACTGCCGGAAAACTGATCGTCGTCTTTGGCGCGGGCGGAGATCGTGATCGCCGGAAACGACCATTGATGGCACTCGCCGTCCAGTCCGCCGATGCGGTCATTGTCACCTCAGACAACCCCCGCTTCGAAGCCCCGCAACAGATCATCGAAGAAATCTGCAGTGGCTTTCAGCACACCGCTCACGTACAGCGCTGTGTCGACCGCGAAACCGCCATCCGCACCGCACTGCATGCCGCAGCCCCCGGCGACACCGTACTCATCGCCGGACGCGGACATGAAACCATCCAGCAGATTCAGGATCGCAGGATTTCCTTCGACGACCGTCGCGTCACCATGCGGATTCTGAATGAGCTGGTGGGTGAGACCATGAAAGGATAGTGCCCCACACCTGCCTGCATCAGCGGACGGGCGGAAGCCCCCGGCTGCGATTCGCACCGAAGGTGCGCACGCTGGCAAGGACGTTTGCGGTCGCGTTGGCAGCGTCCTTTGCCCGCAGGCTGCCGCCCAATGGCGTTGACTTTCTGGTATTGCGGAAGTCTTGGAGGACTCGCCCTCCGTTGAAACGCCTCGAACCGATAACGCAAGGCGAGCGGTCGATGTCAATCGGCCGGTAACGCTCCTGGGGCGCTCCTGGCGCGGCACTGGCCGGGCGGGCACGAACCGTTACCCGGAGATTGACATCC
>JBEIEK010000148.1:0-13271 GCA_040382995.1 Planctomycetaceae bacterium
AGCGTGGTGGCTCGGCAGGAGCCTCGCCGTCCCACAACTCACCCTCCCGAACCTGCCAGGCCCAGTCCATCGCACACAGACACAACCGCCAACAGCCCACCGCGCTGTGCCGTCCCCGCGAAGAATAACCCACAACGAACAACGAACAACAAACAACCCACAAACAAACAACCAGGGCAGGAACATGATTTACGAATCCTCCGGGCTGGCGATAGCAATTTTTCTGGCGTTTGTGGGTTTCACACTGGGACTCAGTTTCTGGCTGGGTCGGAAGGCGAAGTCAGCGGAGGGCTACTTTGCGGCGCACGGTCAGATCCCCTGGTTTGTGAATGGCGTCGCCTTTGCTGGAGACTACCTGTCGGCGGCATCGTTTCTGGGTATCTGCGGGATGATTGCCTTTTACGGATACGATGGGTTTCTGTATTCGATCGGTTATCTGGCGGGCTGGATTGTGGCGTTATTCGTGGTGGCGGAACCCATGAAGCAGCTGGGGAAGTTCACCTTTGCGGATGCCCTGGATGCTCGATTTCAATCCCCCGGGATTCGTCTGGCCGCGGGGATCAGCACGCTGGTGGTGAGCGTGTTCTATCTGATTCCGCAGATGGTAGGTGCTGGAGCGCTGGTCACGCCGCTGCTGGGCTTTGACCAGTGGGTTGGGGTGGTGCTTGTGGGCACCGTGGTGATTCTGATTGTGGTCACGGCCGGCATGGTTTCGACAACATGGGTGCAGTTTCTGAAGGGTGCGCTGCTGGTGCTGTTCAGCGCGGTCCTCACGTGGATGATTCTCGATCGCGGACTGAAAGTTGGTGAGGGCGGTGCAGACGGGCATCGCTTTGCACAGCTGCGGATCACAGCAGAGGACTTTGGCAACGACGACGGAAAGCTGGGCTCGCTGACGGACGTGCGCATCGTGCCTGCCGCTGACGGCTGGGAAAAGGCGAAAGAGACCTTCGTGCGACTGGAGTCCGGTGGTCAGACGACGGTCTGGCTGGCGCGTCGAGCGGGTACTGAGGAGACGGCCGACTGGATTCTGCACGAAGCACAGACGATGACCAAAACGACGGACGGCAAGCGTCTTGTGAACGGCCGGCCGAAGGGTGTGAAGAAGGGTGAGCCGGAGTTGCATCCGGTGGGCTACGTACAGTCATTGCCGGGGGGCATCAGCGAAACCGGGCCGTTGTCTGCAGCCGGTTTCCTGCGGACGCTGCAGGACAGTACGGTCGTGCTGTGGCGCAATGAAAAGCTGCTGCATGGTGATGGCAGTGAGACAACGGTTTATTACCCCAAGCCGACACCCGGCGGACAGGTTTTGCGGCCCGGCGAAAATCCGACGTTTCGAGGCATTCGCAGTGAAAAATTCACGGACAAGCTGAACTTTATTTCGCTGATGCTGGCGCTCTTCTGCGGCACGGCATCGCTGCCGCATATCTTGATTCGCTACTACACCGTCAAGGACGCCGCCAGCGCCCGCCGCAGCACGATTGTTGGCATTGCCAGCATCGGTGTGTTCTATGTGCTGACGCTGTATCTGGGCCTTGGTGCCATGACCAGTGGCGAGCTGGATGTGAGCGACGAGAATATGTCTGCGCCGCTGTTGGCCCGAGGCATGAACACGTGGCTGTTCGCAGCCATTTCCGCGATTGCCTTCACCACAGTGCTGGGGACCGTCAGCGGTCTGATTCTGGCTGCGGCTGGCGCGGTGACTCATGACCTGTTGGCGAGTGTCTTCCGAGTGAAGATGAATGATGCGGAAAAGGTGCGAACGGCGAAGATCTCGTCCATCGTCGTCGGTGCCGCTGCGATTGCCCCTTGGCATTCTGTTTCAGAAGATGAATCCCACCTTCCTTGTCGGCTGGGCCTTCAGCGTGGCGGCATCAGCCAATCTGCCATCGCTGGTGATGATTCTGTTCTGGCCGCGAGTGACTAAGCAAGGCATTGTGGCTGCGATCAGCGTGGGCATGGTGTCCTCGATGGCCTGGATTCTGCTTAGTGGTGAAGCCTACTCGCGCGTCTACGGACTGGACGCCGCGGCTGCCATCGTGCCCTTCAGCCAGCCGGGTATTCTGACGATCCCGCTGGGCTTCCTGACGCTGGTTGGGGTGTCACTGCTGACCGGATCGGGCCGCGCGGCTGACGTGAAGTGATGGGGCGTGCAGGGCTGTCAACCGGCTGGCGATTTCGGTCAGCTTTAATTCTTCACTGACTGTGCCTGTGCGGAGGGCAGCGCGGGGCATGCCGTAGACGGTGCAGCCTTCGGGATGCTGCACGAAGACTCGACCGCCGGATTCGTGAACTCTGCGGCAACCAGCTGCACCATCCTGTCCCATTCCGGTCAGGATCAGCGCGAGTGTGCGGTTGCCGAACAGAGCCGCGGCGGAACGCAGGGTGTAGTCGACAGCCGGACGGCAGAAGTTTTCGGGGGGATCATCGGTGAGCCGCAGGGCGACTTTGTTTGTGGTGTCACCAACCAGTTTCAGCTGTGCACCACCTTTCGCAAGGTAGACATTCCCGGGGCTCAGGAGATCGCCGTCTGCGGCTTCGCGGACGGTGACTTCACTGGCTTCGTTGAGTCGCTGGGCGAGCGACTGAGTGAATCCGGCTGGCATATGCTGGACGACTATGATGGGAATCTTCCAGCTTGCCGGCAGATCAGGAATGAGGCGTGCGAGGGCGTCGGGGCCGCCGGTTGAGCAGCCGATGACGATCAATTGAGGTGGCTGTTCAAAGGTGGTGAAGCGTTGTTTTGGGGGTGGAGGGGCGGCTGTGCCGAGCTCTGTTGTTTCTTCCGGCAGCAGCTGGCGAATGGCTGCGAGCTGTGTGGCGAGCGAATCTGAGAGGATTTGGCGGTTTTGCTGGAGTGCGCTGCCGGAGGGTTTAAGGATGAAGTCGAAGGCTCCTTCCAGCAACGCGTCGGTGGTGATTTGTGCTCCTGCAGCCGTCAGTCGGCTGACCATAATGACTCGACACGGCGCCCTGCGTCGGCGGAGTTCACGGAGGACATCGATCCCGGAGAGGCCTGGCATTTCGACGTCGAGGGTGACGATATCGGGAGCGCGGCGAGCGACGGCGTCGAGTGCCTGTTCGCCGCTGCTGACAGACCCGCACACAGCGACATCGGGGAGTTCGCGGAGGACATTCTGCAGCATGGTGCGGAACAGTGCGGAATCGTCAACGATGAGCACCTGCAGGGTTCGCATGAGGGCAGCTCCGGCAGTTGATTCGAGGGCTTATTTCCCGTCTGATTTGCGACCTTCGAAGAAGGCCTGCAGGTCGAGTGGCTGGAAGGGTTTGATCACGAAGTCGACAGCTCCGGCGTCGATGCATTCGCGGAGTTTCTCCTTTTGATTAACGGCGCTGACCATGACCACGCTGGCGGCCGGGTCGAGCTGTCGGATCGCGCGGAGGGCTTCGAGGCCGTCCATTTCCGGCATGACGAGGTCCATGGTGACGAGGTCGGGGCGGTGAGTCTCGTAGAGTTGCACGGCTTCGGCGCCACTGGCGGCTTCGGCGGCGACGGTCCAGCCGGCGCGCGTGGCGACTTCGCGGATTTTCATTCGCATGATGAGGGCATCGTCAACGATCAGGAGTCGGGGCATGTGGAAGGTCCTGGCTGATCTGAAATCACAGGCTGGTCGGTGTTCCGCCGAGCACTTCGACGGTGACGTCTCCGCTGGCGATTTCGAAGCTGAGTTGTCGTCCTTTGCCGCCGCCGCAGTCTGTGGCGAGCACGGGGATACCGGCGGCTTTGAGTAGTCTGGCGACGGCGGCGGTGTTGAGTTGTCCGATCTGGTTGAGCTGAGTTGTTCCGAACATATTGGAACCTCCGGCGTAGCGGGCGGTGAGATTCTTTTGCCTGCCGCCTTTTTGTTCAATGAGTTTCAGGAGTTCAGCGAGGGCGGTGTCTGCATATTTTCCAGGGGGACCGGTGCGGCCGGCGGAGTCCGGGTGCACTATGTGTGCCAGTCCACCCACGACATTCAGCCGATCGTACAGGACAAGTCCGATGCAGGACCCGAGGAGGGTTTTGAGGACACCACCGCCGCGCATGACATCCAGTTCGCCCATACCCACGCGACGATTGTATCTTTCGCTCGGTGCTGGATCAGAATTCGGCACGGCAGGCATCATTTCGGTTCAGGAAGCGGCAGGGATTGCAGAAGTCTGCGGAGGTCATCGAGTGAGTCGGCGTCGGGGATCCAGAGGAAGGTCCATGCGAGCGGTCGCCCGCAGAGTTCAAACCGCGTTTCCGTGTAAACCAGCAGGCTGTCAGAAAGTGCCTGGTTCATGAAGGCGGACTGCAGCAGGCTGGCTGCGTAGTCACGGAGGAAGACCGGGGGTGTTGGCAGCAGTCTGATGGGTTGTCCGGAGCGTTCGGCGAGTTCGGTGGCCATCCCGTTGAGAAAGGCGCTGCCGGCGATGTTCATGGTTTCCATGGCCGCTGAAATTTCCACCTCGCCCCAGACGCTGGTGCCTGCATCGGGGCGTCCGAGGATGAGGTCAGCGAGTGTCAGTCCGCTGGCGTCCTCGAAGCCCAGCAGCATCTGTCCGGTGCATGAGCCCAGCATTCCCATCAGACAGGCGCAGACGGCGGTTTCGCCATTGCCCAGGAGTCCGGTGGCCTGTTGCAGGGTGCTCTGCCCCACACGTTCCACGGTCATTGTGAGCGGTGCCGCACACCAGGCTGAAATTGCCTGAGAACATTCGGCAGCGCCCCGATGCACGGCGGGAATGAGCTTTTGCAGGAGTTCGGGGCTGAGTGCTTCCTGTTCCATGGGGTGCTCCGTCAGGGGGCCGGTGGTGGACTGAGTCTCAAACGCCGGCAATTTGTTTTCGCGCGGTGCGCGGTCGGTTTTCGTCGCGGTCGGTTCGAGCAGGAGTTGTGAGGTCCACGATGGCTGGTGAATCCAGCATCAGGCAGACCGTGCCGTCGCCAAGGATGCCCGCGCCAGAAAGACCCCGGACAGGAATATAATTGTCAGAGAGCGATTTGATAACCAGGTTGGAGCGACCAATCAGGCTGTCGACGGAAAGTCCCAGCGTTTTCCCGCGAGCCTGAAGGATGAGCACTTCCTGGCGGCGGTTGTCTGTGGAATCCGCAGCGCTGGCCGCGAATCCAGGTCCGCTGCCGTGCCAGCGGAAAATGCCGTCCAGGCGATACAGGGGCACGAGCGCACCGCGGACTTCGATGGCCTGGTGCCGATGGATGGCATGGATCTGCTGCGGCAGCACGGAAACGATTTCGCGAACATCATCAATGGGCACAGCAAAGTAACCCGTTCCGCAGCGGAACAGGAGGCTGTGGATAATCGCCAAAGTTTGCGGCAGGCGAATGGTGAAGGTCGTTCCCTGACCCGGACTGGTGGCAACTTCAATGGTGCCGCTCAGGTCTGAAATCGCCGCGCGGACGATGTCCATACCCACACCCCGACCGCTGATTTCGGTGACCGAACTGGCAGTACTGAAACCCGGCTGCCAGATGGTTTCAATGACCTGCTGTTCGGTCATGGCATCGGCCTGTGCCTGCGTGGCCATTCCCTGAGCCACAAGCCTGGCACGAATGCGTGCGGTCTGGATGCCGCTGCCGTCATCCTGAATGGTGATCAGGACGTTGTTGCCGCGGTGAACAGCGGAGAGAATGATGGTGCCGGCATCCGGTTTTCCTGCTGCACGCCGCGCGGCCGGAGCTTCCATGCCGTGGTCAAGTGCGTTGCGAATCAGATGCAGCAGCGGATCACCCAGCGCATCGATCATCCGCTTGTCGAGTTCGGTTTTTTCTCCGTGGATTACCAGCTTCACCTGTTTGCCGCGGTCAACGGAGAGATCGCGGACAACGCGGCGGAAGCGGTTGAAGAGTGGTCCGACCGGGATCATACGGGTGCTGAGGACGCTCCGCTGCATGTTTCGCGAAACGCGATTGAGCTGCTCGATGGCTTCGGCCATTTCCGTGTAGAAGCGGCGGCCCGATTCATGAACTGCGGCCTCACGGTCCAGCAGTTTAAGCTCGTCATCAAGTCCGCCAAGAAGTTCGCTGCAAAGGCGCGAACCATCCGGCTGGTTCTGCAGCCAGCCTCGCAGACGTTCAAACCGCCTCCGCAAATCTTCACGAATGTCCGAGGACCGCCGCTGTCCTGGCGTGCGACGGTAGACAGGAGTGGTGTCGGTGAGCAGTTGATTACAGCGGGCGTTGGCGACCACCAGTTCGCCGGTGAGATTCAGCAGCTGATCCAGTCGGCCAATATCCACGCGCAGTGTTTCCTGGACGGCCGTTCGAGGATCCCGCGCGGATTCTTCAGCAGTTGCTGCGGTTTGGTTGCCTGTTTCGCTCTCCGGCTGCAGCTCCACTGAATCCTCTGCTGCGGCGATCGGCAGGGCAGCGACGGCAGTTTCCGCTTCAGGGGCTGGGACAGCTGCTGCAGCGGGCGCGGGCACCGGGGCGGCTGTGATCGCTGGGGGTGCCGCTGGAACAGCAAATTGTTCCGGCTGCGAAGTGTTTGGAACAGACCATGCGGCGATTGAATCACCGCTGAGTGACGACGTGCTGACATCCACAGACTCGACACCATCCACACTGGCGATTCTGCGAACTTCATCGACGGGCTTTGCAGTGATCAGGCAGAGTGAGAACAGCGTCAGTTCTTCGAAACTGTCGATGTCATCGACGGGCGGGTCGCAGGAGACGATTTCGCCGATGGCCGAGAGTCTGGAGAGGATCAGGCGGGCTTTGAGATCGGCCAGTTGAAGTCCCTGCCGGAAGCGGACGCGAATGCGGAGGCCGCCGGCGTGGCCGAGTGAATGTTCGTGGGCGGGGACGGCGATGGAATTTGCGGCCGTGGCCGGCGATGCGGATTCGCGTCTGGGGCTGCTGTCGCTGCCGGACTGTCGGTTGGCGGAGATTTTGGCCGCGTCGCTTTGATCGCGGATTTGTCGCAGCAGCGGTTCCGGATCCCCCTGAGTCAGGTCCCCGGTACGAAGTCTGGAGAGAAAGGCGCGGAAAAAGTCGACGGCATGGAGGATGAGTGTGGTGGTTTCGCGATCAAGCGTCGCGCGTCCGGATCGGTAGTGTTCAAAGCGTTCTTCGAGTTCGTGTGCGAGACTGCCAACGGTTTCGAAGCCCAGCATGCCGGACGACCCTTTGAGGGAGTGCAGCATGCGAAAGGCGCGGTTGAGTGATTCGGCGTGTCGGGGATTTTTTTCAAGCTGGAGGATGGCTTCTGTGAGTCCGTCGAGCTCTTCATCCGACTCGTCGATGTAGACCTGCAGGTACTGCGCCATTTCTCCGGAGAGAAAGGGATTGTCGTCGTGGGGGTGAGCATCCGCGGCGGTCATGGGCGAGCTCCCGGAGGCTTCTGGTAGATGAATGCGGATCTTCGCTGAAGCTGCTGAAGTTGATCGTGGAGTCCTTCAGAGGGACCGATGACGAGGTACCCACCGTCAGCCAGTGCGCGCTGCAGGTGTCCGGCGACAACGGTTTTGGATTCCTGATCAAAGTAGATCATGACGTTTCTCAGAAAGATACAGTCATAGCCGCTGGCAGGCGGTTTGGTGATGAGATTGTGGCGCTGATAGCGGATGAGTTTTCGGAGTGGAGGGCGAACCTGGCAGAGGTCTTTGGCGGCGTCTGATTCGCTGGGTTGGGTGGCAGAGCGAGAGACGGGTATGAAATACTTGTCCTGCAGGTCTGCGGGGATGCCGGTGAGCAGTCGCCGTTCGTACTGGCCGGAGCGAGCCTGGTTGAGGACTTGTTCGCTGAGATCTGTGGCATCGATTTCGATTTCGATTCCCTGGAGCTGTTCTGAGTGTTCGAGGAGGCAGATGGCGATGGTGAGTGGTTCCTGTCCGGTGGAGCAGGCAGCGGACCAGATTCTGAGGCGGCGGGGGTGTACGCCGCGCTGGATTCGGGAGCAGAGGTCTGCAAGGAATTCAGTCTGCAGCCATTGAAATTGTTTTTCGGTGCGGAAGAAGGAGGTTTCATTGGTGGTGACGGCATCGAGGAAGAAGCTGATCTCTTCCCTGCCGGCGGTGGTTTTGAGCAGAGCGAGGTACTGGGTGTAGCCCGGCAGCTGAAGAGCGCGGAGACGTCTGCGGATGCGGTTGCTGAGAAGAGTGATGCGGTTGTCGGGGACGTGAATTCCGCTGAGCCTGTAGATCAGGCGTCGAAACTCGTCGAATTCCGCTGAGGACAGCTGCGAAGGTTCCATAATGCCTCGCCGCGCGCGGGTTGGTAGTCGGTAGTTGGTTGTTGTTAGTCAGTAGTTGGGAGTTGGGCTGTTCAGACGCGGAAGCGGGACACGAGATCTCGGAGTGCCGAGGCCTGTGCGCCGAGTTGTTCGGCGCTGGCCGCGAGTTCTTCTGAGCCGGCGGCGGCGGCTTCCGTGGTGCGTCCGACGGAGCGGATGGCGGCCTGCACTTCCTGGGCGCTTTCGGTTTGAGTTTCCGTGGAGGCGGCGATGCGGGAAATGCCGGCGGCGGTTTGTTCAACGGCCTGAACGATGGATTTGAGTGAGCGACCGACGCGGACGGAGAGTTCTGCTCCTTCGGCGACGCGGCGTGTGGATTCCTTGATGAGTTGTGTGATTTCCTTGGCGGCGAGGCTGGAGCGTTCGGCGAGTTTGCGGACTTCATCGGCGACGACGGCGAAGCCAAGGCCATGTTCGCCGGCGCGAGCTGCTTCGATGGCGGCGTTCAGAGCCAGGAGGTTGGTCTGGCTGGCAATCTCGCTGATGACCTGAATGATATCATTGATCTGTTCACTGGATTTTTGAATGAGCTTCATGGACTCGACGGCTTCCTCGGTGGAGGTGCCGCCTTCACGGGCAAGTCCCGCCGTGGCATCGGCCTGCTGGCGAGCAACCGCGGCGCTTTCGCTGATCACCTGCATCGACTTCAGCATGCTTTCGACGGCCGAAGACATCTCCTCGACGGAAGCGGCCTGGGTTTGTGAGGATTCGCTGAGGTTCTGGGAGCTTTCGGCGATGGCCTGAGCCCCTTCACTCTGCTGATCAGAGGCTTCGATGACTTCGCTGACAAGGTTGCGCAAATCACCGGACATGCGTCCGACACTGGTTGCCAGGCGACTGAGGTCATCGTCACCTTCCGAGTTCACATGCTGGGTCAGGTCACCATTGGCGATGGCGGAGACGACCTGCATAAGCTGATTGACGCGGTGCCGCAGATTTTCTTCAGCCGCCAGCTGAGCATCCCGGAGCTGCTGTTCGCGTTCCTGAGCGCGGACCTGATCGGTGATTCGTTCCCAGTTGATCATCGGGCCGGCATAGTTGCCGTCTGCATCCCGAACGGCAGAGACACTGAGGACGAGAACTTCAGGGCCGAGCTGAATGCGGGCTTTGTGGGGCAGGTTGGAGGGATCAGCCAGAAACCGTCGCTGATGTTCCGGGTTGCGGTGGAAGATATCGATTGGTTTGCCAAGCATTTCGTCGACGGGGATGGGCAGCAGGTGCTGCATCTCTCGCAGTGTATTGCGGGAGGCTGGGTTCATGTAGACGATCTCAAGGTTGCGGTTGGCCACCATGACTCGAACCTGCGAGTTCTCGAGGATCTGCTGGAAGTCGATCTTCGGGCTGCTGCTGCGAGTTCGGCTGGAGCGAGCTGTGCTTTGACGCTTCGCCATGGATTTCTCCGGGTCTGCTGTGGGCGTGTGTTGGACGTTGAAAAGATCGGTTCGATGAATTTCCGGCTGCTGCAATGGTTTTCTAGGGTCCGGCCGTCAGAGCGCCGTTCCGAGCAAGTTCCCGCACCAGGTCCATCTTGGCCGGATCCAGCAGCTGAGGGACATTGAGCAGTGTCACGAGGCGGGCATCGAGTTTTGCGAAGCCATCGATGAAGCTGCCGCCGTCGCTGGTGAGCATATCCGGGGCGGGAAGGATTTCGCCGGGCGCGATTCTGAGCACCTGGGTGACGGAGTCCACGGTGCAGCCGATGATCCGCGGGTGCACATTGACGACGATGGTCCGCGTTTCGGAATCGACGGGGACGGGAGGCAGGTTCAGCAGTCTGCGGAGGCTGACGACCGGAATGATGGTTCCCCGCAGGTTGCTTACGCCTTCGATGTAGTCGGGTACCTGGGGCAGCTGGGTGAGCCGGTCGGGGATGACAATTTCCTGGATTTGTTCAATACGGAAGGCGTAGTCCTGTTCGGCGAGTCGGAAGCCGACGAACTGGGATGAGGTACGAGACCGGGTCATGGAATCAGAAAGGCCGGCAGCGGGAGCAGTGGTCAAGTTTGGGAGCTCCGTGGAAATCTGTTTCATGGCGTCGGGGGAGTGGCGACCAGACAAAACAGCCCACGCATCCCGCCGAAAGCCGCCGAACCCCCCAAATATACAGGGCTGGCCTCGCGCGGTGCTGAAATTTGGGTGATTGCGTGTGAAGTTGGGGCGGGGCTGCCGTTAAATTCGTTAATATGGGAGCCCTGCGGTGGCTGCAGCAGGAGACCTGACGACAGCCTGGGATCAGGCAGAGAAATCCCCCAAACTCGCAGCCTGGGGCGGCGGGGGTGAGAAAACGGGGGAAAGAGCGCAGACGGGACGGGTTTACATGGTTTGGCAAAACCTGTAACCTTCGCACCATTCCGTGAACCGGCAGTTGACTGCGCATGGAGCAGTCAGCCCGGGAAAGCTTTATGGAACACTCGCAGACCACGTCCAGCGTGGGCGAGTGCATGGCCTGGCTGAAGGATTTTGCCTGTGTCGTCGATCCAAGAAAAAGTAATTGCAATCGTCGGAGAACATCTGGACGTTCCGAAGGAAGAAATCACGCTTGAGAGTTCTTTTGTGGACAATCTCAAAGCGGATTCCCTGGATATTGTTGAACTGGTCATGGCGCTCGAAGACCACTTCGAGGTGAAAATTCCGGACGATGACTACGACAAAATCAAGACTGTCGGTGATGCCGTGAACTACATCTCGAATAAGTCAAAGGGCTGATTCCCCTTTTGTCGGCCTGAATTCTCGATCGGGTCCCGGATCGGGCACTGTCCTGATCCGGCCCGTCGGATCCAGCCGTTTTTCGTTGTGTTTTGGGCGTTTCCTGTGTCGTGAGCAGTCGTCATGCCTGGCCGTCGAGTAGTGGTGACAGGGCTTGGAGTTGTCACCCCGCTGGGCTGCAACGTAGGCGGAGTCTGGTCTGCGATCTGCCGCGGGGAAAGCGGTATTGGTCTGATTCAGCGTTTTGACTGTCGCGACTTCAAAGTCCGCTTCGGCGGGGAAATCGAGGGTTTCGACGCTGCGGCCCATTTGCAGATCGACGCTCGGGAACTGCGCCGAGCCGACCGCTTTTCTCAATTTGCCCTCGTTGCCGCACAACACGCGATCACTCAAAGCGGCATTGATTTCACCGCCGGTGATCCATGGCGCTACGGCACTCTGCTGGGCAGCGGCATTGGCGGGCTGGACGAGATCGAACTGCAGCACTCGGTGCTGTTTGATCGTGGCCCCGATCGCATTTCTCCGTTCATGATCCCCAAGCTGATCATCAACGCCGCCAGCGGAAATGTCTCCGTTCACTGGAAACTGCGCGGTCCCAGCACGGCAGTCTGCACTGCCTGTGCTTCGGCCACGAATGCCATTGGAGACGCCTTCCGCCTGATTCAGTACGGCATGGCGGACGTTATGGTGGCCGGTGGTACCGAAGCGGCGCTCACACCCATGGGAATTGCGGGGTTCGCCAGAATGGGCGCCCTGTCAACCCGCAATGAAGCTCCCCGCGATGCCAGCCGGCCCTTCGACAGGGACCGCGACGGATTTGTGCTCTCTGAAGGCGCAGGCGTGCTGTTGCTGGAAGAGCTCGACTTTGCTGTCCGTCGCGGCGCTGTGATTCTTGCCGAAATCGCAGGCTACGGTCTGTCTTCCGACGCCACCCACCTCACTAACCCCGATCCCCGGGGCGCCGGAGCATCCCGGGCCATCGCGGCAGCCCTGAAAGACGCTGAAGTAACCCCCGAAGATGTCGACTACGTGAACGCTCACGGCACCAGCACTCCGCAGGGAGACGTCGCAGAATCACAGGCGATTCGGGCGGTTTTCGGACGGCATGCCGACGCGCTGGCCGTCTCCAGCACCAAAAGCCAGATCGGTCACCTGCTGGGAGCCTCTGGTGGTGTGGAGGCAGTCTTCTGTGTCAAAGCCATTCAGGAACAAACCGCGCCACCCACCATCAATCTGGACCACCCGGATGAACTGTGTGATCTGGACTACGTGCCATGGGAGGCACGGCAGATGAAGATCCGCTGCGTCCTGAAAAACAGCTTCGGCTTCGGCGGTCACAATGCCTGTCTGGTGTTCCGGAAGTATTCCGGCTGACGGCACCAGTCGTTCAGGCGGGACCCTTCAGACTTTTGGTTCCCAGCCACTGCGATATTCACGCGACCACAGTTTCATCGCCTCTGGGTTGTTCTGCACCTGTCCGTTTGTCGGGTCGCAGTGGAGTGCGTCACCGGTACGGTGAGCAATATTGCCAAGATGACACAGGAGCGTGGACTTGTGTCCCTGCTCGATTTCAGAATTGAGCAGTGATGGGTCATTGCGACGAATGGCCTCGATGAAGTTTTCTGCGTGGGCCTTCATCCCGTCACTGCCGTCCTTCCGCGCGGTTTCCCTGCCTTTGGCATCCAGGATCACGTAGCCGGAATCATTCAGCTTCAGCGCTCCGTTTTCTCCCAGGAAGTTCACGCCGAACCCCGAACCATCCATGCCGTGTCGATTGCAGCTGAGACATTCCCAGGTGATCTGGCGACGATGCGGGAACTCGAAGGAGACCACATGAGTGTCTGCGGTTTCCTGGTCGTCCTGAATGCATAGCGACCACCGGAGGAGACGACACGGGTCGGGTAGTCGACTCCCAGTCCCCAGCGGGAAAGGTCGATGGAATGAATGCCGTTGTTGCCAAGTTCTCCGTTGCCAAAGTGCCAGACCCAGTGCTAGTTGTAGTGCAGCTGATTGACGGTGAAGCGGGCGTCGGGGGCTGGCCCCTGCCAGAGTTCGTAGTCGATGTGTGGCGGGATGGGCGTGGGGGTGCCTTTACTGATGCTGCCACGGGTGGCTGCGTACCAGCTGCGACTGTAGTACACCCTGCCGATCGCTCCTGTGTGCAGCAGTGGCATCGCTGCGCGAATGGTGGGACTGCTGCGACGCTGGTTCCCGATCTGCACGCAGCGTTTGTGTTTGCGGGCAGCTTCGACCAGCAGTTCTCCCTGGCGCGGATTGTGACTGCTGGGCTTTTCGACGTAGCAGTGCTTGCCGGCGGCACAGGCGAGG
>JBEIEK010000149.1:0-13243 GCA_040382995.1 Planctomycetaceae bacterium
CAGCTGTTGCAGCGTGGTCTTGTTCCTGACCGACTTCTTCTGCTGCTTCGGCACCTTCTGCCGACGGCAATTCCGGTGAGACCCTCGTCTTGCCTTGCGACCCATGGCCAGATTCCTTTCCGACTGAGTGTTTCAGTTCGTTTGTGCGGGAATCTGGCCTATTTCATTTCGTCTGTTTTAGAAATCCCAGTGTTTTTCCTTTCCGAAATGCTGCACAGCGTTGCCCCTGCAGGTCTCTGCAAACACTCCAGGCCGTCACGGTGCAACGGCCATTCAAGAACCTGCGTGAAGTATACAGATTGTGGGTGCTCAGCTTCACGTGTTCCACGGGAGGTCTTGCTCCCCCTCGATCCGCCCGAATGGCTGTTCAGTGCCCTTCGGGCAGTTTTTTGAGGTGCCCTTACGCTGACGACCTCGCCCCTGGGAAACGTCAACGGCACCCGACGCAGTTTGGGTGGCGGCAGGTTTTGCCGATTGCCGTCCAGTCCGGAAGGAAGTCAACAGTCCACTCACCACCGGGATTCCGGCACATTGAATGTCGGGAGTTTGCAGCAAGGCCGGGCGGAAGGCTGTCCGATACACGGAAAAAGTTTCAGCAGAGCGAAACCGGCAGGAGCAGTGAGGATGGGCAGTGCGGTGAATGTGCTGGCGATGGTTCGCGACGGCCAGCGCTACGTCTTTCTCTACGATGACTCCAGCATTGAAGCGCTGCGGGAGAAGATGGCGGAGTTCGCAGAAGATCCGGAACTGGATTTCACGTGGCATGACGCCGCCACGCTCTCCCGTCGGATACGGCAGCTGAGTGGTGATTCGGAACTGCTTGCCGAAGAAGACACAGGACTTTATTCCTGACAGAAAGCACGACATGCAGGCGGCCGTGCAGCAGTTCCTGAACTCACTGCGGGTGGAGCGCAACGCTTCGCCGCTGACGATCAAGTCCTACCTTGACGATTTATCGCATCTGCAGGAGTTTCTGCAGGAGCGGACGGGGCGGTTGCCGGAGCCGGCCGAGGTGGAGGTTGGTATTCTGCGGCAGTATGTGGCATGGCTGCATGAATGTGGCTATGCACGGACCACGACGGCCCGTCGGCTGGCCTGCCTGCGGTCGTTCTTCCGTTACTGTTGCCGCGAGTCAATCTGTGAAAGCAATCCTGCGAAACCGCTGCGCACTCCGCGAACCGGCCGCAAGCTGCCCCATTTTCTGACGACCGAACAGATCGGGCAGCTGCTTACAGCCCCTCCCGCCAACACTCCGGCAGGACTTCGGGACAGAGCCATTCTGGAGACGATGTACTCGGCCGGTCTCCGCGTTTCGGAACTGGTTGCGCTGAACCTTGGAGACTGGGATCGCAGTGCAGGTATTCTGCGGGTTTTGGGGAAGGGAAAGCGAGAGCGTATTTCGCCCGTCGGAAGTTATGCCACGAAGGCTCTGGATCAATGGCTGGAGGTGCGGCAGCCGGACCCGCGGGCGAATGAAAAGCAGCGTGCGGCGCTGTTTCTGAATCGCTTCGGCAGAAGGCTCACCACACGCAGTATCGGGCGGATGCTGGAAACACATATTGCCACCGCCGGACTGGCTTCGCAGACGTCACCGCACACGCTGCGGCACACGTTTGCCACGCATTTGCTTGACGGGGGTGCTGACCTGAGAAGTGTCCAGGAGCTGCTGGGGCACAAGAGCCTGACAACCACTCAGATTTACACCCATGTGAGTACTCGCAGGCTGCGGGAAACCTACGAGCTGGCCCATCCGCATGCCGCCCGCAATCGGCGTGGGTGAGTCGCGAGGTCGGGCCCGGTGGCAATTCTTTTTCGCCGGCCATTTTGCTGATTTTTCAGCGCTCTTGAAAATCAATAAAAATCGGGGTTTTGCTTCCCGAATTTTTGCTATTCTACGGTTTCGCGGCGACGGAGTGTGCCGCACACACCGAATTTCGGGACGACACGGATGTCTGCCAGCACCCATCTCTCCCTGCATCTGCCAACGCCTCCTGTCCACCAGGGTTCGCTGCTGCAGTTTTCCGAAAACCCCATCGCCTGCATGCGGATGCTGCATCAGCGATACGGGGACCTTGCTGTGCTGCAGGACGGCGGCCAGCAGCTGGTTTTTGTGTTCTCACCGGAACTCAACCGCCAGGTGCTTTCAGACGGCAATGTGTTTCACTCACGATTTTTCGCCGTGCGGGGCAGTCGCAATTCGGCCCAGCGCCGCGTCACCTCCGGACTGCTCAGCCAAAACGGCAGCGAACACCGTGACACGCGTCGCGCTCTCAAGGATGTCTTTGCCCGCAAAGCGCTGCCTGGCTACCACGGCATCATCTGCCGACTCACCAGCGAACTTCTGGCCGGCTGGAAGACCGACAGTGTCTGCGATCTGAACGCAGAGATGGTGCAGTTCATGCTGCGGATGACAAGCGCACTGCTGTTCGGCATGGACGATCCGGCCTTCGCAGAACGTCTGGGGCAGCTTATCGATCGCTGGACGCAGCGGAATCATGAAATCGGCATGGGAGCACTCGTGTCAGCCCCGCAGTTCTCGCAGGGCTACGACGGACTGCTGAAGCAGGCGGAAGAGCTGGAGCAGTCCATTCGGGAAATGTTTGCACGGCATCGCAGTGGTTCACCCGGTGGCCTGAATATTCTGAGTCTGCTGATGGACACGGTGGCTGCCGAACAGCAGCTTTCCGATGATCAGCTGATCGGTCATGCCACACTGCTGTTCGCGGCCGCGCACCTGACTACCGCTCACACCTTCAGCTGGACGCTGTTTTTGCTGGCCCAGCATCCGCAGGTGCTGCAGAAACTTCAGGAGGAACTGTCCCGCGAAATTGCCGGCGATATTCCGCAGCTGGATGAACTGGAGAAGCTGCCGTATCTGGACGCGGTGATCCGGGAGAGCATGCGCGTGCTGCCGGCGTCGTCCTACTCGCAGCGAATCACTGCTGAACCTGTGGTGCTGGGTGGGTTACCGCTGAATGCCGGCAATGTGGTGATCTTCAGCCAGTACATTACTCACCATCGCCCGGATTTATACGAGCGACCGGATGAGTTTCTGCCGGAGCGGTGGGAGCGAATCAACCCTTCGCCGTACGCCTATCTGCCGTTTGGAGCCGGTCCGCGAATGTGCATTGGTGCCACGCTGGCGATGGTTGAGATCCGCACGGCCCTGACGATGATGCTGCGGCGTTTTTCATTCCAGGTGGAACCGCAGAGCACGGTGAATGGAAACGTCATCTCGACAATGCTGGGGCCTACCAGCAGCATTCCGGCAAGGCTGCTTCCGGGAGGCTGTCTGCCGACAGCTGTCCCGGTGCAGGGTTCGATTCACGATCTGCTGCAGCTGCCGCCGGAAGCCAGACCCGGAGTCCAGCGGCGCGCTGCGTGACGCGGGCCGCTACCAGGGCAGTTCGCGAATGTACAGGTTGCGAAAGTACAGTGCGCTGCCGTGGTGCTGCAGTTCAATCTGATCAGCGCGTGCGAGCGGTTCAAGGCCGGACTGGTCCCAGTAGTTTTCCAGCTTGACGCGGTCCACGATGAGTTTGTCGTTGAGCCAGATTGTGGCGCGATCACCCACCATGCGAATCAGGAATGTGTTCCATTCGCCAGGGCGTCGATCGGCCAGTGATGTGGGAGCATTTCGCCAGCGACGGTTGTTCCAGAGTCCGCCGGAACCGAGGTTTCGGCCATTGCCGTACTGGGCCACCCATTCTTCCGGTGTGGCCGGGTTCGGAGCTCCCGGTTTGACTCGCGGATCCCATGGATCCCAGATCTGCACCTGTGGTGTGCCGCGGAGATAGATGCCGGAGTCCGCCCCCGGCGGAATCTTCCAGTCAATGTAGAATTCAAAATCGCCGTAGTCGCTGCTGGTGCACAGACTCTGCCCTTTGCCGTCATAGGTCAGCACTCCGTCAACCACACTCCAGTGCTCGCGCATGACGCTGTCGGCTTTCGCCTGAGCCTCTGTCAGGGCGTCGCCGGTGAGTTTCCGGCGCTGGTTGGCATTTTCGTGTGCGAGCCCCTTCCAGCCAGTCAGGTCTTTGCCGTTGAACAGCGGCTGAAATCCGGCCGGGGGAGTATTCAGCTGGTCGCCTGCGGGATGTGTTGGGGATGGCGAGTAGTCTGCCAGTTTCAGATTGCGAAACTCCACTCGATCATCGTGGCCTGCCAGCACCAGATGTCCGGTGCGATTCTTTTTGCCTGGATGGGCTGATCCGTCCACCGGCACGGTGTCTTCC
The DNA here is from genome assembly GCA_040382995.1 of Planctomycetaceae bacterium. Lineage (GTDB taxonomy): Bacteria > Planctomycetota > Planctomycetia > Planctomycetales > Planctomycetaceae > SXXK01. Next base: position 4,236 of record JBEIEK010000149.1, read on the forward strand.
AGAAACGCATCCACAATCAGGGCCCCGTTCAGGAGCACCATGATGTGATCATCAATTGCAATCACGGTTTGCCTGTTCCACTCGCCGACCGGTTTGAGATAGCCGGTCCGGGCCGGGACGATGCCATAAATGGAACCGTGCATCTGCCAGGGCTTGAGCCATGTGAGGCGCTGTTTTTTGCCATCGGCCAGCGTTGCTTCACCGTTGTAGAGTCCGCCATCGTGGTCGAGAATCTGAATTTCCATACCATCACGGGACGGATGTCCGTTGAGTGGCACGCGAATCCCAATTCCGTTGTTGCCACTTTCTTCGAGGCGAAATTCAAACTCGAAGGCGAAGTCACTGTAGGGTTTTTCGCTGTACAGGTTTTTGCCGCCTTTGCGACAAACAAGGATGCCGTTCTCGGCGGCGTAGCCCTGGGTATCGCCGGTCCAGCCGGAGAGATCCTGACCGTTGAACAGATCCGTCCATGTCGCCTGCTGCAGAACGGCGGCGGCTCGAGCGGCTGCGATCTGGTTGGGATCTTCCGGAGGTGTCTGAGCCTGCGCGGGGGCCGTTCTGAACGCCAGGCACAGGCCGCAGGTGACCAGCAGCACCTGGCGCCGCAACAATGAAACCGACAAAATCATCAAAGACTCTCCGGCAGGGACCCTTGGAAATTGCTTGCCATCGCGAACGAAATGCGATGAATCAACATTCTGGCAGGAATCGAAGGTCTGGAAAAGCCACCGCGGTGGTCGGAAAAGTTTTGCAGCCTTGCCTGTCTTACGAAACCGGGATCCTGAGTGGAATCGGCGGAAAATTTGAGGGAATGCCGGCCTGGCGAGAGGATCGCATGGCAGGGGCGGCGATTCAGCGACGATATCTCGACCGTCTGCAGAACGGATTGCGCGAACTACGCAGGACAGATAGTCAGGAAGACTTTCATGAAGCGAGCGATGTCGCTGGTGGTGTACATGCTGGCCGTATTGGCTGTGCAGCATTCTGCCCGGGGCGGGGACGAGGCAGCCCGGGGCGGAGACGGTGTGAAGCCGCTCGGCGATGCTCCGGCGGGATTCGTTCCCAGCCCGAATTCGCTCGCCAAATTCGCCCCGAAACGGCTGGGCGATTCGCGAGTTCCTCCGGGCAACTTCAATGGTTACGCCGGCCTGCGGCAGTCGGCCGATACCGGATTGCCCGGCACCGGTGGATTTGGTCACAGCCACTTTGCGCAGCCCATGGATCGCTACACAACATGGTATCGCCCCCGAGCCGCTACGCTGACTCGGAGTGAACGCTGTGCGCCGGACACCTATCGCCCACGTGGCCTGGGGCATCTGTTTGCGGATCCGGTCGACTCATTCCGGATGGACTACGAGCCTTACAGCATCAGCGAATCGCCTTCGGCATACGGCCCGGCCTATGTGAACCGTCTGGGTGACCCGCGTTGTCCGAACTGCTGTGAAGAGTGTCACGCGAAGCTCAAGTCCCGTCAGTGTGAGAAGTGCGGCCGGAAACACTGAGGTCCGGAGTCTGTTTGCTCAGCAGTCAAGGAACGACCGGCATGCAGGCTGATACTTCCGGGGGGAACGGTGTTTTGGGCGGTGTTGAGCCGTGTGTGGTCGTGGTTGGCGTCGGCCTGATCGGCGGTTCGATCGCGGCGGCGCTGCGTGCGGCGGATCCTGGGGCGGCGGTGATTGGCATCGGGCGCAATGTGGCAAGGATGCAGGCCGCCCGGGAGCGAGGACTGATCACAAGCTGGGCAAACTCTGTCTCTGAAGCAGCAATTCCTCCGGGCAGTTTTGGCGTGGTCTGTCTGCCGGTCGACAGGATCGTGGAAGCCGTGCGGGAACTGCTGGCGGCGGGTTGTGGAGCGGTGACAGACGCGGGCAGCGCGAAGGGCGAGATTTGCCGAGAGTTGGCGGCGGAGCGTCATTTCGTTGGGGCGCATCCGATCGCGGGCAGTGAGCACGCCGGTTTCGAGCATGCGGATGCCAATTTGTTTCAGGGGCGAGTGTGCGTGATCTGCGAGGGCGGGGCGGAGCCTGCCGCTGTGGCGAGGGTGGAGCGCTTCTGGCAGTCGCTCGGATTGTCGCTGAAATTTCTGTCGGCCGAAGAGCATGACCGAATTCTGGCATTCACAAGTCACCTTCCGCATGTGCTGGCAGCGGTCGCCGCGGGGGTCATCACGGACGAACAGCTGGTGTTTGCCGGGAGTGGTTTCCGTGACACAACGCGAATAGCCGCGGGTTCTGCAGACCTGTGGACATCGATTCTGCTGGGAAATGCCGACGCCTGTGTTGAGTCCATCGAGCGTGCTGAGCAGTTGCTGGGGGAGTTTCGTGGTGCGCTGGAGCGCCGTGATGCAGTGCTGTTGCGGGCACTCTGGGCGGCATCGGCCGAACGTCGCAGGAAGCTTTGAACAGCGGGGGCTTCGGCAGCTGCCGGCCGACGGATCGCTCAATTCCATCACGTCCCGTTCCTGGGAATCGAGATCTTTCAGGCGGAATGATGGTGTTTTTCGGTGGTTTTTCGGTGGCTGGAGCGAGTTAAAAAACGGTTTGTCCGTAACCGCCCGTCATGTTTTCTTCGGACCCGCCATTCATGGACTCCTCAACACGCCGCATCTCCGCAGCCGACTGTGAACGGATTGTTCCGTTCGAACTGCTGCTGGACCGTTTGGTGGATGAAGGCTTGTCGGGCTGGGTTGCCGACCGACGGTTTTTGCATGCTCATCCGGAACTCAGCGGACGTGAATTTCAGACAACGGCATGGATTCGAAGTCGTCTGGAGCAACTGGGGCTCAGCGTGCAAACGTGTGCCCGTGAGGTGGGTTGTTTCGCGGATCTGCAGCTTGGTCAGCCGACGGAATCGGCACCACTGATCGCTCTGCGAGCCGACATTGATGCGCTGCCGCTGCAGGATCGCAAAACAGCCGCCTACGCCTCCACCGTCCCCGGAGTGACTCATGCGTGCGGCCACGACGTGCACACAACAATCGTGCTGGGTGTGTGTGAGTTACTGACGCGGCTGGCGGCCCGCCTGCCCGAAAATGACATCCCGGGCATGCGTCTCAGGGTGATTTTTCAGCCTGCTGAAGAGACCGCGGAGGGGGCGGCATGGATGGTTGAAGCGGGGGCGCTGGAGGGCACCGCGTGTATCCTTGGGCTGCACGTCGATCCAACGCTGTCGCAGGGGCGAGTGGGGATCCGGTACGGAGTGCTTACAGCCTGTGTGGACGAAGTTTCTCTGGTGGTTTCGGGTCGTGGTGGCCATGCCGCACGTCCGCAGCATTCCAGTGACCCGCTGCTGACGGCAGCGCACCTGGTGACGACGCTTTACCAGATGGTGCCGCGTCACGCGGATGCTCTGCACCCCACGGTTTTTACGATCGGCAGCATTCACGGGGGTACGGTGTCGAATGTAATTCCGGACGAAGTGCGTCTGGACGGAACTTTGCGGACGACGAACGCGGACGTGCGGGCGCGGGTGATGGAGTCGATGCAGCGGATTTGTGATGGTCTGGCCGCGGCCAGTGGTAATTCGATCGCGCTGAAATTTCTGTGCCCGCTGGGGTCAGTTGTGAACCACAGTCTGCCGGCGTCAGCGTTCGAGATTGCGGCCCGTCAGGTTGTTGGCACGCAAAACGTGGTGCTGATTGACAAGCCCAGCATGGGCGGCGAGGATTTCGCGGTGTATGTGGAACGGGTTCCGGGAGCGCAGTTCCGGCTGGGGTGTGCCGACGGAGTTTCCGATTGGCCGCTGCTGCATTCCCCGTGTTTTGATATCGAAGAGCAGGCGATTGGGCACGGGCTGCGGATTTTGGCGAGGGCGGCTTTGCTGCTGGGCCTGCAGACGTCGCTGAACGACGATCGGCAGTCGTTGATTGCCTGAGAACAAGTGCAACTAGTCTTTATTCCGGTGGACTGAAATGGAGAGCTGAAAATGTCAGATCAGGCGAAGCGTCAGGCAATCATTGAAGAGCTGAGTGTATCGTACTGGATGGAGCTGGAAACGGTGATGAACTTCATCTCCAACTCGATCAACCTGGACGGTGTGCGAGCTGAGGAGATCAAGGCTTCGCTGCAGGCCGACATTCAGGCCGAACTGCTGCATGCACAGAACCTGGCGCGGCGCATCAAAACGCTGGGCGGGATCGTTCCAGGCAGTTGTTCGTTCGAGGCACGGCAAACGGCTTTACAGCCCCCGAAGAAGCTGACGGATGTCGTCAGTGTGATTAAGGGTGTAATCGAGGCCGAGGATGCCGCGATCGCTCAATATTCCAAACTGATCCGGCTCTGCGAAGGTTTCGACTATGTGACTCAGGACCTGTGCATCACGGCGCTTGGAGACGAGGAAGAGCATCGACGGGAGTTCATGGGATTTCTCGCCGAATATGAAAGCTGAAAGTCCGTGGATCAGTCTTTGGTGCCCTTCGCGAGGGGCTTTACTGAACCGCTGATCTGCACCTTGATATCGCCCTTGCATTTTGCTGCAGCCGGCACGTTGACACGCAGGTACAGCGTGCCGCTTTTCTTTGGCGTGTGTTCGACGGAGCCATTGATCAGGAATGGGTCACCGGGTTTGTTTTCGCTGAAAACCAGTCCGACCAGAGCACCAAAAGGGGCATTGCTGAGGTGATCCTTCGCGGGGTCGCTGGTGGAGAGTCCGGTCAGTGAAACGCTGGAGGCCAGATCCAGCTTGTACTCGCCTGCGGCAATGAGTCGGAAGGGTTTGCCTTCTTCGACTTCTGCCAGGGCCAGCCACTGTTTTGAGGTATCGAAGTCAAGTTTGAGTCCGTTTTCCTGGATGAGCTCTTCGCGGATGCCCTGGATTCGCTGGCGGATGCCTTCCATTTTCGGGTTGATCTGAGCGATGCGTTCGAGGACGACGATGGACTCTTCGCGTTCTCCCTGTTTGTAGTATTCGTTGGCCACTGAGAGGTATTCGTCAAGCAGCTGTTCTTCGGCTTTCGAGATCCGGGCTTCAAGCTGTTGAGGTGAGGCGGAGGAATCTTTGCTTTTTTTGCTGTCGCGAGTTTTTGTTTGTCCCCAGGCGGGGCTGGTGAGTGTGACTGCGGCAACCAGCAGCAGACACAGGCCACGGACGGTTGTGGAACGAAAGCAGCGGTGCATGGCCGAGTCCTTGTCGCAGCCGGAGACGCGGCTGTTGGGATCAGGGTGAGTGGGAAAGCGGGCTGCCGTATTCTGCAGAGAATCTGACGGCAAATCCAGTCCGAGCGGAGTTGTGTGGGCGAGAGCCGGGCGTTTAGACTGTGGACAATTCATCTTTCCTGTTCTCTGGCGGATGTTTTGGGATGTCGGCACAGACGGTCATTTCCGGGGAGGGAGTCAACTTCGCTTTTGGCGAGGGCGAGCTGCGAAAGCAGATTCTGTTCGATGTGCAGCTGCAGATTCAGTCCGGGGAAATCGTGCTGCTGACGGGGCCTTCAGGTTCCGGGAAAACCACGCTGCTGACGCTGATTGCGGGGCTTCGCAGCATGCAGGAGGGGCGTTTGACTGTGCTCGGCCACGCGCTTCACGAAGCCACCCGTGAAGACCTGCTGATACTGCGGCGAAAGATCGGGTTTATCTTTCAGGCCCATAATTTACTTCCCTTCCTGACCGCTCGACAGAACGTCCAGATCATGTTTGATCTGCACCCGGAAGTGTCGTCCGCCGAGGCTCAGCAGCGGACGGTTGAGATTCTGCAGCGGGTGGGGCTGGGAGATCGTGTGGAGTACCCGATTTCAAAGCTGTCGGGGGGACAGCGTCAGCGCGTGGCGATCGCGCGGTCGCTGGTGAGCGGCCCCAGTCTGGTGCTGGCGGACGAACCCACTTCGGCGCTGGACAGCGTCACGGGGCGGGAAGTGGTGAGCTACCTGCAGTTTTTGGCAAGAAAGGAAGGGCGGCCGATTCTGCTTGTCACGCACGATCCGCGAATTCTGGATATCGCTGATCGCGTGCTCAATATGCAGGATGGCCGTTTGTCGGAAGCGGGTGTAAGTTAAGTCAGCGGCGGTTCATCGGGGGTGTTCGGGGTCACATCACATCCACGACGTCGATGCCCAGCAGTTCAAGTCCGGTGCGGACGGCGCGGGCCATCAGGTCGCAGAGCAGCAGGCGACTGTGCTGAAGTTCGGGGCTTTCGGCGTTCTGAACGGAGCAGCGGTCAAAGAAGCTGCTGAAGGCATCGGCGGTGTCGAAGAGCCACGCCGTCAGCAGGTGTGGGCGGTAATCGGCAAGGACGCTGTCGATGGCGTAGCCGAAGGAGAGCAGCTGCAGGGCGAGTCGGCGTTCTTCGGGTGTCTGCAGGGTAATCTGCTGCGGATCGCTGACGAGGCTTTGGCGGTCAATTTTGAGTTTTCTGAAGATGCCGCAGACGCGGGCGTAGGCATACTGCATGTAGGTGGCGGTATCACCGGAGGTGGCCAGCATTTTGTCCCAGTCGAATGTGTAGTCGCTGTCGCGGCTGTGGTGCAGGTCGGCATATTTAATGCCGCCAAGTCCCACAATCTCGGCAACGCGGCTGCGGTTTGCTTCGTCGAGCAGTGGAGTTTCCCGCTGATTGTCGTTTTCATCAACGATGCGGCGGGCGCGGGTGACGGCTTCATCAAGCAGGCTTTCGAGTCCCACTGAATCGCCGGCTCGGGTTTTGATCGGGCGACCATCCGGGCCAAGTACGGTGCCGAATGATACGTGCTGAAAGCGGATGGATCCGTAGCCCCAGCGACCGGCGGTATCGAAGAGCTGCTGGAAGTGCTGTGACTGGCGTTTGTCGACGACATACAGAACTTCGTCGGCCTGCAGGGCGTCGCGACGATGCTGAATGGTGGCGAGGTCCGTGGTGGCGTAGGTGTAGGCGCCGTCGGTTTTGCGGACGATGAACGGCGCGGGGAAGCTGTCCTGGAAGACGCAGACGGCACCATCGGAAAGCCTTGCGAGTCCGGACTGCTGAAGTGATTCCACGACGCCGGACAGCAGCGGGTTGTACCAGCTTTCGCCGAGTTCGAGGTCGAAGTGGATTCCGAGGCGCTGATAAACCTGATGCAGGGCGTCGAGGCAGGCCGGAAGAAACTGGTTCCAGAGCGCGAGGTTTTCCGGGTCACCGGCGTGCAGCCTGGCGGTTTCCTCGCGCGCGAGTCTGACGATGTCCGGGTGAGCGGTTGCTGCAGCGGACAGTTCCGGGGAGTCATCAATGCGTTTCAGGAGTTCTTCAGCGGCGGTGACGGCTTCGGTGGCGGCTGCGAGGTCTTTGCGGGCGGCGGCCAGTTGTTTCTTCTGTTGTTCTGGCTGTCCGAGCGTTTCGAGCTGCTGGAGTTTCTGCTGCTGTTCGGTGGCCGTTTTTCTGAGCAATGGCAGGCGGGCGGCTGTTTCATGATAATCGCTCAGCTGATTTACGAGCCGATAAAGCCGAGCAAGTTCCGCGACTGGATGAGCGGCGAAGGCCGAGGCATCTCGGAAGTGACGGTAGCCGTAGATGATCATGCCAAACTGTGTGCCCCAGTCACCGATATGATTGTCGCTGGTGACTTTGTGACCGGCGAAGCGGAGGATGCGGCAGATGGCATCTCCGATGACGGTGCTGCGGAGATGCCCGACGTGCATGGGTTTGGCGACGTTGGGTGAGGAGAAGTCGACGACCACATGTCGGGGCGTGGTGGTGGGCTGCACGCCGAGACGGTCATCGCCACAGATGCTGAGGATTCGGGATTCAAGAAAATCGTTGCGGAGGCGGAGATTGATGAAGCCGGGGCCGGCGATTTCCGGCGGCTGGTAAATGTCATCCAGCTGCAGTCGGCTGACGACCAGCTGGGCGATGTCGCGGGGGGAACGCCCAAGCTGTTTGGCGAGCGACATGGCGAAGTTGGCCTGAAAATCGCCGAACTTCGGATCCTGGGCCGGGCGGATCAGATCAAGCAGCGGGGCGGGATCGGCGACGAGTTCAGCAAGGGCCGGAGTGAAACGCTGACGGAGCAGATTGAGGAGGTTCATGTTTGGAGTGTTTTGAGGCAGGGGCAGAAAGTGGATGTTGTTGTGATGTCAGATTTGATCGGGAGTGAAGGATGACGTGTGGGACGGGTTTGAGCAAGTCGGGGGCGAGGACTCGCGGCGGCCTGGGATCGCTGGTAAGATCTTCCGACCGACCGGAAGGCGCGATTCACCCCTTGTTTCACCGCGATGCCATGCCCATGCTGCACCTCCATTCCACCTCGTCAACCCGCTGGCTTCAGCAGGTCTCCGCCTGCCTCCCGGAAATCCTCATTGATCACGCTCACTGCGAACAAAAGGCCGCTTCCACAGCGATGGATCTGATGTTTGACTATGTGGTGCATGAGGAGCTGTGTGACAGCATGTCTGAGATTGTTCGCGAGGAGCTGGAGCATTTCGCAGAGGTCCGCAGTCTGCTCAAACGTCGCGGCATCCGTCTCGTGGGACTCAAACCCGGCACCTACGGCCGCGAGCTGAAGGCCCTCGTGCGGCGTCAGGAGCCGCACCGGGCGGTGGACCGCCTGATTGTGGCCGCGTTGATCGAAGCACGCAGCTGTGAACGCTTTCAACTGCTGAGAGATCACCTCGACGATCGTGAACTGCAGGACTTTTATGGCAGCCTGTTTGAATCGGAAGCGCGGCATCATGCAACGTATCTGCGTCTGGCAGGGTTGTTCACAGAACCCGCTGTGGTGCAGGCCCGCCTGCAGGAGCTGGCAGAAAAGGAGGCTGAAATCATTGCCACAGGCTGCAAGCTGCCAAGGATGCACAGTTGATCGCTGGGGCCTGAGTGGTCGCATGTTCGCAGAAAGTCAATACAATCCGAGTGGATTTCGGCTGCTTCCTTCCGCTCACCTCAAGGCCAGCTTATGCGTTCCTGCCCTGTGTTCCTGCAAGTCGTGGGACTCCTGCAATCCTGTCTGCCGGCCGCAGCCCTGCTGCTGCTGGCCACCCTGCTTCCCAGCCGAACAGCCCGCGGCGACGAACCGCAGGTGCTTATTTCGTCATTCACGGCGGCTCCGGAAGGCGGAATACTCA
>JBEIEK010000150.1:0-13217 GCA_040382995.1 Planctomycetaceae bacterium
ATCGTTTCATTTCCGTGCGGCAGGTGGAAATGAAGAACGTCGATCTGACCCAGTTTCAGTTCGACTACGATCTCAACTGGGCCGCTCTGTTTCTGAATGCCGACGGTACCGTCTACGCCCGCTACGGAACCCAAAGCGCCGAAGGCTCCGACGCCTACAACTCCATCGATGGTCTGCTGGCCACCATGCAGCGAGTGCTCGAACTGCACAGTCGCTATCCAGCCAACCGACAGGAACTGGCGGATAAGCGCGGCAAACCTCGGACCGTGTCAGACGCCCTGCAGCACCCCGGCCTCAGAAACCCTGCCAAATACGCCCAGCAGACAACTCGGTCCAACTGCATCCACTGCCATAATATTCACGACGCCGAACATTTTCATGCGCTGCAGCAGGGCAAATGGGATCCCTCACTGCTCTGGAAGTACCCGCTCCCTGATCAACTGGGCATGCGCATTGACCGCATCAGCGGAGTGAAGATTTCTGACGTGGTGGCCGGATCACCGGCTGCCGCCGCAGGACTTGTACCCGGCGAAGACATCCTGCGCGTGAACGGGCAGGCGATCACTTCCGTCGCCGACATCCAGTGGGCGCTCAACGATGTACCGGATCACGGGGCCCTGATCACGGTAGAAAGCAGTCAAAGTGGCCTGCGGCAACTGCGTCCGGCTGCCGGCTGGAGAAAATCAGATTTCTCATGGCGTGGGTCCATGTGGAACGCACCTCCGCGGCTGCAGGTGTGGCTCCCCGAACTCACGGCCGAGCAATCCGCGAAGCTGGGATTGCCACGCGGCGACTCGGCGCTTGAAGTCCGCTGGATCAACCTTGAAGGCCCCGGTGGCCGCCAGGCTCAGGCGGATGGCCTGCGCGAAAAAGACGTTGTGGTGGCGCTCGACGGGAAACCCATTCGCATGGATTCCAGGCAATTCAACGCACACCTCAAGCTGCATTACCGTGTTAGTGACCGATTGCCACTCACCATACTCAGAGACGGCCGCCGGATGGAACTGTCACTGCTGTTGGTGGAGTAGCCACGTGGCGGAAAATCCCTGGTCGCCACCAACTGTTCGGGAAGACTGTGAACCGCCAACACCGCTCTGGAGGCTGTTCTTTGGCTGGATTGCCACCGGACTTTCGGTGACGTTTGCTGTCAGTAGTGGCGTGTTTCTCGGCCTTCGGCAATTCTCTGTGATTCCCACTACAATCCTGATGAGTCTGGCCCTGTGGCGTGTCGGCAAAAACCTGCGGCTTAATCGACCGGTGCCGTAATCCACCCTTCCGCGAACTCCGCGTGCTGCATGGACTTGCCTTCCGATGTGAATGAACTGTAGACCACATGAATGCGTCCGTCGCGCGTCTGGATCACGCAGGGATAGTGAAACGAACCTTCCGGGCGATCTTCCAGATATCGGGTTGCCGTCCATGTCCTGCCTTCATCCGTCGAAAGACACACAGCCAGTCGATTGCGGCCGTCGCGTGTATCGTTGCAGACCAGCACCCAGTGACCGTTTTTCAGGCGGACACCGTCAAGTCCTGAACCGGGATTTGCCAGAGCATCACTGGTGACGGGCCCCCACGACAGTCCTTCATCGCGGGATTCTGCACGGCGAATTCGGCCAGTAAATCCGTTTTCGCGCATCAAGGCCACCAGAGTCCCATCGGATCTTTGCAGCACTGCTGGTTGGATCGCTCCGAAGCCCAGCATCGGCTGGCCCGCGAACCATGTATCGCCACCGTCATCACTGATCGCCATCAGCGACAGAGAAAAGGTATCAGAGTAAAGGGGCAGCAGGATCCGACCGGAGGTTAACTCGGTCGGTTTGCACCTTGGCTGCCACCCGAGGCGTTGATAGAGCTTCTGACTGAGTCGCTGGCGGGCCTCCGCGATAGAGGCCTGAGTTTTCTCTGGCAGTGGCGGGAGTGCTGCGATTTGAGCATCGAGAGCTGTGGTGGCAGCTGCGGAAAAATCGGTGGGTTTCAGCAGCAGGACCTGCGAGCGATCCCAGACAACCGGCCCCGGTTGTTCCGGCTGGTCAGCGACCTTCAGGTGCGTCAGGCAGGATTCCCATGTGTTTGCCAGAACCACCGGCCAGAACAGAAACAGCCGTCCGCGACCGTCCGTCATGAGCGCAGTGTTGCAGTCTGGGAAACCTGGCGTATCAGCCATGATAAACGGATTGCTCCATTCCCGGCTGCCAGCTTTTCTGCGCGCCCCGTAGACAGCCACATCATCGGCCTGTCGCTCACCACTGCCGCGATACCACGACACGATCAGATCACCGTTGCTGAGCTCTGCGATGCCCGGCGCGTGGTTGTGTGAAGGCTGCCGCGGGAACACCAGTTCACTGGAAAAGCTGGTCTCCTCTGTCTGTGCTGTCAGGCGATCCGGGAAGGCCATCAGGCCGGCGAACAGCAGGAGACCGACAAGTGTTCGAGGCAAGATTTGCATAGCGGGCATGGCAACTCCGTGTCAGCAGGGCAATCACAGGCAGAGAGGGTTTTCTGCAGATGCAGCAGTGTTTGGCGAAGTCTGTTCGTGCAGGGGTGAAAAGTCGAGCGATGAAGGGATGGGAGACGTCCAATGAGTGAGTGCTGCAAAGTTGAACCGTCAAGTACGAGGCATTCGCTCACGAATGTACACTGCCAGGACCACTGGGGCTTTAGTGTGGAATTTTCAGGCAGCGTTTTTTGGGTTGTTCTGCGGAGTGTTTTGCCGCTGACCTTGCCCCCTTCACCCCCGACCCATCTCCTGGGAGGGGAGCGGGGGGGGGATTCAGGTTTTTTTGGGGGGGGAACTTGCACCTTGATGGCTGTTTCTTTTCCAGATGCCCTTTGCTTCACAGGAAATTCAATCGCGGCTAACTTTTTTTTTCCTCAAATCCCCAGCAGAATACCGCAGCCGCCTTCTTCGGCTTTTTTCGCCGATCTTCCCCAACCGTCCTGTGGAGTCATTTTCATGCGTTCCCTGAATCGCAGGCCCCGTGGCTTTACCCTGATCGAATTGCTGGTTGTGATCGCCATCATCGCGATTCTCGTTGCCCTGCTGCTGCCCGCCGTGCAGCAGGCTCGCGAAGCTGCCCGTCGCACGCAGTGCAAAAACAACCTCAAGCAAATCGTCCTGGCAACTCATAACTATCACGATGTCGCCAACATGTTCCCACCGGGCTACATCGTCAACCCGCCCAACCACGTGACTCGCTCGGCATTGACCATGCTGCTTCCGTACATCGAACAGGCCAACCTGTACAACCAAATCGATTCCAGCGTACCGATGTTCAACGGTCCCACAGGCTTCAATGCCACTGCACAGGCTCAGGCTGTGGCGGCGGCTGCAACTGTGATTCCCGCATTCCTCTGTCCATCTTCGGTCGGGCCCCAGACGGATGACTATCTCTACCCCGCCGGTGCGCTTATCGCCGGCGTGTTTCCCGGTATGAACTGCACATGGAAGGGTGGCCGCACCGACTACGGTGGCACGACGGGAATTCGCGGAGTCTTTGCAAATCTGGCGTACAATAATAATGCCGGTGGGGATCGCGAAGGATCTCTCGTGGCTGCTGTGCCTGGCGGCGGAACCAGCAGCATGCGTGACCTGACCGACGGCACATCCAATACCTTCATGTTCGGTGAGCGAACAGGCGGATCGACAATCTATTACAAGAGCCAGAGAGCCATCGGGCTGCCTGCAGTGATTGGCCAGACCAACGGCGGTTCCTGGGCCGATGCACTCGCCTTCGAACAATGGCTCCAGGGGTCGCTCTTCGATGGCACGGGCAATGGTGGCCCCTGCCCAATGTGTACAAACATGCGTGGCAATGGATTTCACAGCTTCCACACAGGCGGTTGCCAGTTCGCAATGTGCGACGGCTCTGTCCGGTTTATCAGTGAAAACATCGCAGCCAGCGTCTTCGGCGCGCTGATCACCCGCAAGAAGGGTGAAGTCATCGGCGAATTCTAACACCACCAGCCCCCCCCTCTCCCCTTCAAGGGGAGAGGGGCCGGGGGTGAGGGGTCAAACGCCCCTAAAACACGCCCTCGGTAAACGCCCGCCAAACGCGCCCTGCCGCACACTCACGCCAGTAACGCCTGCGGATTCCGCGCTTCAGCCATACTGCTCGGTGGTTTGCTGGACGTGTTGCGGTGTTTTTTACCCCTCACCCCCGACCCCTCTCCCCTGGCAGGGGAGAGGGGAGAGCGGGTTCTTCTTGAGAATCCTGCCCCCACATTCCAGGACTGACCTCATGCGTTTCTCCATCACCTCCGCATTGACGCTCTGCGGATTGTTCTTCCTGCTGCTCGCCGGCTGCAGCCAGCAGGAAACTCGCGTGCCTACCTACCCTGTCCGCGGTCGGGTAACGGTGGATGGCAAGCCTCCCGGTTCCGCACTGCAAATCGAATGTCATCCGGTTGCTGGTATGGACACACGCAATCCGACCGTCTCGCGTACTGAATCGGACGAGGCCGGCAACTTCAAGATCTCCACCTACGCGGCCGGCGATGGCGTCCCCGCCGGAGACTATGTGCTGACTGTCACATGGCTGACGTTCAACCTGATGAGTCGCGACTACACCGGCCCGGACAAACTCAACGGTCGCTATGCCGATGCGAAAACGTCAGAATTGAAAGTTACCGTGATGCCCGGCGAAGAAACGGACCTTGGCGAGATTAAGCTCACCACAAAATGAGTGGCTGGTACCCAGTTCGCAAAGCCCCTCAATTCCTCCTCTCTCTGCATCCATTCAGGACCTCCACCACATGCTTCGCTTCCGTGTACTGTTCGTCGCACTGCTGTTCGCAGCCACATCACTGCTCCCGCTGCAATTGTGGGCCGACGAACCATCAGCTGAACCAGCTGTGCCTCAGGAAATTTTCGCCTACATGGAGCGACCGGAGCCGGATTTCGCATGGACAAGGATTGACACTCTGCCAGTCGGTGAAAACCGAGTCCACAGGCTGCAGCTCACCAGCCAGAAATGGCAGAATATCGTCTGGAAGCATGCACTCGTCGTCTACGAACCCAAACAGCTCGTACACCCCGAACACATGCTCCTCTTCGTCACCGGTGGACGCAACGGGAACATGCCGCAGCTCAAGGACATGGCCATGGGGCTGCTCCTTGCCGATGCCTGTGGGGCCCGCGTGGCCACGCTTCACCAGTGCCCCAATCAGCCGCTCATGGGGGACCGTGTTGAGGATGATTTAATTACAGAAACCTGGCTGCGATACCTTGATTCCGGTGACGCCACCTGGCCGCTGCTCTTCCCCATGGCAAAAAGCGCCGTCAAAGCCATGGACGCGTTACAGCAGTTCAGCAGCAGTGAACTGAAGCAGCCTGTTAAGTCCTTTGTCATCACCGGCGCCTCCAAGCGTGGCTGGACCAGCTGGCTCACTCCGGTCGTCGATAAACGCATCGTCGCCACTGCCCCGATTGTCATTGACGTGCTGAATTTTCCGGCCCAGATGAACCATCAGAAGAAGACGTGGGGCTTCTACAGCGAACAAATCGCCGACTACACCAGCAAGGGACTTGTGCGCGAAGACGGCATCCCACGTGAAGGTCGCGAAGGACAGCTGTGGAAAATGATGGACCCCTACACCTATCGCTCACGCCTGTCCCTTCCCAAACTGATTGTGCTCGGTGCGAATGACCGCTACTGGACCGTCGATGCTCTGAATCAGTACTGGGACGGCCTCAGCGGACTCAAACACATCCACCGTGCCCCCAACGCCGGCCATGGACTGGATGACGGTCGGGAAGGGGCGCTGCGGACTGTTGCCGTATTCTTCCGGCATGCTGCCACCGGGAAAACTCTTCCTGAATTCACGTGGGAACCCCAGGTCAGTGACTCACGCGTCGGACTCACCATGCGTCCTTCCGGCGAACCTGAAACCGTCAGACTCTGGACCGCTCGTTCCCAGTCCAACGACTTCCGCGAGTCGACGTGGACGTCCAGAGATGTGGCCGCAGCCGACGGCGTCTACGCCGCTGCAGCGGATAAGCAGGGCCAGGAACGCGTAGCTGTCTTCGGGGAAGCCGTGTACGAGTTTGAGGGATTGAAGTATTCCCTTTCAACGCTCGTCTTCTGGAAGTAGTCGCTGGAGCCGGGCTGGAGCAGAGTGCTGAGTGGACGGGCGGCAGCCCAATGGCCTTGAAGTGCTCTGGAATCCCGTGCACAGACGGGTGAAGACATGGGAGAGCGAGGCTCCTGCCGAGCCACCGAACGCTGGTCCGCGCTGTGAGCGATTGCCAGCGTTTTTACGGAGCGGCAGGGATCGTTGGCGGCCGGGATTCGGCTCAGCAGGAGCTTCGCCCTCCCGGCGAGGGCTCCTGCCAGAAAGTCAACGCGATTGGGCGAACGCCCCCGGCTGCGATTTCGCACCGAGGGTTCGCGCACGGGGAGGAGCATAGCCTGAGCGTCACCAGGGCCCTCTGCCCGCGGACTTCCGTCCGGCGGCTGCAGTGCGTCTTGTGACTTTTCGCAGTGCGAAAAGCGACCGTGCACTTACCCGAACAATTCGCCGATGGGTTTCCCGCTGTAGAGTTGATGGGGGCGACCGGTGAGGTCGTTCAGGGTGGCTTCTGGAGGGATGCCGAGGCTGTGGAGGACGGTAGCGGCAAGGTCATGTGGCGACACGGGTTTTTCGCGGGGAAAGCGGGCGATTTCGTCGCTGGCGCCGTAGGTTGCACCGCCCCGGATGCCACCGCCGGCAAGAAGTCCGCTGTAGCACCACGGGTGGTGTTCGCGGCCGGCGTTACTGGCGGTGATCTGAGGTCTGCGGCCGAATTCTCCGGTCCAGACAACAAGCGTATCAGCCAGCATTCCGCGGTCTTCCAGATCAGTCAGCACGGCGCTGAGTGCCTGATCCGCCGGAGGAATCAAGTCGGTTTTCAGACGGTGAAAGTTATTGCCGTGTGTGTCCCAGAAGTTGTGGCCGTCGTTGTGCCAGTTGACAGTGACGAAGGGCACGCCGTGTTCCAGGAGTCTGCGGGCGAGCAGGACGCATTGTCCGTGGATATTGCGACCGTAACGATCGCGGACAGTGTCGGGTTCGCGGGTCAGGTCGAAAGCCTGGCGGATGGCGGGAGTTGCAAGCAGCCTGAAGGCTTCCAGCTGCTGGTTGGTAAGATCTGTGGTGTTGGTGATTTGAGTGAGCCTGCGTTGCTGCAGGTCGACGGCATCCAGCAGTTGCTGTCGGGACATCAGGCGCTGGGTGTCGAGCCCGTCGAGCAGTTGCAGTGCAGCGGGCTGCCAGTGGGGCTGCGCGGGGTCGCCGGTGACGAGCAGGGGGTCGCGGCGACTGCCGAGCCAGCCGCCGGTTTGACCGGGAGCGACGCCTCCCGGGGCTGCCGGGTGGAGCGTTTTCCAGGGGAGCATGACGGAGCCTGGCATGCCGGGGGCTGCCGAGTGATATTCGGCAGCGACAACGCCAAGGTGTGGTGAATCGCGGCGGCTGGGAGGTTCGTCATCGCTTTTATTGACGGGGGGCAGGCAGCCGGTGAGTGTTGTGTGGGCGCTGCTGAGGTGGGCGGGGTCATCGTGACAGAGTGAACGGATGACCGCGACGCGTTCGGTGAGCGCTGCAAGGTGGCGGAAGTGTTCGCAGATCTGCAGTCCCGGAGTGGCAGTGGAGACAGGACTGAATTCGCCGCGGACTTCGGAGGGGGCGTTGGGTTTGGGGTCCAGAGTATCCAGCTGGCTGGGGCCACCCCACATAAACAGCAGCAGGCAGCGGCGAGCCTGGCCGAAACCTGGGGCGTGAGCGATGCGGGGGCTGATGGTGGTGGCGGCGAGCGGAGCGGGCGCAAGAAGGCTGAGTGATCCTGCGGAGAGAATCGCGCGGCGGGAAACAGCGAAGGGGATGCGGGGTGGCATAGGCAGGTGAGTTTCGGTTTTCGGATTGCGAGAACCGGGCAGGGAATGCGGCGGGAGCGGAACGCGGCGAGAGCAGGCTCTGCAGCTTACCGCCGGTTCCCGGGTGGTGTCCAGCAGAATTCGGTTCAATGCCGGCGGTGATGTCGAAAGCGATTCGGTGGTTTGGTATGCTCAGCGTCCGCGGGCGGCACTGTCCGTGGTCTGCCGGAAAGTTCCAGCCAACTCTGTCGCTTACACTGATCAGGATTTGTGTCGATGGGTGCTCCACGAATTGTCCGCACTGCGCTGCTGCAGATGCCATGTTCGACCGATGTGTCGCTGAATCTGGAGCAAAGCATTGCGCAGATCCGGACAGCGGCCTCCGCGGGCGCGCAGGTAATTTGTCTGCAGGAGGTGTTCAATACGCAATACCCCTGTCAGACCGAAGATCACGCAAACTTCGAGCTGGCGGAGTCGATTCCTGGCCCGACGACAGTGGCACTGCAGGCGATTGCGAAGGAGCATCGGGTGGTGATCGTGGTGCCGCTGTTCGAACGCAGAACTCACGGCCTGTACCACAATTCCGCCGTGGTCCTTGATGCGGACGGTTCCATCGCGGGCCTGTATCGCAAAATGCACATTCCGGATGACCCGCTGTACTACGAAAAATTCTACTTTGCGCCAGGTGACCTTGGATTCCTCGCCTTTCCCACCCGCTACGCCAAAGTCGGCGTTTGCATCTGCTGGGACCAGTGGTATCCGGAAGCCGCACGGCTGACAGCAATGCAGGGCGCAGAACTGCTGTTCTATCCCACTGCGATCGGCTGGATTCCGGGTGAGCGGGATGTGTACGGAGCCAGTCAGTATTCCGCATGGCAGACCATGATGAGAAGTCATGCGATTGCCAATGGATTGTTTGTGGGTGCACCGAATCGCACGGGGCTGGAGGGCAGCATTGAGTTCTGGGGAGGCAGTTTTCTGGCAGACCCCTACGGCAACGTGCTCGCCCAGGCTGCTCACGACGGTGACGCCATTCTGCACGTCAGCTGCGACCTGTCGCTCATCAACACCGCCCGAACGCACTGGCCATTTTTCCGCGACAGACGAATTGACGCCTTCGGACCGCTCCAGCAGCGCTGGGGCGAACGCTGAATGCAGCCTGCTGTCTCCCGGTCAGAGGATTTAGCTGAAGCTCCGGTGCTTGCAGGTGGGCGGCAGGTCACGCGTCCGCGCGGGCGTCTCTGGACGCTCATCGCCGCCGTGCTCGTGTTCTCGTGGATCCTCTGGACGATTGGCACATTTGTGTTTCAGCGACTAAATGGTGAACCGGTGTCTCCCACATGTTCGCTGGAAGTTCGCCGTCTGGATCCCGAGAGTCACCTGCCGGATTCTGAAGTGCTGCTTGCTGCGAGTGATTTTCAAAGCTTTCGCGGGGTAGCCGGAAGTGATGGGGAGTGTCGTCTGATTCTGATGTTTAGTGCGAGTGGAATTGGACGACTGCGGGGTTTGGCAGGTCTGCCGGTGGATACGGAGCTTGCGGTGCTGGTTTCCGAGAAGGTCATAGCGACGGTACCCGTGTCCGCGGTGTTGAGCGAGTGGCAACTGGAGCTTGTGCTGGTGGGAGTGCGGGCCAGTGATGCGAATGAAGTATTCGCGCGCCTGACCGAGTAGTGCTGGCGACCACTTTTGCGAAAAATCCGTGAAAGTGGCGAAATAAACCGCGATTTCCGGAGCCAGTGGCGACTTATTACCTGGGTCAAACCGTGCCTACAAAGTTTCACAAAAAATTTTAGATAATTTCGCGCAACCCGGGCATCATCTGGCCAGTTTTATGTTTGAAGGATCAGCTCTGTCAGTGAATGGAATCCGACCAGCCTGAATTGATGCCAGACGAAACTGGCAACAGCGTCAGCTCGTGGAATGGCTGACAGGCTTTGTCACGCCGCTTTCTTCCTCTGCGCCCTCGTTGCGCGCTTTGGTGCTGTTATGAAATCAACCATGACCAACAAGTCAAAACCGTCATCAAATCCATCGTCCGTGCGTCGGCTGCTGCTGTTGCCGCTGGGGCTGGCAATTCTGCTGATTGCCGCCGACGTGATTTCTCAAAGTCAATTGCAGTCCTGGCTGTTGAATCGCATGGAAGTAGCGGACAGCTGGCTGCTTTCGATCTTCACGGCTGATATCGACCGAAGTTCCGCAGCAAGGGATGCGATACCACCGCAGGACGACACCGCCGTCACCAACGCACCAGCCCGCCTTGTTGAAATGCAACTGATGGCGCCGGAATCTTCGGAAGCCTCAACACTCCCACAGCAGTCAGCTGCAGCGTCGTCCATGAATCCGGACGACCTTGATGCGCCCAGCACGGCAAAGTCGAAGGCTGCTGATGAAATGTTGCGACAGGCTGTGGATCATTCGACCGCTGATTCCGGCAATCCACAAATCTGCCGCGTCGTACTTGCCGGAACAGCAGTTACCGGATCACGTCAGCCTGACGGCACATGGGTTCTGCAACAGGGTGCTTTGCAGCAGAACATGGTCATCCCCGACTCTACGGGCGCTCTGCACCCGGCCGGGCGACTTGACGCAAATTCGGCCCCGGAGCTCGATCAATCTGCTGCAGCCTGCGGCACACTCCTGCTGGAACCGCGGGAGCAGTCCATGGCCATCATCTGGACAGCTGCGCTGGGAGTTCCCGACGCTCGGCACGTCCTTCACGCCAGATTTGTCTCTGGAACGCTTGCTGATTTGCAGCAGGGGCTTCCGGTTGAACTGGAGCCGGAAAAAGCATCAGCACCGCTTTTACAGAACCTGCTGGCCGAACGGCTTTGTCCGCTCCTGGCCCGGAGGTTGGGTGATCTGCTGGAAGCCAAAGACATCGTCGCCGAACTGGCGACTCCAGGCAGCACACGAATCCGCATAGAAAAAGACGAACTCGTGTGGTCATTTCGGTCGGCAGCCACTGTGCGACTGAAGCGTTTGCCGGCTCGGGCAACATTTTAGGCCGCAGGCAATGACCGGTCGCTCAACATCGATCGCACGCTGAGCCGCTTTCAGGTCAGGAGCTCTTCCACGACCTTTCCATGCACATCCGTCAGTCGGAAATATCGTCCCTGGAAGCGGTACACCAGCCTGGTGTGATCAATCCCCAGTGTCTGCAAAATGGTCGCATGCAGGTCGTGTACGTGCACGGGGTGCTGCACAATGTTGTAGGAAAAGTCGTCAGTTTCTCCCCAGGTCATTCCCGGTCTGACACCGCCACCGGCCATCCACACGGTGAAGCACCGCGGGTGGTGATCGCGACCGTAATTATCTGAAGTCAGTTGTCCCTGACAGTAAACTGTGCGTCCGAATTCGCCGCCCCAGATCACCAGTGTTTCATCCAGCAGGCCACGTTGGCGCAGGTCCTGCAGCAGTGCCGCAGCGGGCTGATCCGTGTCCCGACACTGGCCCTCGATCTGACGAGGCAGATTCAGGTGCTGGTCCCAGCCACGATGAAACAGCTGAATGAATCGCACACCGCGTTCTGCCAGACGCCGTGCCAGCAGACAATTGGCCGCAAACGTACCGGGAGTTCGCGAATCAGGGCCGTAGAGATCGAAGATGTGCTCCGGCTCTGAGGATGTGTTGGTCAGTTCAGGAACCGACGTCTGCATGCGGAAGGCCAGTTCGTACTGTGCGATTCGCGTTGCAATCTCGGGGTCGGACACGTCGGCCAGCTTCTGCCGGTTCAGCTCAGCGAGGTCATCCAGCAGTCCGCGTCGAAGCCCGGCGTCAACGCCAGCCGGATTCGATAGAAAGAGCACTGGATCACCGGACGACCGAAACTTGACTCCCTGATACTGTGAAGGCAGAAAGCCGCTGCCCCACAGGCGGTCATACAGCGGCTGGTCGTTCGGATTGCCGCTTCCCTGAGAAATCATGGCGACAAATGCGGGCAGGTTTGAGTTCTCTGCGCCCAGCCCCCACGACAGCCAGGCGCCAATACTGGGCCGCCCCGCCAGCTGTGCCCCTGTCTGAAAAAACGTGACTGCCGGGTCATGATTGATGGCTTCTGTGTGCACCGTTTTCACGATGCAGAGTTCGTCGGCGACACGAGCTGTGTGCGGGAGCAGCTGGCTGAACCACGCACCACTTTCGCCGTACTGACGGAAGCGATATTTTGAGGGAGCAATTGGAAAACTGGGTTGTCGTGACGTCATACCGGTCAGGCGTTGTGTACCGCGAACCGAGTCCGGGAGTTCTGTTCCCCGCAAATCCCGCAGGCGAGGCTTGTGGTCGAAAAGGTCCAGCTGGGATGGAGCGCCCGACTGGAACAGGTAGATCACGCGTTTCGCCCGCGGTTGGAAATGTGGCAGGTTGAGCGGACCTGGTGCAGGCGCTGTGTCACCAGCAGTGGCCACGCCCATAAGTGAGGCCAGTGCTGCTGTCTGCAGAATCCCCCGACGTTGCATAGAAATTCTTTCCATTGCCCTACTCCCGCGTCACCGCTTCGTCCAGATTGAATAAAAGGCTGCAGAGTGTTGTCCAGGTGGCGAGCACGGCGGGTGAGGGAGTTGCTTCCACGGGAAATTCGCCGACGCTGATCAACTTCATGGCGGCCTCCGGATGTGCCGCGAAGTATTGTTCCGCGCGTGCCAGTGAGCGGAGCAGAACGGGAAGTTCCTGGGGACGCGGTGCCCTTCCCAGAATCCTGTTGAATGCAAAGGCAACGCGCTGTTCGGAAGCCGGTGCGGATTCGCGGAGGGTGGTCTGCGCGAGGACGCGAGCGGCTTCCACGAAGGTGACTTCGTTGAGCAGAGTCAGGGCCTGCAGCGGGGTGTTCGTGCGACTTTCGCGGACAAGGCAAAGTTCCCGACCCGAGGCATCAAAAGTCATCATGGATGGCGGTGCGGCCGTTCGCTTCCAGTAGGTGTACAGGCTTCGTCGATAAAGGTCTTCGCCGTGGCCCTGCACGAAATCCGTTCCGGAAAGTTCTTTCCATAATCCAGCAGGCTGATAGGGCACCACTGACGGGCCGCCCGTTCGTTCAACCAGCAGCCCACTGGCAGCGAGCGCCTGATCACGAATCATTTCGGCAGACAATCGCAGGCGTGGGCTGCGCCCCAGCAGCCGGTTTTCCGGATCCGCCTGCTGCAGTTCGGGTGTCATCGCGGAGGATTGGCGGTAGGTGGCCGACAGGACAATTTGCCGGTGCAGAGCTTTCAGATTCCAGCCGCTGCGGATGAATTCGGTGGCGAGCCAGTCAAGCAGTTCGGGGTGGACGGGAGGTTCACCTTGTGAACCGAGGTCGTCGACTGTTTTTACGAGTCCAGTGCCAAAGTGGAGTTGCCAGACGCGGTTCACGGCGACTCGAGCTGTCAGGGG
>JBEIEK010000151.1:0-13214 GCA_040382995.1 Planctomycetaceae bacterium
GCGTTCCTGATGCGGTTCTGGCCACGCGAGCACGCACCGTTACCGGGGGATTAACATCCCCCGCTCGCCTTGTCACGGTGGGGCGGAGTCCGAAGGACGACTTCCGGTGTTCTTATCACCGTTTCGCCATCCCAGCTTCGCCCTCCCCGCAGCGCCTTTTGCCAGAGAGTCAACGCCATTGACCCACAGCCCCGTCACGAATCATATCGTACGGGGCTCCAGTCCTCTGCAAGCCGACACAGCATCTCAAGGACTTCACGGTCTTCACTGCAGGCGACAATTCCGGGATATCGCAGCATCCCGGCACGGTCGTCCAGCCAGAGTGATCGATAGTGGACAGGCTGTCTGTTGTGGACCCAAACCGCATCGCCTCCGCGGACCCGAGCGATGTGCATGGAGACCGGGAAGTCATAAATGTTGGGGGAATGAATCAGTGAGCCAACATAATCACCAGCAGCCATGAGCGGGTAAATGCTGCCCTGCATTTCATCGGACGTGTTCCCGGTGAGCGTTGTCTGGCGAGTGTGCCAGAGCAGCTGATCAACTTCGCGGGCCCGCTGGGCATCTCGCTGCTGGAAGCCAATCAAATAGATGCCCGTGCCGGGCTTCGCGCACGGAGCGGCCAGATTGGGCAGCCCGTCAAGGACGGTGCGAGCGGGGCGGTCAGGATCGTCGGGGCCGCAGGCAATCCGCCCTTCCAGCACTTCCACCCACGTGCCAGTTGGCCCCATTTCCGGAGCGAACACAAGCGAGTAAAGAGGAGTGGAGTCGGTGTGCAGGTGACAGATGATGGAGTAGCCGTTTCCGGTGCGATCGCGGTACTGTTTTGTGCCATCGATGGGATCAATGGCGATGGACAGCGGGCTGTCGCTGGAAAACCGCTGCATATCGCCCGTCGTCTCTTCACCTTCCATGCGACACTGGCGGAGCACCGGGGAGGCATCACGCAGCGCGGCCACCAGCAGCTCCTGAACGGTGAGGTCAGCGAGCGTCAGGGCATCGGTGTTGGCATTTCCTGAAGCTTTGCCGTCAACCGCGATGTTGTAGTGTCGCATGCGGCTGGCGAGAGCGCCCCCCCAGCGCATGACAGGGGGCAGTGCGTGCTGCAGCGCGGCAATGACCGGACTGGGATCCATGGGGAAGGCCTGATGTGCTGGGGGGGGGTAATATGAGGGATCTGACCGCTGCATTCGACGAGGCACGGCGATGGAACCGCCGAAGTCCCGGTCACAGGGACCGAGCATAAACATTCGCGAAACTGGCCGCACCGTCAGCAGCGATGGAGAACCTGGTCTGGTCTGCAGCCACAGCCGAGCTGTCACCAGCCGCCTTTCCGTTGACTTCCACGCTCAGCCGACCGTTCTGCACCCGCAGCACAATTCTTGACCAGCCGTCAGCCTGCAATTGGTCCGGATTCAGCGTCCGCCCGCAGATGGTAAGGTTTTGAAAACCCTTCCCGGGACGCACATCCACGATGAATTCGCGGTCTGCCAGCAGTTCGGTGCTGGTGAGTATCGCTGGATCCTGCGACTGGCCGTCGTAACTGAGGACCCAGTCCTGGACCTGCCAGTGCTTTCGAGCGGCTTCCGATGTGTCCCAGCCATCGAGGTTGAGTCCGGTGTAGAGGCTGCGAAAGCCTCGAGCCGCAACAGCGACCTGGCTGTCGGCCACCGGGGTGTCAGGCAGTTCCCTGATCTTCAGGTTTCGGTAGTGCACCACGCCCCCTTCTGATTCGATGCAGATGTAACCTTTGCGGGGGCTGGCGTCAGTGCCGCGAGTCACCACTTTGCCATTCACGGCCAGACTGATCGTCCCGTCCCGGCACTCGATGCGGTAATGGTTCCATTCCGGTGACGGTTTTGAGCGTTCTTCGGTGGGAAAAGCGCGGCTGCCACCGCGGCCGTTGATGGGCGTCATTGTGGCGCCGTGGATCGGGAAGATGTCGCCGTGAGTGGTGTGTCCGGCGCTTTGTCCGTAGGCGTTTTCCAGCACCTGCACTTCCACACTGCGATGAAACGGAACACCTCGGGCCGTGATGTCGTCGGCCCAGACAAAAATCCCGGCATTGCCACCGGGGACCATGTGCCGCCATTCCACTTCGAGGATGAAATTCTGGTACATGCGTTCCGTACGAATTTCACCCGTTGGCCGGCCGGAGCAGATCAGCATCTGATCGGCGATTGACCATGTTGCAGCGGGGGTGTTGACAAGGACCCAGCCAGTGAGGTCCTGGCCGTTGAACAGCGGCCGGAATTCTTCCTGGCCCGAGGCACTTGCTGCGGCAAGACACAGGGGCAGGGCAATTGCGGACAACCACCTGGACACGCTGAGAAGGCTGAACATCGAGCGGGATTCCTGGATTCAGACGAAGAAATTCACTTCTGTGCGGGTGTTTCGCAGGACCGAAGTGCAATCAAACAGTAGGCGGTCACAAGATTTGGGTCGCCTTCATACCACCGGTCGGCTTCGTTCACCCAGCTGCCGTTGGGCTTTTGGAGCGAATTGAGTTTTTCGATGAGTTCCTGTCGCCAGTTGTGCTGCTGGCCGGTGGCGTCCTCAAACTGATCGCTGCCGATCACGGACATGGTTTTGGCGAACGTCTGGTAATAGTAGTACAGCCCCTGCTGCCCCATGCCGGGGTTCTCTGTGAGTGTGTAGTGACTGCGAATCCATTTCACCGCCGCCTGCACGCGGGGATCGTCCGGCTTGACGCCGGCGTAGATCATGCTTTTGAGGCCAGCGTAGGTCATGCTGCCGTAGGATGAGTGGCCACCGTTGGCTGCGAGTGGCGCTTTGGATTCGCCGCCTTTGGCGGGAGTGTAGATGAAGCCACCGTCGTTGATTTTCCCGGCCCACGGGAGCGTGTTATGGGGGGATTCGAGGTTTTGGGCGCGGCTGACAAAGACGAGCGCTTTCTGCAGAGCGGGATCATCCGCGGCGGCCCCGGCGCTGCGGAGTGCTTCGATCAGGAACTGAGTGTTGGACATGTCAGGGCGCTGTTTGCTGTCGTAACCGGCGCCGCCCCACGTGTCGTCGCTGGTCTCGATCCCTTCGCCGGAATCCCACTGCAGATCCCGAAGAAACTCTTCGGCACGCTTGATGGCCGCGTTGTAACGCCCGTCTGCATTGGCCTGGCTGAGCGCCAGCAGGGCGATGCAGGTTTCGTAGTTCTGATGCCGACTGGCGGCCGCGTGGATACCGCCGGTCGGCTGCTGGCTGGAAACCAGAAAACTGAGCCCCCTGGCGACCACGGGATCATCTACCGGACGACCGCTGTGGAGCAGCGCAGAGACAACCAGCCCGGAAATACCAACGGCGTCAGGTTTGGTCCATGACCCATTTGTGTCCTGCGTGGCGGTCAGAAACTGCACGGCTTTTTGCTTCATGGCTGCCGGGTCATCGCCGCGTAGTTCACTGGTCACCGGAACACCGCAGACAGTCAGGCAGCAGGCCAAAGCCGGCAACAGCATGGTAGCTGAACGGAACAGAGCAGCGGACATGGCGCGGGACTCCGAAAAAGGCACTGGAGGCGAATCAGGAGGACCTGAGGTGCCGGATTCTCCGGCGACGGCTGGTCAAAGTCAAAATCAGCGGGGCGGATTTCCGCAGATTTTCCCGGGTGATCGTGGCCCCTGTATTGAGAGTTTCCTGATCGCACGAAAGAATACAACACGTCGGAGCAACGGTTTCCCTGCGGGGTGACCACGGTGAATCGTCTGAAGAAGGAAGTTCTCAGTGAGAATTCTGGCTGTTCTGTTCCTGCTCGTCCCACTCAACTCGCTCGGCGCCCAGGAAGCCGCACCCGCCACTGCTGCCTTCCAGTATCCGCTGGCAGTCGCAGCGCGCGCAGACGGTGTGGTCTTTGTGGCCGATCGCAATCTGCCGGGCATCTGGAAAGTTGAAAATGGCCAGGCTTCCATCTACTTCCAGGGATCCAAAAAATTTCGCACACCGCTGAACGCAGTCCGCTGCCTGGCCTTTGATCACCAGGGCAAACTGCTGGCCGGTGATTCCGCCACCCGCGAAGTCTATCGCTTCGACGATGCCGCTCAGCCACAGCCGCTCACCAAAGGCTGGATCGGCATCCCCATGTCCATCGCGGTCGCTCCGGACGGCACCATCTACACCGCGGACCTCGAGCTGCATCGCATCTGGAAAATGCCCGCCGAAGGCAGCGAAATGCCCGCCGAATACGCTGTGATCAATTCCCCCCGCGGGCTCACGCTGGGCCCGGATGGCACCCTCTACATCCTCTCCACCTCCAGCAAGGACGGGCAAATCCAGAAAGTGACTCCGGAGGGCAAGCTGGAAACAGTGCTGAACAACCACCCCTTCAATCTGCCGCACAACATCGTTCGCATGGCCGACGGAACATTCTACGTAACGGACAATTATCAGCACGGCGTCTGGAAAGTCGCTCCCGGCGCAACTCCCGAACAATTCGTCAGCGGCGCACCTCTGGACCGCCCCGTCGGCCTGTGTCTGCATGGCGAAAACCTGCTGATTGCCGACCCCCACATCCGCACCATTTTCTCGCTTGGCATGGACAAAACCGTGAAAGTGTTCATCGCGGGTGCTCCCCCTGCACCCGCATCCGCCACGCCTGCTGCAGATGCCGCGGCGCCCCCCAAATGACGCGCACGCCACCACCGCTCCCGGCCGCACCACCCCCACTGCCGCCGCCCCGCAAAGGCCGCCGTCGCAGCCGGCGGCAACTCGAAACCGAAATCTCCTGGTTCCTGCTCGTCTGCGCACTCGACGTCGTCTTCACACATATCGCCCTGCAGCTCAGCTCCATCGGTGCCACACAACTGACATTCGTGGAAAGCAATCCCATCGCCCGTGTGGTGATCCAGAACTGGGGACTCAGAGGCATGGTGGTGTTCAAAGCATCCAGTGCCTTCGTCGTGGTCGCCATCGTGCTGCTCATTCGCCCTTACCGTCCGCTTGTGTCCCGTCTGCTGCTGCTGGGGGGTACCGCCGTCGTTGGCGCTGTCGTCGTTCACACCCTGCGACTGCTGCTGCTGCATCGCTAGCCGCTGCATCCTCCTGCGATCACTGCGAAAGCCCGCAGATCACCCCCCTCCCTGTTGACTCCTTCGCAGAAATCCGTGAAGCTGTAAGAATT
This sequence comes from Planctomycetaceae bacterium, assembly GCA_040382995.1. GTDB lineage: Bacteria > Planctomycetota > Planctomycetia > Planctomycetales > Planctomycetaceae > SXXK01. Next base: position 5,129 of record JBEIEK010000151.1, read on the forward strand.
CCAAAACATTTCCCCGGGCAGTCTCTGCCGCAGTCCCTCTTCAAAGTCCAGTCCATGCGATCCGTTTGCCTGGTTGCCGCACTCCTGCTCGCGTTTTTCTCCGCCCAGTCGCCGCTGGTTGCCCAGTACGAAAAAACGCAGCCAATCAACATCCCTGATGCCGTGGCCGCATCCGCCGCGGAAATGAAGCCCTACGCGGAACCTCTGGAACACACCAGCTTCAAAATCGAACTGGTCCCCATCCCCGGCGGCACCTTTCGGATGGGCAGCCCCGACTCAGAGGCTGACCGTCGGGAAGACGAAGGCCCGCAGCACGAAGTTCAGATTTCGCCGTTCTGGATGAGCCGTCACGAGATCACCTGGAACCAGTACGAAGTCTGGGGCGATCGCGTGGACTCCCTGCGCCGTGCAGCTTACAACAAGCCTGCTTCTCCGCGCGATAAGATCGCAGACTCCGTGACCCGGCCCACGCCCCCGTACACCGACATGAGCTTCGGCATGGGCCGTGAAAACAACCCCGCCATCTGCATGACTCAGCACGCCGCCCGCATGTACTGCACCTGGCTCACCGCCAAAACCGGTCGCTATTACAGGCTCCCCACGGAAGCCGAATGGGAATACGCCTGCCGAGCGGGATCCACAACGGCATGGTCATTCGGGGATGATCCGGAACAGCTCAGCGAATACGCCTGGTACGAAGACAACAGCAACGGCCGTTATCAACCGGTCGGTCGCAAAAAGCCCAATCCCTGGGGACTCTTTGATATGCACGGCAATGTCGCCGAATGGGTCCTGGACCAGTATTCCAGCGGCACCTACGCGCAGCGGAAACAGCCGGCCCTGGATCCTCTTGAAATCCCGCTGACAGAGTATCCCCGAGCAGTCCGCGGCGGCGGTTGGGACGATCCTGCCGACATGCTCCGTTCGGCCGTCCGCGAAGGCTCAAATCTCGACTGGAAACAACAGGATCCTCAGATTCCGCAAAGCATCTGGTACTTCACAGACGCCCTCGGCGTCGGTTTTCGCATCGTGCGACCGCTCACTGAACCTGACGCAGCCGAGAAAGCAGCCAAATGGGATAAGAGCGAACCTCCGCAGAAAGACCCCGAAGAAGGGCCGGCGGTGGAATGACTAGCTCGCCATCTATTCGCAGCGACTGCTGAACAACTGCGTGTTGCGGATGGTGGACGAAGAACCGCAGTGCGATCTGGAACTCTCGGCCATGGCCCAATGGCGTTGAAGGTCTGGCAAGAGGAGGTGCCGGGAGGGCGAAGCTGGGATGGTGAAACGGTGTGAGGACAGGAAAATTGGTACATTTCAATCCCCCAGCTATCGTCAGTCCCCAGCCCGAACGAATCACAAAAAACGTCCCAGGGCGAGCGGTCGATGTCAATCGGCCGGTAACGTCCCTGGTGCGTTCCTGATGCGGTTCTGGCCACGCGAGCACGCACCGTTACCGGGGGATTAACATCCCCCGCTCGCCTTGTCACGTGGGGTCCAGTCCGAAAGACGACTTCCGGTGTTCTTTACACCGTTTCATCATCCCAGCCTCGCCCTCCCAACTCTTTAACAGTCTTTTTGCAGGGTTCCAGAGAACTTCAAGGCCATTGGGCTTCCGCCCGACCGCTTGCTTATGGGCCGATGGCCTGCGGCTTTACAGCAGCCCGTAACGGCTGAGTGTGGTGCGGAGGGCCGAGAGTTGGTTGTCGGAGAGTGGTGTGAGGGGCAGGCGAACTTCGCCGCAGTCGCGTCCAATCATCCGCATGGCGGCCTTGACGGGAATGGGGTTGGTGGACAGTCCCAGCATATCGCGGCAGAGCGGGAACAGTTTGTGGTGCCATTGCCGGGCGGCCGTGATATCACCTGACTGGAAGGCGGTGAGCATGGCTTTGACGTCGGCCGGAACGATATTGCCGGCTACGGAAACCACTCCGGACGCACCAAGTGCCAGCAGAGGGAGAGTCAGGCTGTCGTCACCGGAGAGAACGGTGAGTTCTGAGGCGGAGAGGATTTGGGAGGCCTGGTCCATGGAGCCTGTGGATTCCTTGATGGCTACGACGCTGGGGCAGGCGTCAGCGATTCGGCAGATGGTTTCCGGCTCCATGTTTTTGGCGGTGCGACCGGGAATGTTGTACAGCACGATGGGGAGATCGACGTGCTCGGCAACAGCCCGGAAGTGCAGGAAGAAGCCTTCCTGAGTGGGTTTGTTGTAATAGGGAGCGACCATCAGGGCGCCATCGGCTCCGGCGTGACGAGCGGCTTTGGTGAGGCGGATGGCTTCGGCCGTGCTGTTGGAACCGGTGCCCGCCATCACCTTGATTCGCCCAGCGGCCTGTTCGCAGGTGACCGCGATCACCCGTTCGTGTTCGTCATGCGTGAGTGTGGGGCTTTCGCCGGTGGTTCCGACGGGAACGACACAATCGGTGCCGGATGCCACATGAAAATCGATCAGCTCGCGGAGCATGGGTTCGTTCAACGAACCGTCGGCGGACATGGGGGTCACGAGAGCCACCGAGAGACCGGAGAATTTTTCACCGCGTCGGACCATGATGAACAGACTTTCCGTTGTCGATGTGAGCTGCAGGGGTGTGGGTTCCGCACGCCTCAGCGGCGTTTTTCGGCAGAATAGCGGGGGAGAACGGGGTTGCAAACGAAAGCGGACTGTTCCCGGGATTTCAGGAACCAGACGGACGGTTCCGCCAGTCAACTCCGGCCATGGATCCGAGCGCCAGGATGAGCGACTGGGTGCCGGACCGGCCGTGTCCCTGAGCCTTAACGGCCTGGTAGAGCTGTTCAGCAAGGGCGAGGCCCGGCATGAACAGTCCCATCCGCCGCGATTCTTCCAGCACAATTCCCAGGTCTTTAATGATGTGCTCGACATAGAAACCTGGATCAAAGTTGTTGGCGATGATCCGTGGTGCGAGATTGGAGAGTGACCAGCTGCCGGCTGCACCGCTGGCGACGGACTGCAGGACGGTGGGCAGATCCAGACCAGCCCGATACCCATACAGCAGGGCTTCACACACGCCCACCATTCCGGCCGCGATCAGTGTTTGATTCACCATCTTCGTGTGCTGACCGCTGCCGGCCGGACCCTGGTAGACGATGGTTTTTCCCAAGGTCTGCCAGAGCGGCTGCAGGGACTCGACCACTTCGCGATCACCGCCGATCATGATGGAAAGCGTGGCATTGCGGGCGCCGATGTCACCACCGGAAACTGGCGCATCCACGCTGTGAACCTGCTTCGATCGCGCCGCCTGATGCACCTCGACTGCCAGCGATGGCTGACTGGTGGTCATGTCCACAAGTATGGTCCCGGGGCGAGCAGTCGACAGCGCCCCGTTTTGCCCCAGCAGCACCTCGCGGACATCCGCAGGAAAACCAACAATGGAGAAGATCACGTCTGAGGCGGCCGCCACTGCTGCCGGTGTTTCCGCCCACGAGGCACCACGGGCCAGCAGCGGACCAGCCTTGTCCTTTGTCCGCGAATAAACAGTCGCGGAATAGCCAGCGGCAAGCAAATGCCCACACATGCTGGAACCCATCACGCCTGTGCCGATCCAGCCGATGCGAGTGACGTTGGGAGAGATTGTCGGAAGCGACATGGGAGACCTGCGGAGGGTGAGATAGGCAAAGGAAGATGCAACAACGAGGACGGCCTGAGCCGACACGCGGATGCATTCTATCGTGAGGACGGGGATCGATCGAGCAACCTCGTACTAATGCCCCATGCGATGGATTTTGGGGGAGCGGCGTCATGGGAGGCGCGGCCGGGATGGCGAAACGGCAGGGTCGTTGTCACTCGTACAGGGGACTGAGAGTCCGTCGTATGGAACGACACCCGGTGCCTAAGAAATCAGCTCTTGAATGGCCTCGCCCTGATACAGAATTCGCTGCGGACGTCCGCCGAAATCGAGGAATTCGTGGTTGGGATCGATGCCGAGGTGCCGGTAGATGGTGGCCAGCAGGTCCTGAGGTGTGAGCGGTCGTTCGACAGGATATTCGGCCTTCGAGCTGGTGGCTCCAATCACCTGCCCCATTTTCCAGCCACCACCGGAAACGAGCACAGACATGGCGTGCGGCCAGTGATCGCGGCCGGAAAGTCCGGCGGCCTGCGAGATACGGGGTGTGCGTCCAAATTCCCCCATGGCCACAACCAGAATCCGCCGTTCAAGGCCACGCGCATGAATGTCTTCAATCAGTGCCGACAATGCCGGATCCATGTCGGCCGCGCGAAAGAGCATGGCAGGGGCAAGATCCCAATCGTACATCGGAATCACGTGATCGTCCCAGCTGAAGTAGCGTTTGAGTCCGCTTTGGGGTGCCTGAGCATCGATTGTGATCAGACCGGTTCCGGCTTCTGCGAGACGGCGTGCGAGCAGGCAGCTTTGGCCCCAGAGCGTCCGGCCGTAACGGTCCCGCAGCGCAGCAGGTTCCCGTTCAAGATCAAACGCCTCCGCCACTTTTGTGCTCGACAGCATCTCATAGGCCTGCTCATGAAAGCCGGAGGCGCCGTCGTTCACCCGGCCCTCCTGCAGCTCGCGGCGAAACCCGTCGAACTGTTTCATCAGTGTGAGTCTGTCAGCGAGCCGACTGGCATTCAGGCCGGCATCAAGCGTCAGATTCGCGGGCCGGAAGCCCGCCACAGAGGGATCGCCCGTCACGTAAGCTGTATGACTGACTCCCAGATACTGAGGGCGAGTCATAAACGGCTTTGTGGGAATGGCCACGTACTGAGGCAGACCGGAGGGATGCCGTCCACGAAGTCGACTGGTGATCATTCCCAGATCCGGGTGGTCCGAATGCGCCAGCGAGGTGGGGTCGGGACGCAGCGGTGTTTTCCCGGTGAGCATCTCGATTGAGCCGTCGTTGTGTGCCGACATTTCGTGATGCACCGACCGAATCAGCGAATAACGCTGTGCCTGGGCCGCCAGCCGAGGAAAGATCTCCGATATCTGTAAACCCGGAACTGTCGTGGCCGTGGGGCGAAACGGCCCGCGATATTCGCTGGGCGCGTCTGGTTTGGGATCAAACGTCTCCAGCTGACTGGGGCCACCCCACATCCAGAACAGAATCACGGAAGTATCGGCAGACAGCCCGGATTGCTCGCGAGCCTCCAGCAGCCGCGGCAGCGACAAACCACCCAGTGCCAGCGTACCGGCTCTGAGGAATTCGCGGCGACCAGCGGGGCCCGCACAGGTATGCCGTGTCATGGTCGCAGGTCCCTGATAATGGCCGGAACGGAAGGAGAATTGGCGGGAGCCCCTGTTTTTAGTCGGTGCCGCACGCCGAATCAACCACAATCCTTCACGAGTCCGTCGATTGGTGTGGTTGTTGCAGAGCAAAAAAAAGGCCTGCAGCGGAGTCGCTGCAGGCCTTGTGTCTTTGAGCCGTGGGATTTGCGAACGCTCAGTTCAGCAGAATGCCACCCGAAAGCAGCAGGTCGACGACGTCGCTGATGGTGTCGTCGATGCTGGCAAACTCAGCTTCATCAGTGATCTGCTGACTGACTTCGGCGCGAGTGGCTGTGGGCGCTGTGCTGACGGAGGCTGTCAGCACAGGTTCAGCAGCCTCGATCACTGGCTGTCGTGTGTCTGCCGCAGGTTTCACAGCGGTTTTGCGGATGCTGTTCGCCGGGGTACCCAGAGGGGACTCAAGCAGTGCCAGCTGCAGCGAGGGGATTTCAGCCGGAGGTGTTGCCGGGGTGTCAGCGGAAGCCACCGTAAACGTGACCGGCGCACTCCAGATGGATATCTCTCCTGTCGAGCTCACCGCTCGTACCCAGAAGCGATAAGTCGCCCCTGACACCAGTGGGTTCACGGGTGTGAATGAGTTGGTCGTGATGCCGGAGGTGTTGAAGACAACTGTTTCAGATCCATCCGTAAATCGGCGGTTGACCTGCACCTGGTAACTGGCTGCGCCAAGCACATTCTGCCATTGGAGTACTGGCCGCGTGCTGCCTGCGGTGCCAATCGGAGACGTGATGGTGGGGCGTCCGCCAACGTAGAAGAAGCTGCGTGTGGAGAATGTCCCGAGAATATTGCCAGCCGAAGTGAAGCCTGCCACGACCCAGCTGTAGTTTCCGTCGGCGAGTGGTGCGGGAGGCGTCCAGCGAGTGCCGGTGATTCCGGAAGCATCAGCCACCGGCTTTCCAGTGGTTTCGCTTCTCAGCTGCAGCCGGTAGCTGGTGGCTCCGAGCACCGGTGTCCAGGAGAATTCCTGGAGACGGTTAAAGGTGGCTGTGACCGGTGCGATTGGCTGAGGTGCGGTTGCGATGGTGAAATTGAGTGCCGCGCTCCAGGTGCCGGGTGTACCGTCCTTGGCAAGGGCTCGAGCATAGAATCGGTAGAGACCAATCGCCAGATTCTGGGTGTGGGTCCAGGATGTGGTCGTGACCGTCGTGCGAACGAAATTGAAGTTGCCTCTGGAGATATCGTCAACGTCAACTTCATAGCTGACGGCACCGGTGATGGCAGGCCACGTGACCGTCGGCCGAAGGTTCGTCTGAGTCGGATTCAGCGGGTTTGGCACCAGCTGGGTGACAATCGTGAAACGCTGAACTGCCGACCAGGGCAGCTTTGTCCCGTCACTGCGGACTCCGCGAACATAGGCATCGATTTTTCCGATCCCAAGGTCGACCGTCGGCTGGAACGATGTGCTCGTACTGGTTGCCTGCAACAGCGGCAGCAGCCCAGCACTTACGTTTGCAATCCAGACGTCATAGGACACAGCACTCGGCACCGCTGTCCACTGAATCACCGGCCGCTGCGGCATTACAGAGCCGGTGGGGCTGATAATCACAGCGCGGATTGGGGTCACCGTTACGGTGAAGGTGCGAGTGGTCGTGAGGTTGTCTTCCGTGGTGCTGAGGTCTTCATCCGGTCCACCGTCTTCAATCGAAACCGTGATCACGGCCGATCCGCGGCTGTTTGTCACCGGAGTAAACTGCAGGGATCCAATCGCGTCCGGCGAGCTGTAGGTGATGGATGGATTGGGAATCAAGGCCGTATTGCTGCTGGTAGCAGTGATTCGCAGTGGCTGGGTTTCACCGCCACCCGCGCTGATACCGGTGAGTGAAACAGTTCGAGTGGCAGAATCTTCGAGGACGGAGATATCGGATACGGCATCCAGTGTCGGGCTGTCATTGATGGCATTCACCGTGACAGTGAAGCTGCGGGTGAAGGAACCATTGTCATCCGTTGTTGACAAATCGGCGTCAAGTCCACCGTCGGTCACAACAAGCGTAATGATGGCCGTTCCGTTCTGATTGGCCGCTGGCGTAAACTGTAGTTCAGGGTGAAACAGATCGTCGAAGACCACAGACGGATTCGGCACAAGCAAAATGTTGCTGCTTGTGGCGGTGATGGTGATCGGTTGAGCTTCGCCGCCACCGGCGGTGACGCCGGTGAGGTTGACGGTCTGTTCCGGAGCATCCTCGTCGATGGTGACATCGTCAGGCTGATCCAGTGTCGGGACGTCGTTCACAGGATTGACGGTCACTGTGAACGTCCGGGTGACTGACGCATTGTCGCCTTCCGTGGAGAGATCTCCATCAAGTCCACCGTCTGTGACAACAACTGTGATCACCGCTGTGCCACTCTGATCAGCCAGTGCTGTAAACTGCAGCTCGGGGTGGAACAGATCGTCGAAGACAACGGAGGGATCCGGGATCAGTTCAATATTGCTGCTGGTGGCTGTGATCTGCAGCGGCTGATCTTCACCGCCCCCGGCGGTATCACCGGTGAGAGCCACGGTTTGCTGGGCCGCATCTTCGTCAATCGTGACGTCATCCGGCTGATCCAATGTCGGTGCGTCGTTGACGGGATTCACAGTGATTGTAAACGTACGGGTGACCGTCAGATTGTCCTCAGCAGTTGAAAGATCACCATCAAGTCCGGCATCCGTGACCATGACGGTAATCACCACCGAGCCACTCTGGTCGGCTGCGGGTGTGAACTTCAGGGAGCCGGTGGGATCTGCGGAGGAATAGATTACGGAAGGATTCGGGATCAACTCGACATTGCTGCTTGTGGCTGTAACGCTGAGAATCTGCGTTTCGCCACCACCGGCCGCGATACCGGTGAGA
>JBEIEK010000152.1:0-13191 GCA_040382995.1 Planctomycetaceae bacterium
ACTGTTACCGGGGGATTGACATCCCCCGCACGCCTTGTCACGGTGGGGCGGAGTCCGAAGGACGACTTCCGGTGTCTTTAATACCGTTTCACCATCCCAGGGCGAAGCTCCTGCTGAGCCGCATCCCCGACGCAATCGCTGCACCGATCCCTGCTGCTCCGCGACAACGCCGGCCATCGCTCCCAGCGCGGATCCGTATTCGGTGGCTCGGCAGGAGCCTCGCCGTCCCAGGTCTTCACCTGTCTGTTCACAGGATTCCAGAGAACTTCAACGCCGTTGGCCCCTAGGCCACTGGCAGCAGTTCGCGGATGGGTTCGCCATAGGGCAGGATGGGCATTGGGCGACCGCTGTAGTCGGGGAAGGCGAGATTCCAGTCGATTCCGAGGTGTCGGTAGACGGTGGCCCAGAGGTCGTTGGGGGTGAGTGGGCGTTCGCGGGGTTCTTCGCCTTTGGAATTGGTGGATCCGATGACCTGACCGGTCCGCATGCCACCGCCGGCCACGAGCATGGACATGGCCTGAGGCCAGTGATCGCGACCGGGCTGGGGGACGCTGGTTTGGGTCCCGTTTTGGGTATTGATGCGGGGCGTGCGCCCGAATTCGCCGGTGACCACCAGCAGGACTTTGCGATCGATTCCCCTGTTGTAGAGGTCTTCGACGAGTGCTGTGACGGCCTGATCGTAGATCGGGAAACGAACACGGGCGTCCTCGAAGAGGTGGCAGTTGACGGCGTGTGAGTCCCAGTTGTAGGTGCCGGCTTTGAGCCAGGGGACGCCGGACTGATAAGGATTTTCCATGACCATGGTCACAAAACTGCAGCCGGCTTCAACGAGTCTGCGGGCGAGCAGGGCGCGCTGGCCCCAGCAGTGTCGGCCGTAGCGATCGCGGAGTTCCTGGGGTTCCTGGCTGAGATCGAAGGCGTTGCGGGCTTTGTCGCTGGTGAGCATGGACACGGCCTGGCGATTGAAGCGATCCATGGCATTCATCAGACCGGACTCATCCACGCTGCGTCGAAGTCGGTCGAAGTGGCTGAGAAGCGCCACGCGGTCGTCGAGGCGTTCGGAGAGTTTCTGGTCGACGGAGAGATTTTTGACGGAGAAACCGGTTTCGCCCGGATCTCCTGCAACGTTGAAGGGCACGTAGGAAGGCCCAAGGTAGGCAGCGCCGAAGCTGTACACGTCAACGCCGGCTCGTCCGGGTTCGGTACCGGAAATGTAGACGGGAAGATCGCCCGCCGCTGTTTCGCGGCATTTGGCCACAATGGACCCGACTGCGGGAGCGTCATTGACGAAACCCGTGGGCGTGGCGGGATGGCGACCGGTGAGAAAGCGTTTGTGCCCACCGCCATGGTCTGCGAATTCGTGGGCGATGGAGCGGATGATGGTGAAGCGATCAGCACAGCGGGCGTGGAGGGGCAGCAGTTCGCAGACGTCGAGGCCACTGACACAGGTGCGGATGGGCCGGAAGACGCCGCGGTATTCTTCCGGGGCATCCGGCTTCATGTCGTACATTTCCATATGGGGAGGGCCACCGGGCAGCCAGACGAAGATCACGGACGTGTCGGGGGCGGGAGCGGCAGGCTGTGCAGCCTGAGCGCGGATCTGCAGGAGGTCACTGAGCCCCAGCATACCCAGCCCGAGGGATCCGGCTTCAAGAAAACTGCGGCGGGAGACGGGTCCGGGGCAGAGTGAAGCGGTGGTGCGGATGAGATTTCGCATGGCGGGGGGGATCCCTGTTTGGAGGGCGGGCGGGCAGTTTGGAGGGCCTGCGGCGGGGGACGTCGGAGGGCAATCTAAGATTCTCAAATTCAGGGCCGTGGCTGTCAATCAGGAATCGGCTGCCGGGCTGCCGAAATGTTGGAAAGAATTGGTTCCTGTGATTCTCAGGAATTCAGAATCAACCGGGGCGATTCTTTGTGGCATTTCCCCGCGAACCTGCGATACTCATCTGGACTGAGACTCAGTCTCAAGGCATTCTCTGTGGTTCCTTGTGCAGCCTTTCGTAGTTATTTTGCAAGGCGGGCCGTAAAGTGAATCTCCATGGAAACATACCGCTTGCGGGTCTGCAGCCTGGCACCGCCTGTGTCGTTGCTCAGGTGGCAGCCACGGGTGGCATTGCGGTACGACTGATGGAACTGGGATTTGTCCCCGGGGCGGTGATCAGGGTCGTGCGGCGTGCGCCGTTTGGTGGTCCGGTGCAGTACAGGCTGCACGGCGTGTCCATAACGATGCGTCCGGCGGACGCGGCGGTGGTGCAGGTGCGGATGCTGGCTGAAGCCTGCGAATTGTCCGCTCCGGCGGTCACTGGTCAGCGTGGCCGTGTCGAGCGCATGGAACTGGCGGGCTCTATTTAGCTCTGTTCCCCCTGAACTGACCTCTTCTGCGGCTGCGCCTGTGAACGCCCGTTCCGAAAATACTCCGGGTTCCCGCCCTTTCAAAGTGGCGTTAATCGGCAACCCGAATACAGGGAAGAGCACGCTCTTCAACGCGTTGTCCGGGCTGCATGTCCGCACCGGTAATTATCCTGGCGTGACTGTGGACCAGCGGACAGCCCGTGTCACCTGGGACGGGTCTGCCATTGAATTGATTGATCTGCCGGGAACCTACAGTCTGGCGCCGCGTTCTCCGGATGAACTGGTGGCGGTGGATGTTCTGACAGGCTGCAGCGGCGCTCCTGTGCCGGACCTCGTCATCTGCATCTGCAACGCCGCTGCTCTCGAACGCAACCTCTACCTGGCAACCCAGGTCCAGGAATCCGGCGTACCGGTGGTGCTGTGTCTGAACATGTGGGATGCGGCCGTCCAGGCGGGTCGGAAGATCGATTGTTCAGAACTGGCAGCGCGGCTGGGAATGCCGGTTGTGCCCACATCCGCAAGTCGTCGAGAGGGCCTGCAACAATTGGAGTCGGCCTGTCTGGGGCTATTGCGTCGCAGCGGTCCATTGCCGTCGGTCCCGGAACATCTCAGCGGTGAAATCTGTCGGGCCGTGTGTGATTTGCAGGCCAATCTGAAGCCCATGCCCGGGCTTTCAGCAGCGGCGACAGGATTTCTGGTTCGTCGGGCGTTGCTGGATCCTGGCGGCGGTGTTGAGCGATTGATGCTTGAGCGACAGGGGGCGGCTTTTTCGCAACTGCTGTCGGAGGCGCGGAGGCAACTGGGTGAGTGTGGCCAAAAGTTACCGGCTGCGGAGGCCGAACAGCGGTATGCGGCCATCGGTCGCCTGCTGTCGGCTGTGCAGTCGGGTGAGGTGCATACCGGACGTTCCTTCACGGATCGACTGGACAGTGTGCTGACCCACAGTGTGTTCGGTCTGCTGTTGTGCGGTGCGGTATTGCTGCTGGTGTTTTCCACGATCTACTGGTTTTCGGCCCCGTTGAGTGACGCGGTGGATACCGGACTTGGGGCGTTGTCTGAGCGGGTGGTGTCGTCAATGTCACCGGGCCCATTCCGCAGCCTGCTCACGGACGGCGTGATCTCCGGCGTCGGCTCGGTTCTGGTCTTTCTTCCGCAGATCTGCCTGTTGTTTTTGTTCATTGGTGTCCTGGAAGATTGCGGCTACATGGCGCGGGCCGCGTTTATGATGGATCGATTGATGTCCCTGCTGGGGCTCAGTGGCCGCTCCTTTTTGCCGCTGATGTCTTCCTTTGCCTGCGCCGTGCCGGGGATCATGGCAACGCGAGTGATTGAAAATCGGCGGGACCGGATGGTGACCATTCTGGTGGCGCCGCTGATGAGTTGTTCAGCGCGACTGCCTGTGTATGTGCTGCTGATTGGTACGCTCATTCCGGACATCCGTGTGTGCTGGAACGTGCTGCCGCTGCGTGGTCTGGTGTTGTTTGGCATGAGTTCGCTGGGATTGTTTGTGGCGGTACCGGTCGCCTTTCTGTTGCGAAGCACATTTTTCCGCGGTGACGCAGCCCCGTTTCTGCTCGAGCTGCCCGATTACCGAGTGCCCTCGTGGCGGGTGGTTTTGCGGCGTGTGTGGGAGAGCGGCTGGTCATTTGTCAGTCGCGCCGGGACATTGATTTTCGCCACCAGTGTGCTGGTTTGGGCAGCAGGCTCGTTCCCGGGCGATCAGGGGCCGCGCGATCGACTGCTGGCAGAGATCGAGTCGATCCCGGGCGATGACCCCGCGCAGGCGGTGCGTTTGCAGGAACTCTCAGACAGTCTCAATCAGGCCAACGCAGCACTTCTGGAAAACAGTCTGCTGGGACGAACCGGCCGCTGGGTGGAACCCGTTGTGCGGCCACTGGGCTGGGACTGGAAGATTGGCGTCGGCGTGCTGGCGTCATTTCCGGCTCGTGAAGTGATCATCGCCACGCTGGGCACGATTTACAGTCTTGGTGGCGATGTCGATGAAGAGGACGAGGGACTTCGGGGAGTGCTCCGAACGGCTCGGTGGCCGGATGGTCGCCCGGTGTTCACGATCGCCTCCGGGCTCTCCATCATGGTGTTTTTCGCATTGTGTGCGCAGTGTGTTTCCACGCTGATGGTCATTCGTCGCGAAACCAACAGCTGGCGGTGGCCTGCCTTTTGTTTTGTCTACATGACAGGCCTTGCGTGGGTAGGTGGCTGGATTACGTACACGGTGGCTTCGCGATTCTGACTGCGACCACGGGTATGAAATCGGAAAGAAGCCGGACTCCCGGTGCGGGCTCGCTTGCTCCAGGCCAGCCGATCGGGAACACTCACGGGTCCAGATTGGTCGCTCCTTTCAGTCCCACTCCTTATCCGGCGATCCCATGTTTCGTTTCGCGTCTTTGCCGTTGATCCTGCCGACGTGGGGTCTTGTTGGCCTGTGTCTTTCGCTTTGCTGTGCGCCGCCCCTGAACGCCGCGCAGCAGCCCTTCTCCACTGCTGCATCCGACGCGGCGGTACCACCGGACGACGTGCTTCGCGGTCTGGAAAGTGAACGGGCCCTGCTGCGAACCGCACTGGATTCGCTTGCGGCGCGCAACGAGCTGCGATCCGCCGAGGGCGAGGCACTGCTGGCAGACGCACTGGTGTTTGAAAAGGCGGCCGCATGGATGCTGCGTTTTCGCGAATTCCCCAGGCCCGCTTCCGTCGACCAGCTGAAGAAGGTGCTGGCAGAGGGTCGCAGGCGGGTTGAACGACTGCAGGCCGGGCAGCCGGACTGGCATCTGCGCGAGGGGACTTCGATTCGCGGTTACGTGAGTGTTGTGGACGGCAGCGTTCAGCCGTATGCGGTTACTCTGCCGGCCGGAGTGGATCCGGCCAGCTCCCGTCGCTGGCCGTTGTACGTGGTGCTGCATGGCCGGGCGGATGACATGAATGAAGTCAGCTTTATCTCCCGCATGGACGGTCGTGGTCCGGGTGCATCGAAGGACGACCGGCCTGGCAACTGGATTCAGCTGGATGTCTACGGCCGCGGCAACAATGCCTATCGCTGGGCCGGGGAGATGGATGTTTTCGAGGCAATGGCAGCGGTTCGGCAGCGGTTTCGGATTGACGAGGACCGGGTGGTGCTGCATGGCTTTTCGATGGGCGGTGCAGGAGCGTGGCATCTGGGTTTGCACCATCCGCACCTGTGGTGTTCCGTGGGTGCCGGGGCCGGCTTCGTCGACTTCTATGCCTACCAGAAAAAGAATCCCGAATTGCCCTCCGAGCGACTGCCCTTTGCCCAGCATGAAACGCTGGGCATTTACGATGCGGTCCCTTATGCGCTCAATCTTGCCAATGTTCCGTTTGTGGGTTACGGCGGTGACAAGGACCCGCAGCTGCTGGCCGGGACCACCATGCAAAAGGCCGCCGCTGAACTGCAGGTGCCGCTGAAGCTGATTATCGGCAAGGACATGGGGCATGCCTTCGATGCAGCCAGCCGCAGCGAGTTCATGGCCTTTCACGCCGCTCAGGTGCAGACCGGTCGCCCGCGATTCGGGACGCGCGACCGCATCCGTTTCACCACGCGCACATTGAAATACAACCGCTGTGACTGGCTGGCAGTGATGGAAATGCTGCAGACGGAAAAACCGGCCACGGTGGAAACAGAACGCGACAGCACTGGTGCGATGAAAATCCGCACCGAGAATATCGCTCTGCTGACACTGGCCCGGGACATCGCGGAAGAGGTGCACATCGACGGCAATGTGCTGGAATGCCGGGCTGCTGCCGGTGAACTGCTTCCCGACGTCTGGTACCGCAGAACCTCAGACGCATGGGAAGTGGTTGAATACCAGGAATCCCGTGCGCTCTCACGCAACCCTGAAGTGCGGAAGCGTCCGGGGCTGCAGGGCCCGATTGACGACGCGTTTATGTCCTCGTTCATTTGTGTCCGGGGTACCGGTCAGCCCCTGCATCCGCTTTCGGCCGCCTGGTCAGACCGTCAGCTGGCAGTGTTTCGTGAGGAATTTGCGCGGTGGATGCGGGGTGATGTGCGGGTGGTGAATGACGTGGACGTTACGGAAGAGATGCTTGATCGCAGCCATCTGGTGCTCTTTGGCGACCCCGGCTCCAATCTGCTCCTTCGGCATCTGCTCGCGGCGCGACCTGGGCGCAATCCGGACGGGTCCGCGCCCGCAGCTGGTCCCGCCACGCTGCCTGCGGTCGATTCCCGCGTCACCTCAAAGCTGCCGTTTGACTGGAACAGCGAACAAATCACGGTGGGCACCCAATCCTGGCCCTCTGGCAGTCACGGACTCTGTCTGATCTTCCCCAACCCGCTGAACCGCTCGAAGTACATCGTGCTCAACACGGGCCATACGTTTGGTGAACGCGACTTCAGAGCGTCCAATGCGTGGTTGTTTCCGCGTCTGGGGGACGTCGGAGTGCTGCAGTTATCCGAGGGCAGCAGTGGTCAAACGGAATCGTCGCTGATCTGGTCGGATGTCTTCGGCGCGGACTGGCAGCCGCGCTGAATCCAGCGGCAGTGTTGCGTTCCCCCGGCTGGCTGTGCAGAATATGGGACGTCCCTCCCCGGCCTTCCGACTTCTCTTTCCTCCCGCACAAGGCCCGCCGACATGCGCCTGCCACCTGCCTGCGTCCGCTGCCTCGGAATTGTCCTCGCGTGTGCCGTGGTCGCTACCACCACGCTGGCTCAGCAGCCAGTTATCCTCGGTGAACACGCCGGTGCAGTTATGGCCGCTGGGTTCGTCACCGACGGCTCGAGGGCCGTGACCGCCGGCAGTGATCAGCGCGTGCTCTTCTGGGATGTGCCCGCCGGCCGTGTTCTTCAATCGTTCACCCAGCACACCGGACCAGTCTACACCCTCGCTGTCAGCGCCGATGGACAAACTCTGGTCACCGGATCACAGGACAATTCCGTTCGGGTCTGGGATCTGCCGCTGCGGCTGCCGATCAGGCGACATACCGAACCCGGCTCGCAAATCACCAGCCTCGCTCTGGCTCCGGATGGCTTTTCAGTGCTCACCACATCGGCTGCCGGGGCCGTGCGTTCATTCCCATTGACGACGACTGCTGCAGGGCTCACCCGCATGGGCCACACTGCTGAAGGCTCGGCTGTCGCGTGGCGCTCGGATGCAGGTGGCTTTGCGACCGCGGACGCAGCCGGCAACATCTGCCTCTGGTCACCCGATCTCGATGCACCGCTTGCGAAACTCAGCGGTCATCCCGGTCGTGTCAGTCAGTTGCTGTTCGCGCAGGGCAACCAGCAACTGGTTTCACTTGGAGACGATAAGCTGCTGCGTGCGTGGCAACTTCCCGTCACCGCAGGTCGCCTGCTGCTCACCCTCGATGCGGCCGCTGTTCACTGCGAACTGATTGCCGGGCAGAATATGGCGATTGTTGTCGCTGCCGGACGGCCACCGCTGCTCGTGAATCTGCAGACCGGTGAACGCACTCGCGAATTTCCGGCTGCCGGAAATGAGGTTGCCAGCCTTTCCCCATCAACCAACGCCCAGTGGCTCGCCGTCGGCACTCCCGCAGGTGAAATCCGGATCCTGAACATCGGCGATGCCATGCAAACCGGTCGACTGGCCGGACACACCGGTGCCGTAACTGACATCGCCGTCCACGCCGACAACCAGCGGCTCATCAGCGCCGGAACCGATGGGACGCTCCGCGTCTGGAAACTCCCGGTTGCCCCCAAACCTCTTCAGGGACATGCGGCCGTGATTCGCGGTCTGATCGCCGCATCCAGCGGCGCATGGACGGCCACGTGGTCCGATGATAAAACGCTGCGGTTCCGCGATGCAGCCGGTAACCCCGCCGGTCAGCCGGCCACCCATCAGCAGCCCATCACCTGCGCGGCCCCCCGCCACGACGATGCACTCACCGCCACAGGCGATTCCACGGGCGTCGTCAGCGTCTGGAACAGCAGTAACGGGGCAATTGAAGGGCTGATCCCCGCCCACCAGGGCGCTGTGAGCTCGGTCGAATTCACTCCCGATGGTACCGGCATCGTTACCTCCGGCCTCGATGGCATGCTGCGACGCTGGAAACTCCCGTTCCCCAAACAGCTCCCTGCCACCGATGCCGATCGCGTGAAACCTGAATGGGAACTCGCGGCGCCCAATACCGATGCCGTTGTGCACCTGCAAAGACTGGCTGGTGACCAGGGACTGGCCGCACTCACCGCCTCAGGATCGCGGCTGCATCGTATCGCCTGGAACGGTCAGGTGGCCGCGACAACAGGTTCTCCCGGCGGTACACTCAAAGGAATTCAGGCCGGAAAGAAAGGGGAAGTCCTTGTGGCCTGGACAGACACGGGCATTCAGCACATTCTTGGGCCCGATCTGGGTCTGCTGCGGTCGCTCCCGGCCGTCCAGGGGCTGCGCTCCGCCCGCTGGAATCGCGACGCCACACAACTGATGATCACTGATGCCCAGCCTCGGATTCGTGTGATCGCGGCCGATACCGGCCGGGTGCTGGAAGAGATCGCCACGGCCTCTGCCAGTCACTGGGCCGACTGGAATGGGACCGACCAGGGCACTGCGGTTGCGGCCGGCGAGGCCGCGCCCGAAGCCACCCTGCTCACCCGCAGTCTCCTTGCCCTGCAGGACACTGCCAGCCAGGGCCCCCTGCAGCTCACCACCGCCCCGGACCAGAACCAACTCTGGGCTGCCGGTGCATCCGGAAAAGTGCAGCTCCGCCCGCTATTGGGAGGCGAACCGCTGCGAACGCTCGAAGCCGGTGCTCCCGTCTCCAGTCTGGTGCTCGCCGCAAATGGCGGAATCCTTGCGGCAGCTCGCGGTGACGGGGCCGTCAGTGTCTGGAAAGCCGACGGTGCGCCGCTTCCCGAAATCCGTCCCCCGGCCGCAGCTCGCGGACTTGCACTCACCGCGGACGGTGCCCGGCTGGCGGTATCAGCAGCCGATGGGGCTGTACGGGTTTACGACACAACCACCGGACTGCTGCTGGAAACCCAGAGCGAGCACACGGCCAATACGCCCACCGCGGCCGTCCGCTACCTCCCGGACAACCTGACACTGCTCTCTGCCGGCGATGATCGTCAGCTGCGAATCCGCAAAACCTCCATTCTCCGCGCGCAGCCGCTCACCACCGAACAGCTCATCACGGCTGTCCCCGTCAATGCGGGAGCTCAGTTCCTGATTCTGACCGGGGCTGGCGCCGTGCAGCTGGTCAATGCCACCAGTGGTGCCGTTGAACGCACGTGGCAAACTGACGGTCGTCCAGCCAGGTCCATCGCCCTCCGCCCTGACGGTCAGCGACTTGCTGCGGGCCTTGAAGGTGGCGAAGTGCGCGTCTGGAACATCAACGACGCCGAAAAACCCGTGCAGGTGCTTCCCGGCGAGCGCACCGTAACGCAGCTGGCGTGGAGCCCTGACAACAAACGCCTGGCCGCCGCCAGTGGCGATCAGGTCCTGATCTACGGTCCCCCGCTTCCCAACACTCAGCCCCCCGTCGAATTCATCCTCCACCAAACAACAGTCTGCGAAGCTCCGGTGCAGCGTCTGCAGTTCAATCCGGACGCCCGCCGACTGCTCACTGCTCTCGCCAACGGTCGACTGGATGAATGGACCTGTGCCGGCCCCGAACAGCGCCGCCAGTTCGCCCACGGTGGCCCCGTCTATGGTACGGCCGTCTCGAAGGATGGTACCATCGTGGTCTCCTGCAGCGTCGATCAGACTGTCCGGGTCTGGGATAATGTGACGGGCCAGCAGAAGTTCTCCCTTGCAGGCCATCGCGGTGCCGTCCATGCCGTCGCGCTCAGTGCTGATGAAACCTTCGTCGTCTCCTCGGGCGCCGACGGCACACTGCGGCTGTGGGACATCGTCGGTGGACGCCAGCTGAAACAACTGGCCGCCTTTGACACCACCATGTACTCGGTCGCGATCCATCCTGCCGGAGCCCTCATTGCGGCGGCAGGTGCTGATCGCAAGGTTTACCTGCTGGACCTGATCACCGGCAGCGAAGTCCGCAGTATGTCCGGGCACACGGATTACATCCACTCGGTGGCCTTCACCCCCGATGGCAGTCGCGTTCTGTCCTATGGTTATGCCGGAAACCTGAAAACATGGTCAACCGGTGACGGGAGTGCCGTGAATCAACAGCAGATTGGACGTATCGGCAACACCGCCCGGTATTCCCCGGACGGGCGCCAGATCATTCTTGCCGCCGGTGACGGCAGCACGACTGTGATTCAGGCGCCGTAGTGGCGAGGCGGCGGTTCACAGAACCGCTGCCTCACCGCAAAGAGCACCCGGGTTCAGGCTCAGCCGGCGACCGGTGTGGCCAAGTTCTCTGCGCCCAGCCGTGTGCAGAAATCACCGAACGATTCGTTTCCGATTCGGCTGGCACGGTATTCCGTCAGCAGCGGCACTAAAGTGGGCACGATCTGATCCTGCGGTACCATGTCGCGGTAGATGAAGCCCAGCCGCGTGCCCTCGACGTTGCCACCGACAAACACCGTGTACTTCCCGGCGGCTTTACCAACCAGCCCGATATCGGGCGTGTAGGGGCGTGCACAGCCGTTGGGACAACCCGTCATGTGGACTGCGATCCGACTGCTTTGCAGACCCAGACGGGCGATTTCCACGTCGAGCTGATCGATGATTCCCGGGAGTGCGCGTTCGGATTCCGTGATGGACAAACCGCACGTGGGGAAGGCCGGGCAGGCGATGGCGTAGCGGCGAATGAGCGACAGCTTTTCCACGGGGAGAATGCCGTGTTCGTCCAGGAGCCGGTTGATTTCCGCTTTGTCTTCGGGCTGAATATCGCAGAGGATCAGGCTTTGCAGCGGGGTGAGTCGCACTTCCATGCCGAACCGCCGCAGGATGGCACGGAGTCCGGTTTTGATGCGGAGGCTGCCGGAATCATGAATGCGACCGTTTTCGATGTTGACCCCAAGAAACAGCCGCCCATCGCCCTGTTCGTGCCAGCCCAGATGGTCGTCGACATCCGTGACATCAGCGGGATGCGGTTCCGGAAGCGGAGCACCGAAGTATTCTTCCACTTTTGCCTTGAAGGCTGGCACTCCCCAGTCAGAAATCAGGTATTTCAACCTCGCCCGTTTGCGGTCTTCGCGATTGCCGAAGTCCCGCTGCACCTTGACGATGGCTTCACAGACCGCGATCACCTGCTCGGGAGTGGCAAAGGTGATGCGCCGCGCGAGTGCCGGGAATGTTTTCTCGTTCGAAGGTGTGCGTCCCATACCGCCACCGGCGAGTACGTTGTAGCCAATAATGCGGTTGCCTTCGACCACTGCCAGCAGGCCGAGGTCCTGGGTGTAGAGGTCGACGCAGTTGTCTTCGGGGAACCCGATGGCCATTTTGAACTTCCGCGGCAGATACCGCGTGCCGTAAATGGGCTCTTCCACAGGCTGAAATTCACAGACGTCGGTCTCTGTGCCATCCTCGTCCTTCAGCCAGAGATCGAAGTAGGACGTGGTTTTGGGTCGAAAGTGTTCGGCCATTTCCAGTGCCAGCGCCTGCACCTGTTCGCGAAAGGGGTTGTTGCGAATGGGTGCGGGGCAGGCCATGACGTTGCGGTTGACGTCCCCGCAGGCGGCAAATGTGGTGAGCTTGATCCGGTTGATCTCGCGGATGGATTCGCGAAGTCTGGACTTGAGAACTCCGTGGAGCTGCAGGCCCTGCCGGCTGGTGATTCTAAGAGTGCCATTTGCCAGCGTATCGCAGAGATCAAGCTCCGCCAGTAACTGTTCGGCCGTCAGTCTGCCTCCGGGAATTCGCGTCCGCACCATGCAGCTGTACTGTTTGCCCAGCGACTTGCCGTCTGCATCTTTGGCACGTCTGCTGTCGCGGTCGTCCTGGAGGTATGATCCGTGATGTTTGAGCAGGGTGGCGGCGTCGTCGGAAAACTCCGGCAGGTCGTTGGCAAGCTCTGCTGCGAGCGTGCCGCGAAGCTGGTGCGAAGATTCCTTGAGGTGTTCGACTTTGCTGAGCTTTTGCGGTGTGGACATGGGTGACACTGCCGTTGGGGGCTGAGGGGGACGTTGTCAATTGGCCGCTGACTTCACTGCACCGGCCGCAGCCACTGCCAGCTTGTCACAGCGTTCGTTCTCCGGATGGCCGGCGTGGCCGCGCACCAGTGTGAACGACACTGTGTGCTGTGCAAGGAGTTGATCGAGAGCCTGCCAGCGGTCGATGTTGGAGATAGGCACAAGCTGTCGACCGTCACGTCTCTTCCAGCCGTTGCGTTTCCAGCCGGGCAGCCATTCCGTACAGCCTTTGGCCACATAGGTGCTGTCGGTGACGACCTGCACGTGAGATCTGCGGGTGAGCAGTCTCAGGCCTTCGATCACGGCCTGCAGTTCCATCTGGTTGTTCGTCGTGAGCAGTTCGCCGCCACTGAATTCCTTTTCTTTCCCGGTAGCCGGGTGCCGCAGGATGCACCCCCATCCGCCGGGACCGGGATTGCCACTGCAGGCACCGTCCGTGAAGAGTTGGACAAAGGGGAGACCCGAGGAATCACCAGTCATTGGCGAAGTCTGTTGGAGACACCGTTACTTTTCGCGATACACGATGCGGCCGCGTTTGAAGTCGTAGGGCGAGACTTCCACGACGACACGGTCGCCCGGGACGATGCGGATAAAGTGCTTTCGCATCTTGCCCGCCACATGGGCCATCACCTGGTGCCCAGTCTCCAGTTCGACACGGAACTGAGTGTTTGCGAGCGCTTCGATCACATTGCCTTCAACCTGGATTGCTTCTTCCTTCGACATTCGACGGACTTCTTTCACCCTTTGCCGGTTGTTTGAACAGGACTTTACACGCAGTAAATAGTGACAATCGCCCC
>JBEIEK010000153.1:0-13164 GCA_040382995.1 Planctomycetaceae bacterium
CAGCATCTACCTGCTGAATCTGTTTGTTGTGGAGGCGGATTTCCGGATCGAGGTCAGTGCGCACGGGCTGTTCGCTCAGGCTGAAGGCGGGCTGCTGCTGAAGGATCTGGGAAAAGCTAATGCACAGGGCTACTTCCGCATCACCTCAGCCGGTCTTGTGGCAGCACTCACTGTGGATCTGGAAGCCGATACTCTGCGCACCATCGGCATCGATATGGATGTAAATGCCGAGCTGCAGATTAACACAACCAACCAGCAGGTCACCATCACCCCGCTGACCGATCGCCTGCTGCTGACCCCGATCACAATCGCTCCGGGAATCAAGGACATCAAGGCGGAAGGCATACTGGCGATCCGCGTTCCGCAGACCACAACCGAACTCGGACGGATCAGTGGAGTGTTTTCACTGGACACCAGCGCGGAGCGAGTCACCGTGTTTGCGCACGGCGATCTGGAAATCGGCCCCCGCGCCCTGCGCACATTCGACATGGAGGCCACCGGCGTCTTTGCCCTGACCAACGACGGCTTTGCCTCGGACATTGTCGTGACTGCCACAGGTGGCCTTGCCAGCATCGCCACACTCACCGGGACCTTCCGGCTGATCTCCAATCTGACGGGCGTTGAGCAGGAAGTTCCCGTGCCGCAGCGATTCATCGACGGTGGTTTCCTGCCGGCCGACTTTGTCGGTCGCCTGCAGTCTCGTCCGTCCAATCCCGCGCGAAAGTTCTACGTCGTCCCTGCCGGTGCACCCTATCTGGACGGCCAGTCAGACGATCCGCCGTCCACCTACATGGCCATCATGGGCCAGGGGACACTGCGTCTGGTGGATACGTGGAACGTCACCGGTGGCTTCCGCATCAAGGTCACCACCGATGGTCCCGTGATACCGATTCATGCCAAACTTGACTTCGGTGCTCTGGGCATGGCCAGCCTCGACGGCAAAGTCGAACTGCGTCTGAGCGGCCTGACGGTGGCCGCCACCGCTGACCTCACCATGCCCGGCCTCGCAGCAGCCGGTGTCGACTTCAGTGCCGATGGCGAACTGAAGATCAATACCGGGATCAACCCGGCGGAAATCGACGTGGACGACAATCCGGCCACCCCGGCCATCGTGATTCCCGGGCACACCAGCAGTCTCGAAGCCGGTGGGACGCTGGCGATCCGTGCTCCGCAAACCAGCGTTGAGCTGATCGGCATTCAGGGCACCTTCCTGCTGCTGGCCAACAATCAGGGGCTGTCCGTGCTGGCCAGTGGCGAGGCGTCCCTGCTGAGCCTGATTTCGCTGCAGGTGCATGGGGCCTTCTTCATCCGGGCGGATGGAGTCGCAGCCGAGATCGACATGGCGCTGCAGTCGCCCACGGCCGTGCCCGCGTTTTCCAACGCCATCAGCCTGTCCGTTGCTGCCACCGCCATTTTCAACACCACCGGTCAGGCACAAACAATCATCGTTCCGCCCCGCTTCGCAGACCACCTCAGCGATCGCGCCAAGGCCCGACTGACCGTGAGCGGTGACCAGAAAACATATACCGTTCCCGCAGGCGCCCCCGCAGCTGACGGCTCCGAAGCCGCCGCCGGCCCCTACTCCGTGTTCATCATGCACGGGTCACTGACGCTGGTCAACATGTTCCAGACAACCGGCACGTATCGCATGCGTGTCAGTGGCAGCATAGTCGAATTGTCCTTCGACGCCACCATGACACTGGATCCCATCGGCACCGTCGATGCCTCGGGCAGCCTCAGTGTTACTTCCGCCGGTGTCTATGGCGGCATTCAACTTGGCGGCTCGTTCGAACTGGGATCGCTCGAAGCCTTCGGGCCCATGCAGCTGGAACTGAACACGACCAGCGGACCACAGCCAGTGGAACGCCGCCTGTATGACTTCGCAAACCGCCGCATCAGCAACAACCGCGTGAATGTCACGCTGCCGGCATCCTCGCAGCGAATCTTCATCAGCGGCATGATGGCCATCCCGGGCTTCCGCCTTGAGGGCTCATTCGAACTCGTCAACCAGACAGACATCGTCTCGATTACACTGGACGCCTCCTTCGAAGCCTTCGGGGGGAACGTGCTGCATATCAATGGCAGTGCCGTGATTGTCAAGCAGGGTAACACAGGCTTTGTGCTCAACCTGCAGGCCGTCGCCGATTTCCCGCTGGAGGTCGACGGCGTGTTCGAATTGGACGCCGATTTCCAGCTGAAAATCAACACCCGCAGCGGTTCCGGTCAGGACCAGTACGACCTTGGTCTGCCCCGCAATTCCACCCGTATGGACTGGAACGGAACACTCACACTGCTCACCCTGCTGAAACTTCAGGGTTCCGGCTCCATCGAATATGTCGGTGGCCAGCTGCAGATGGACGTGAGTGTTTCCATGGATGTCCTTGGGAACAGCGTGGGCGCCACAGGTCGCTTTACGTCCGAAGGCGAATTCGCGCTGAATTTTGCAGCCAGCATGATGATCGGAGCACCGGGGTTCGGAGTGACCGGTTCGGCGTCCTTCCATATCGGTCGGTACGACAGCAATGGTGTTCGTCGCGGTGGGGACGAAAACTACCAGATCGAAGTCTCGGGGCATATCGGCGGTAGTGTGCAGCTGTTCGGGCTCTCACTGGCCAGCGCCA
Organism: Planctomycetaceae bacterium; assembly: GCA_040382995.1. Classification (GTDB taxonomy): domain Bacteria; phylum Planctomycetota; class Planctomycetia; order Planctomycetales; family Planctomycetaceae; genus SXXK01. The sequence goes on from JBEIEK010000153.1 coordinate 2,622, forward strand.
GCATTTCCTTCGGGCTGGAACGCGGCAGTGGTCGTGTCTACATCACCCCGAAGATCAGCATCAACCTGCTGTTCGTCACCATTGAAGTCAGCACAACATTCAATCTGTTCTATGTCAAGGTCCCGCCCAAGGTGTATCTGGCAGGCAACGCCGATGATCAGTCCGGTCAGGCGTTTCGCGGCGGAGTTCTGTACCTGAATATGGGCCAGCGCGCCTACATGCGAAACGAATCCCCCGAAGAGGAAAATGAGGGCTTCGTGGTGCAGCCGATCGACCCGGATCCCGAAATTCCGGGCGAAGCCGTGCGCGTCCGCGCCTTCGGCCGCAGCAACACATTCTTTGGCGTGACTGCCATCGTCGCCGATGGTGATGCCGGATACGACTACATTTCCATCATGCCCGGAGTCAACGTACCAGTGTACCTCACTGGTGGCACCTTCCGCGACACACTGCTCTACAACGGCAGTGGCTCAGCCGTCCTCGATGGTGGCGTCGATGACGATACACTGCAGGGCGGAGAAGGCTCTAATGTCTACAAATTCCGCAACAGCCCCGGTCGCGACTCCGTGACCGCACTGCCCGGCTCCTCCAATGAATTTGCGTTCACCGACTCCTCCGAAAGCCTGAATGTCACCGTTCAGAATTCCGGACTGCTGATTGAGCCATCCAACGTCAACCTGCGAACCATCGGGGCAGCTCGCGTCAACGGTCAGGCCGTCACCCTGATTCCCTTCGGCGATGCCGCAGCAACAGTCGTCATGCCCGGCCACAGCCTGCAGATCGACGACACCATTGTAATCAGCGATTGCCAGAATCCCGCGTGGAATGGCCAGTTCGTCGTGCGAGCCTCTGAATCGAACACCATCAGCATTTCCCGACCGGCCGGCGCCTTTGCTCCCAGCGGCATCGCAACGTCCGTCGGTGACGTTTATCACGACGGCAGCAATACCGCGTATGTCTACACCCGCGTCGACAACTGGACCCCGGGAACACAGATCGCCATCTTCAGCTCCACCAATGCAATTAACGGCGCATTTGAAGTGCAGAAAATCAATGATTTCCTGTACACGTTCCAGATTCCGTGGCAGCAGATTGAAGGACGTCTGCAGACCAGCGTCGTCCCCAACATCCTCCGCACCAGCTCAGCCGCTGACAACATCCGCGTCGCCGCCGATTACTCCACAGCACTGCTTGTTTCCGATTCCGCCGGTGGCTTTGACGTGCTGGAAATCTTCGGCACGCTGGACACGCACACGCGTCTGACACAGGCCCTCGTTCGCAATGGAGGACTGCAGATTCAGCATGCCGGCATCGATCGCATCATCCTGCGGGATCCCCAGCGCCGCATGACTCTCAGCGGCCCCGAACTCACCGATCCACTCAATCTCGGACCAATCAGCCTCGGGGTCATCGCTGAAAGCGTTACGCTGCCCGCGTCCGTCACAGCAGCCGGACTGGAACTCAACCTTCGTGACAGCCTCGTGCTCACCAGCACCCTCAGCACACTCGATCTGAACATCCGCGTCCTCGGTGATAATCAGAACATCACCGTCACCGCCCCGCTCACTGCGGGCAACTCCATTCAGCTGATCGCTCCCGACGGCACCGTCACGCTGCCCGCCAGTAACCAGCTCAGCACCCACACAGCCGTCATCAAGGCGCGACAGCTGCAGGTGCCCGGTGATGTCCTCACCACTGCCGTCTCGGTCCTCACCATCGTGACATCAGAAAACTCCACAGGCGGACTCCAGCTGGTCAATGACCGCGATCTGCTGCTCACACGCACCACCGATGCAGACCACCTTGTGCAGCTCGATGGCAGCCTCGCCGCTGTCTTCAGCAGCCTCACCTGGGTCGCCGCCGTCAGTGCCGAATGGGCCGAAAATGTCTTCGACGGAGCACTCAATCCGTACGCAGTGCTCGTCACTGGAAGCCTTGCTGTCAGCCTCCCGGCGTTCTCCGCCGATGATGAAGATCAGCTGGCAGCCGATGGACTGCTCAGGTCGCGTTCCGGAAGCCTGCAGTTCATCGCTGATGAACTGGAATTCACGGGCGGAGCCGGTTCAGTCCGCGCCCCCGGCAGCCTCTCCATTCGCTCGGCCACCAGCAACTGGAACTATCGACTGGGAACCTCCGCCGAATCCGCTGCCGGAGAACAATTCGTGGGCATGAACGGTCGCTCCTCGCTTGACCTCGGCACCCGCGACCTCGCAGCCCTCGCCAATGGCTTCACGGTCATCACAATCGGACACAGTCACCCGGGCAACTCCATGCGTCTGGGCGACGCCTACTCAATGACGACCGTCAAGACCACCGGCCTCCCGCGCGTGGTCGATGCGTCCATCAAGGATCCGCTGACACTGCTGGCCCAGGCCTTCACCGTCGAAGGTGACTTCCGGGCCCCCGATCTTCCGCTCACACTCCAGGGACGCACCCTCGAGGTCACTCGCACCAACCTGCACACCCCCACCAACGCCAACCTCGACTCCGGACTCGCCGCCCAATCGCTCAACCTGCAAATCTCCGAACAAGTGCTCGTTACCGGCTGGCTGCGGGCCGACAGCAGTCTCAATATTGAAACACAAGCTACCACTGGTGAGAATCCGCTGCAGTCGTTCCCGAATGGGGCGAACAGTTTCAAAGGCGATGTTGGGGCCGATGTTCGGACGCTGCTGCCGGGCAGCCAGCTGACAATTACCGCCTCCGGTAGTGTGCTGGTCGCTGCCACGCTGCAGGCCCTCGGAGCAGGATCGCAGCTGCAGGTCACAGCAGGCACTCGCTTCGAACTGCAGCAGGGCGGCATCCTGAAAACGTCCGGGGCCGGCAGTCAGCTGCAGATCAACGGCGGTCAGTCATTCCTCGCCAGATCCGGCAGCGCCATTTTGGCGGGCGTTGAATTCCAGCAGCAGAACGGGCAGCCTGTTCCGTATTCCACCGGTGCCAACTCCTCCATCACGCTTACCACGACCGGCGAGATGTGGCTGGCCGGCAGCGTCTCATCCACCGGGACCATGTCGCTCAATGCCGGCACCAGAGGCTCCGACTATGCCAGCTACTTCGACACGCTTCCCGGGACCGTGCTGGCCACCACAACACCCGCCGCCGATGTGGTGACAGCGTTGCAGCAGGAGACCTTCCCGGAAGCCCTCCGCGAAACCTTCATCGCGGGCCATCTGCCGCTGGGATCCACCGTCAACCTGACCGAACTGGAAACCGATCGCCGCTGGCTGGCCGTGGACAATCAGTCGCAGCGATACGTGCTGTACCTTGCTGACCCAAACAACGATGGCACCCTCGATGCCCTGCAGATCATGCGACCGCACGATCTGGTGGGGCAGCGGGGCTTCAGTTTTCTGGTCACCGGAACAGTGACCGTGCTTGAGGACAATCGCTCACTCACGCTGCAGGCTGTTGACGACGTGATCGTGCGCGGCAATCTGAATCTGCCGGGTGACGGCAGTGACCTGGTGCTGCAGTCAGACAAGTGGGTTTACTGGGAAGGTGCCGGAACCATTGGCGGAGATCTGACAATCGTCGGTGGCATGGAACTCGACGGGACTTCGCACAACGGTGCCGGCACAGGCAAAGCCAGCGTGCTGATTCCCGCCATCTCACGGCTGGTCACTCCCAAAGCTGGCAGCGTGATCAACATCCGCGGTGCTCAGGACGTTGATATTCTGGGCACCGTTGTCGCTGGTGGCACGATTGGAGATTCCGGGGTCACGTGGTCCGGGCCCGATTCTCAGGTGCGTCTGCAGGCCGGACAGCAGCTGTTCATCGATGCGGCTGTTCTGGCTGCCGGTCGAGTGCGTGCGGCAGGAGGCACGGCGGGCAGCGACGATGATGGCCTGGCTGTCGTGATCACCTCCGCAGCCGGCCTGACGGCCGCCGGTCTCACCTCCACCAGCACCGGCAGCCTCGTCGAAATTCTCGGCGTCGGCAGCCTGCAGCTGATGGGCAATATCGTCTCCGGCGGGATCCTGACTCAGCAGTTCAATTCCGCCGGTCAGCGGATCGGAGAATCGATTGCCTGGAGCGGCAAGCCATCTGAAATTCACGTGCTGTTCGACGAAGGTCAGGCATGGATCGGCGGCCTCGCTCGTGCTGCTTCCGGGGAACAGGTCGAAACCGGCGGCAACCTCTGGACCAGCCAGAGGATCGAAATCCGCGGTGGTACCTCGGTCAATGGCGTCGGCGTGAAGGTGTCCCCGGCCAGCCAGGTGACGGCCGTCAATCCCGCGGCCAGCATCAGCATCGATTCCAGCGGTGATGCCGATTTGATGGGCTCCCTGATCGCCGGTGGCTCTGTCGCTCGCACCTACGACGATGCCGGTGAATATCTCGGCCTGACCGTCACCACATACGACGGGGATTCTGAAATCCGCGTCCGCGCCGACCAGCAGATTCGCTTCGGCCGCGATGTCCGTGCCGGACGCCTGATCGATCTGCAGGGTGGCGAAGATCCCGAAGACGCCGGCGTGCCATATTCCGGTAACGGGATCGTGCTCTACGGTTCCACCCAGCTGTCAACATGGCGCCCCGACAGTCAGATCAACCTCAGTGGCCCCGGACGCATCTCGATCCTCGCCCCCGAATGGACCCAGCAGCTGCGAGCAGACTCCTTTGTCCAGCGGGCCAGCGGACAACTCTCGGGCGACGTCCAGCTCAGCCTGTGGCTCAGCCGCATGGATTTCGACGTCACCGTTCGTGTCACCCTGCCTGCCTCAGCCACTGCCGGCAATTCCTCCATTCAGGACCTCGCCGCTGATCTTCAGCAGGCGCTCAATTCCGCCAGCTGGACCGTCGTTCGCTCCGATAATCCCGACTACAGCATCGGTGACGCGTGGCAGTTCGATCCGGTCACTCCCGAACTCAATGTGGTCATTTCCGAATCCCGGCTGATGCTGGCCGGACCGTGGAAGCACGAGCTTCGCAGTGACAGCGTGGGCGCTGAACGGCTGGGCTGGACACAACTCGGTTCCGCGCCGCAGCAGTCCACACTGCCCTGGGCCATTCATGCCGCCGGAACCGGGTCCGTCGTCCGCCTCGGTATCCCCACAGGCCCCAACGGCAAACTGTACATCGCCGGCAAAGTCCTCGCCCACTCCGCCATCGAACTCCACAGCGGTGCACCGCTGGGCACCAGCACCGCCGATGCCGTGTACGTGGAACTGGAAGCCACCGGACTCCTCGAAACACTCAGTGGCTCCATCACACTCTCTCCCGGTGCCCGCACCGTGCTCTACGGCAGCGTTGTTGCCGGAGGTGCACAGTCCGATGTGGTGGTCAACGCCGAGCAGTCCATTGATCTTCGCGGCAGCCTGACAGCCGGTCGAAACCTGAACATCACCGCCGGTTCCACAGTGGTGCCCGGTACCGAGAGCATTCGCACTTACGGCACCAGCAAACTGCGGTCGGTCCACGGCGGCGAAATTCGCATTCACGGTGTCAACGATGTGACCATCAACAGCACCATCGGTCCCGGCAGTGGTGACATCAGCCTGATTGAGCTGGCCTCCACCTCCGGCAATCTGCTGGTCGCACGCGAATCCGGACGCATCGAAACCGGTACCCAGCTGAACTTCATCGGACACAGCGTGGAAATCGCCGGCGTCGTCACCAGCACCCGCGCAACATCGGCGACAGATGACTACGAAATCTCCATCGATATCGCCGGCACAGCAACCCTGCACGGCGATCTGCAGCTGGCCGGCTCACTGCTGGTCAAAGCTGCCGCGATTGACGTCTACGAACAGCGACTCATCGTCCGTGGCCCCAACCAGATGCTGCGGTTTGAGTCGACCGCAGACATCACCTTCAGTCGCACGGCAGACGGCCCGGACGGGCCGGAACAGCAGGGCGCTGTCATCAGCGCACCACAGCTGCAGATTCTGGCGGGCGGAGCACTCACAATGAATCCCGGCACCGTCGTCTATTCGCCCGAAGCCGGAGTCGCCATGCAGATCGAGGCGGATTCCGCCGTGATAGCCGGTTCCATCCTTGCCGGAGCCGACCTGGACGACGCCGGTCTGCCGGTTTGGATTGCTCCCGGAGAAGCCCGCCTCACCGTTGCAGGCAACCTCACATTCGGCGGACTGGGAGTCAACGAAGCCGGGCAACAGGTCTCCCGCGGCGGCACACTTCGCGCCGTCAACGCCATTCGACTGACTGCCGGCGGCACGATCTCACAAAGTCCGCTCAGTACACTGGAGGTCGACGCCACCGCCTGGGGCGCACGCGCTGCAACCATTCCATCCGAACTGTCCCTGACTGCTGGAGCCGAACTGCAACTGTTCGGCACAGTCCAGTCCCTCGACGCTGGCTCAGATCTTCGTCTGCAGGCGGCCGGACAGGTGCTGATCGGAGGCCTGATCACAGCTGCTGAACAGCTGCAGATTATCGCCGGTGAACATGGCTCAGAAACCAGCCTTGTCGTCCTGCCGATTGAACTGGACAGCACCGGCACCGAGCGTCTGTCCGGTGGCGAAATTCGCACGGGATTTGGCGGCACGATCACGCTGCAGGCCACTGACGGCGTGCTGCTGCAGGGCAATGTCGGCAGCGGACAGACAGCAGGCGACGCCTTCATTGCCGATGCTCTCAGCATCACCATCAGTTCCACCACCGGCAGCATCGCAATCGAAGGCCGGCTGGAAAGTGCCAGCAGCCTCAGCCTGACCGCCAGCGACATCAGCGTGCTCACCGGAGCTCGCCTGCGCACGTCCGCGCCCGACGCCACCGTCCGACTGAATGCAGCCGACTTCGTGTTCGTGGAAGCCGCCGGCACCGACTCCAGCATTGCTCCGGCCGGCACCATCCAAACCGCCGGCCTGCTGCATCTTCGCGGCACACAGGTTGTGGTCGAGGGCATCGTGCAGAGCCTTGCCGGTCGCGTCCTCGTCAGTGCCGTCGCCGGAGCTCAAATCACCGGAGCCATCACCGCTGGTGGCAACATCGACATTCACGCAGGCGTCAATCCAGCCAGCAGCCTGTCCCAGCTCGAATCGACCGTGTTCTCAAAAGCCGCCCTCACCATAGCTGATGTGCAGATCAGCGGCGCAGGTGCATTGCAGGCCGTTGGCAGTATTCAGCTCGTCGCCGGTGGCGATATCGACGTGCAGTCGTCGGCAACCGCGGGCGCCCTGACCACACGCAGCCGTCCCAGAGTCTCCATCGTGCCCCAGACCGTCTACGTGGTCACCGGATACACTCAGGTGGCCCTTGGCACCATTATGGTGCCAGAGGTGCGAATTGTGCCCAGTACCGTCACCCGTCAGGTCGGTATGGAAGAATTCCGTATCGGTACCGTGCACTACACCATGGACATCCAGCTGACGCAGGACGCATATTACAACCCGCGGGCAGCCAACAATGCGAAGATCCGTAAGTATTTCATTGAGGGGCTGGACTATTATAACAGCACCGACTACCCACACGCTCGCACGGAAGGTGTTCCCGTTATCAACTGGGCCAGCTTTGGTGCCGCGCCCGTCACGTCGGACTACCGCAGCGGCAATTACCGCTTGTTTTCGCAACTCTCGGACGCCCAGCGTCAGGCGGTGCTTGGCACCCTGGGCTATCTGCCGCTTTACAACTTTGGATTTAACAATGCGGTAAAGCATCAGAGGATTGATGGCATACCCAGCCAGCAGCCATGGACACCGGACTGGGTCGGCGCCCCGAATGTGATCGAATTCATTCAGGTGGATGGCCTGAACGACAAGTACATCCGCATGCCGAAGGGGGCCGCCGCAGATGTTCTGCAGGTCGTTTCCCAGGGCACTCCGCAAGTCACGACCGAAAAGGTGGGCACGTATCGCGATCAGGCCGTGATCAAGTACGTACAGGATCGCTCTGCCATGGTCGATAAAATGGGCGACGTTGATGAGCCATTGCCTGATCCGAACCAGAGCCTCTACCGTCAATTGATAAAGGACGCTGACGCGGGCCCGGCTCGCTGGAGTCTCGACTATCTGAAAGACGGCACGCGAGCGTGGACGATCGCCGACGGGCGCAGTAACGCTGGTGTACTGCGGGATCCCACGTGGGCGTGGCAAAGCAGCACGCGTGAAACCGGAGTGAAGGACGAGCCTACTGGCCTCGCTGCCCTCGTTCCCGGAACGTTCGGCTCGATGCTGAATGTGAGCGTGCCCACCGGCTACCGCAGCGAACTGGGCACTGTGACAAGCCGTACCGAGATCGGTACAAGGTCCGTGGTTGGTGGAGAGCAACTGGCATACGAAAAACGGAAATACACGCTCATCCACTTATCACAGCTGCAGAGTTACCTGTCTTCGCACCCCAACACTCGATTAGCTGAACCCCGAACACTGAAGCAAATTCAGGCAATGACCGCCGCAGCGCAAGGAAAAATCGCTTTAGTTGGGATAATTGGAATAAACCCTTACGATTTTCCAAGTGCTTTCGTTTTTCGAGACCATGTTTACATAAGCAACCGGGAGAGGTTCCACCTCAGTTCCGTAGGCTTTACTATACCTTTACCTGGCATGAGCCAATCTGAAAGCAATCCGCAATGTAGTATTGACTATTATGGACAGTTTTGGTCTGGCCGTGAATTTTTGGAATACGGCCTCGTTGAGACGCTTTCAGCGGACACCTATACCCCTCTCTACGAAACTTACCGCGATTACAACGCCAACTGGACTTCCATCTCAACCGACGTTGTCGACTCTCGTCTGACGCTCAACTACTCATGGACCACCAACTCCCACGACCTCTACGGCAAACGTGATCGCTACGAAACCGTTCCGGTCAATGTCACCGTCGCCAGCGAGCGCTCTGTCACTCGCTGGGGAACGCAGCCCATTCGCGAAGCTCAGACGTCACTCGTCGCCAGCCGCAGCAGTGACTCGACCCCCGTGGCCTCCTCCGAATTTGCCGCAGATGCTCTGTCTGCCGGCAGCATCACCCTGCTGGCCGCCGGGTCCGCCACCCTCAACGGACGCATCATCGCCACCAGTGGTGCCCTCAACATCGACGCCGCCGGGTCTGTCAGCGCTGATGGCACCTTCGCCAGCGGCACGACCGCGGATGACGCCGAAGCGGCTCTCGCTCTGCTGCAGTCTGCCACAACCATCCGCGTCACCGCCGGCACCAGTATCCTCTGCGGTGAACGCAGTCAGCTGCAAACCACTCTCTCCGAGATCCCGGCCTCCGGCGACGTCACACTCACTGCAGGTCTCGACACACAACTCTCCGGTAACCTGCTCGCCTCAGGCTCCCTCTCCATCAGCACCGGACAGCATCTGCTGCTGGACGGGGTGATCAATGCTGCCGCTGACATCACCGCCACCGCGGGAATCGGCACCACCGCTACCGGCAATATCACAGCCTCAGCATTCGCGGATCTGACAGCCGCACCTGAAACCGGTCATATCACACTCACCGCCGGTTCCGCGGCCGGAAATCTGACACTCACCAGCGCCACGCTCACCGCCGGTGACTCCATCACTCTGGCTGCTCCCGCTGGAAGTCTCAGCCACGGCCCCAGCGGATACCTCGAAGCCCCCCTCTTCGCCGCCACTGCACTGCTGGGCATCAGTGGCCGGACCCGAGCAGCCAACGTCACAGCACACACCAGCGAGGCCGGTGATATTCTGATTCACAGCCTCACGGATGTACGCGTGGAGGCGTCTACCCCGGACGGCGGTATCGAGGTCACGGCCATCGGCAGTCTGCACGCCGCCAGCGTCCACGCCGGTGGATCGTCCGCGGACAGTGCCGTGCGATTGATTGCACAACCTGCCGGCGACACGCCCTCCAGCCTGATCATCGGTCAGCTGACCGCCGTGCCAGCGGCTGACCTTGTCCTGACGGCTGAAGGTTCCATGACCTGGGAGACTTTGCCTGACGCGACGGAACTGGTCCTGCAGGCCGCCAGCGTCACTCTCACCGCCACCACCCTGCCAACGCTGGTGGTCGACACCACGCTCATCCATGCCACGGTACTGGAAGCGGGAAATTTGATCATCAACCGCACCGGAACCGGTGACCTGACCATCCACGCTTCCGTCCGTAATGGCAGCATGAACGTCGCCAATCCCGGCGGAGCCATTGAACTGGCGGACGTGCAGCTGCACACCAACGCTGATGCCAGCGACCTCGTCGTCACTGCCGCAGGCGACATCACGATCGGCCGAATTTCCACCGGCCAGTATTACACCAGCGACGCCGATATTCCGGCCGGAGACGCCGACGCTGCTGCCGGCATTCACTCACTCGGCGATATCACATTGACGGCATCCGGCCGGATTGCCCAGAACACCTCCGATGCGGCGATCGATCTCATCGCTGACCGGCTGACACTACAGGCTGGTCTCGGCATTGATACGCTGCAGATCGCAGTTGCCGAACTGCACGCTGAATCGACCTCCGGCTCGATTTCGCTCACAGATCTTGACAGTGCCGGTGAAACAGTACCCGGAATCAGCTCCGCCATCCTGCTGGCCCCCGCCGGCTCTGTGACGCTGCATGCCACCGGTTCCATCGTCATTGATCAACTGACCGCCGGTGGCAACAACGG
>JBEIEK010000154.1:0-13078 GCA_040382995.1 Planctomycetaceae bacterium
GCGCCTTTGCGTGAGACCAAACAGCGTCTTTGCGTGAGACCAACGGCCCCTGCAACGACCGATTCCATCTCGAATCAAAGGAGCTCCGGTCCGGACACTGGCGTTGCCGCCCGGAATTCCTAAGATCCTGCCAGCAAGGTTTTCGTTCCGCACCATCCCCGGGAATCCTCCGATGAACTCCGGTCTTTTCTCCCGCCGAACACTGCTGCAGACTTCCGCTGCACTGGCCTCCTCCTCTGTCCTCCTGTCGGCTCCGGCTGCTGTCGCCGCCCCAGGCCCGCGGCCTGAACAAACACTCAAAGGCCGACTCCTCAAAACGCTCAAGATCGGTATGGTTCGCGTTGAAGGATCACTCACCGACAAATTCAAAGCGGTCAAAGCCGCCGGGTTCGACGGCATCGAAATGGATGCCCCCGGGATGAACGTCGAAGAAACCAAAAAGGCGATCGCAGAAAGCGGTCTGCCGGTCGACGGAACCGTCAACTCAACCCACTGGCAGGTTCGCCACACAGACCCGGACCCTGCAGTCCGCGAGCGCGCCCTGCAGTCGCTCCTGTCAGCCATCGAAGGCACACACGCAGTCGGTGGTCATTCCGTACTGCTGGTGATCGGCCACGGTAAAGACGGCGATGAAGCAGACATCTGGAAACGCTCACAAGCCAACATTGCCCAGGCCGTCCCGCTTGCCGCACGACTTGGCGTGCAGATCGTTATCGAAAATGTCTGGAACCATTTCCTCTACGACCACTCCGGTGGCCCCGATCAGAACGCCGAAAAATTCGTTCGCTACGTCGACGAACTTAACTCGCCCTGGGTCGGTATGCAGTTTGACATCGGCAACCACTGGAAGTACGGCAGCATGGGCGACTGGATCCGACAACTGGGTCGACGCGTCATGAAACTCGACATCAAGGGCTTCTCCCGCGCCGAAGATAAATTTACCCGCATCTCTGAAGGTGACATCGACTACGCGGACGTTCGCAAGGCACTCCACGAAATCAACTTCGCCGGCTGGTGTGCCGCCGAAGTTTCCGGTGGCGATGCCGCTGAACTCAAGCGAATTTCCACCGAACTCGACAACGCCTTTGCCCTCGTCTGAAGGCCCCATGAACGACCCCGTGCCCCAAACCGAGCCGTCGCAACCTCAGCCGTCACAACCTGAGCTGCCCCAGGCTGAACCGCCCCAACCTGAGCCCTCAGATCCTTCCCTCCACCTCCAGGAACTCGCCCGGGCTCTTGGGCTCGCCGTCTCGCCGCAGCAGGCTGACATGCTCGTTCAGTACCTGCTGCGGGTCCGCGACTGGAACCAGAAACTCAACCTCACTCGCCACACCCAGTGGGACGTGTTCGTTCATCGGGACCTGCTGGATTCCATGCGGCTCGCCGAACACATCCCGCAGGGAAGCCGAATTCTCGATGTGGGCTCAGGCGGTGGTGTCCCCGGCGTCCTGCTGGCCATCCTCAGACCCGATCTCACCGTCACAGTCTGCGATTCGGTCGCCAAAAAAGCCGCCGCGCTCCAGGACATCGTGCAGGGACTCGGGCTCCCAGTCTCCGTCCAGGCCAAACGTGTGCAGGACATTCTGCAGAATCGCGAATTCGACTGCCTCACCGTCCGCGCCGTCGCGGCTCTCGACAAACTTCTGCCATGGTTCGACCCCGTCTGGGAAAACGGCGGCGAAGTTCTGCTGATCAAGGGCCCCGCATGGAAAACGGAACTCGAAGACGCTCGCAAACTGGGACGCACCCGCGGCCGTCGCATCGATCGCATCGCGGCCTGGCGCTGCCCCGACCGCGATGGAGACAGCGTCCTGCTCCGCATCCGCTAGCTCAGCCTGATCACTCCGGCTGAAAAAAGGATCGTCGCCATGAGACACACACTCGGACTGATACTCCAGCTGATCACGCTCGCACTGCTTCCCTCGATCATCATCTTTCAGCTGTTTTTCGGCTTCCGCCTCATCGTCATGCCCGTCTCACTCCTCTGCGGAATCTGTCTGTTCAGCCTCGGCACGTGGCTGCGGGAGTCCGGTCGCTGACTCCTTCCTGCACCTCAGTTCGCCCACTTCAACAGTGACTCAAACCACGCCGAATAACGTCCCCCCCTGAGGCTCCCGGAAATCTGCAGACCCGTCGCCCTGCACTCCGCCTCGGTCCAGTGACCTCCCACCAACCGTGCATCGTCCACAAATACGCCGGATACTCGTTCGATCGTCAATGGTGCTTCGGCCGTCCAGATCAACGTCGGCTCTCCAGCCCCAATCACCGCCACTCGTCGCGCTGACCCGTCGGGCTGCTGCAGCCCCAGCAGCACGGCCCCAGGCAACTCCTGACGCAAGTCCCCCGTCACTTTCAGCAGGTGACCATAACAAAACACCAGCCGCTCCCGTTCCCGTCGCTGAGCCACAATCAGCCGCGACAGGCCAAATGGCAGCCGGTCTGCCGTTTCTGACTGCACACACATCCACCGCACCCGCGAGCGCCAGGCATCATCCAGCCATTTGCTGGCATCCTCGCTTGTGCGACGAAAATACCATGCCGTTTCCACAGCCAGCTGTTCGATGGCTTCTGAGGGCTCTGCGGCCGCGACTGCACAGGCCATCAGAGCCTTCAAAAACTGGTCGGTGACCTCTGAAGCGGGATCAAGTTCCGGCGGTGCGAAGGTCCGGTCCCCGGCCGATCGCTCACCCAGCAGCCGCTGCCGCTCGGCGGCGGGCAACGCCGCCACAAACGGCAGGCTGCTCCAGACACTCTCCAGCGACTCTCCCTCAAGCTGCACAACATCCGCCAGAAAGTCCAGCAGACTTGCGGCGGCCTGCAATCGCTGCCTTTCGGCGGACACCGAGCTGGCTGGTCGCTGAGACTCCAGCTGAAGTCGCAGATCCAGCCGCGATTCCACGCCCTCGCGCCACTTCCTGACGGACTGTTCGGTGACCCCATGAATCCGCGCAGCAAAGAAGCTCTCCAGGCTGCGAGCGATGCCTTCACGCTGTTCTCGCGTAAGCATTGCAGGATCAGCCAGCTGCAGTCCGGCTGAGCGATGAGCGGCAAGGCAGCGGTAGAGATAGATGCGGTCATATTCGCTGAGCAGCGGCAGGGCGGTCACAGCAGTCAACCCGTTTCGCAGACTCTCACCCGACGGCGGAAAAGCAGCCACAAGTTCCACCAGCTCGGTTCCCAGAATCCATGCCGAATCACGCTGGCGGAAACCGGTGCCGAAGATTCCTGCGGCTTCCACACCCACAACCGAAATCACCTGACGCAGCAGACCCACAGCCTGCCGGTCCACCGTCTGCTCAATCCATTTTCGAGCCCCCTGACGCCCCAGCTCGGAAGCCAGCCACCAGGCTCCAAGCACCGCCGGATTCGCACCGCTGATCAGTCGCCCGGCACTCACACCACGCGCTGCCAGCGTTAGCCACGGACTGGCCTTCTGATACACGCCATACCCCACAACCGAACGACGCACCCACGTGTAAAGCGTGCCGATGCTGTACTGCTGTACCGGAAGCGGCAGCTGTTCAAGCAGCACCAGCAAATGCAGCCAGATTCTGCTGGCAGCCCGCGCCAATTGTTCCAGACTGACCTCAGACAGTGGCGATTCGCTGCCGGGCCGATAAATCATCGCCACACGTTGAATCAGCTCCAGCACCTCGTCTCGAATCATCAGCAGATTCAGCTGCCCGTCGGTGGTGTACCCGTTGCTGCGGATCTTCTCGTACACCCGCTCCGCTTCCGTTTCAAGAAGCCTCCGCACCGCCCGATCCTGTTCGCTGAGCGTCTGCAGGGCCTGACTGCCCCGGCCGGCGTGCACGTCCTCAACAGGGTACTCGATGAATTCCTGAAATCGCGCCAGCCGTGAAGCCAGATCCTGCTCACGCGCCTCCAGATCCTCCGTTCGCTCCTGCAGATCCCGCAATAATGCCGCCTGCAACTCCTGACGCTCGGTCGACTGCCGCTCCAGCTCCGCCAGCTGCTCACGACATCGTTGCCGCAGATTCTCCAGCTCCGCATCGGATGCCGAGGCACTTCCCTTTCGCTGCCACCACAGCACTGCCCCCGCGGGAATGAAGCACGCCAGTGTCAGCAATGCTCGCACGGGGGATGAAGCAGGCCCTGCAGCAGACACCAATACCGCAGCCAGCACCGTAGCTAAAATCCCTGAGACCTGCAGAAACCCTCGAAGCCTTGTTGTCACTTTGCTCTCCATGCAACCGTCGCCGTGACCGCAAAGTGATCAGACGCATAGCGACCACCAAATTCGCTGCGATCGATCGACGCTGCTTTGACCTCCCACGCTGGTGAGCAGAGGATCCAGTCGATGCGATCCATCGAGGCCCGTCCCGAAAAACCATGAAATGTGCCCTCGTCGTCACTGCGCTGAGGATACACGGTGCGGAAACTGTCCGCCAAACCAGCAGCAGTCGATGTCAGTGTCTGCCAGGGTTCAGACCCCTCACCACAGTTGAAGTCGCCGGTCAGCAGAACCGGGAGACCCGCTGCCAGTTGCTGGGCGCGCTGAACCAGCACGGCAGCCGACTCCCGCCGCGCCGTGACGCCACGGTGGTCGAAATGTGTGTTGATGAACAGCAGCGACCGACCCGACGCAGACCGATCCTTCAGCCGCACCCATGTCGCCACGCGGGGAAGTGATGAATCCCAGCTCTTTGAAAACTTCTCGTCCGGAGTCTCGCTGAGCCAGAATTGGCCTGAATCCTGAACCTCAAACCGCTCCGTCTTCACGAAGATCCCGCACTGCTCGCCGTCCGCGCTCGCATCCCGTGACCAGCCGATATACTGATAGCCGGGCAGGTCCTGCCCCAGTTGCTCAGCCTGAAATGGCAGTGTCTCCTGAGTCCCCAGCAGGTCCGGGCCAAACGTTCGTATCACCGATACCACGTGCTGGCGACGGCCCGGCCACGCGTTCACGCCGTCCCTCGCCGTGCCGTAGCGAATATTGAAGCTCATCACTCGCAGGGCATCCTGAGCAACCGTGGAGGTGCAGGATAACGGCAACACTGCGAGGAGTAACAGACACCCGACCATCCAACGCACAGCAACTGGCAAACGCACGTGTCACGCTCCCATTTGCAAAACTTTTTTGATCACCAGTCCCCTGAGCAGATCGTAAGGGCATTCACTGCGGAAAACCACCTGCAGGAGCCTGGAATCGCCAGAGATCGCCGGCAACGGAGGTTAAGAAACGCGGAAGCCCACTGGCCCGCAGCGGATGCCAATCGGCCTGTGCAAATCAGGTTCGCTCTTGCTGCGGTGCTGGCCTGATGACCCTGACTTTGGGGTCGGATATTTGGAGGTTCCACTGCTTCCCCCCCTGCCGCACTCCAACCCCACCGTTAAATCGCCTTCCACCCTCCCGATTCCCATCCACACTGCTTCTTTCTTGACTCTGAGAACCAACCATATTATGCTGGCCCCAGTGGTCTGCCGACGTCAGATACGTGCGAAAATTCAATACGTTGTGCAGGCCCCGCCGTTTCGTTTCCCTCCCGCTCCCTCTTTCCCTCCCCGGAGCAAACCATGCTGACGATTGCCGGACGCCCAGCGCGCCGCCGTACCGGATTCTGTGACGGCGTCTCTCGCCGCGATTTCCTTACCGTCGGCGGAATGGCCCTTGGTGGCATTCACCTTGCAGACGCACTTCGCGCCGAGGACGCTGCGGGCACCGGTCGTTCCCACAAGGCCATCATCAATATCTACCTCCCCGGAGGTCCGCCGCATCTGGACATGTGGGACCCGAAGCCCGACGCTCCCGCTGAATTCCGCGGTGAATTTGGCACCATCGCCACCCGTGTCCCCGGAGTTTTCGTCAGTGAACTGTTTCCGCGGATGGCGGAGAACATGGACAAATTCGTACTGGTGCGTTCACTGGCCGATTCAGACGGCGCCCATGATGCCTACCAGTGCATGACCGGCCGCCGCAAAGGCAGTCGTCAGCCACCAGGTGGCTGGCCGTCCGGTGGTGCCTGGGTTTCCCGAATGGCCGGTCCGGTCACGCAGGCGATTCCCGCCAACGTGGCACTCATGTATCCCACTGGCAATCGGACCTGGGGTGAGGCTGGCGGTGGCGGCTTTCTCGGCGTTGGTCACGCGCCGTTCAATCTTGTCGGACGTCAGGCTCGCAGCCGCCCGGAAAGCATGACCCTGCAGGGAGTCACCCTTGAAAAGCTTCGCGACCGCACCGCACTCATGCAGTCGCTCGATCGGTTCCGACGGGATGCGGATCAGCGCGGGCAGATGGAAAGCCTCGACGTCTACGCCCAGCAGGCCATGGGAATTCTGACAACCTCACACCTCGTGGATGCTCTGGATCTCTCCAAAGAAGATCCTCGGATTGTCGCCCGCTACGGTGCCAGCAGCGAAGCCTTCCAGCGCGATGGGGCCCCGCCGATGGTCGAAAACTTCTGCGTGGCCCGAAGGCTTGTTGAAGCCGGTGCCCGTTTCGTGTCACTCAATTTCAGTCGCTGGGACTGGCATGGTTCTGATGGCATGAACTTCCCGAAGTGTCGTGAAGAATGCCCACGACTGGATCAGGGGCTCGCAGCGCTCGTCACAGACCTGCATGAACGCGGGCTCGCTGATGATGTTTCGATCGTGGTCTGGGGCGAATTCGGCCGCACGCCGCGGATCAACGGAAGCAACAGCCGCGACCACTGGCCACAGGCCAACACCGCAGTGCTGGCCGGAGGAGGCATGCGGACTGGTCAGGTGGTTGGGGCCACCAACCGCTACGGAGAGACTCCGCAGGTGCGCCCAGTAACCTTCCAGGAAGTCTTTGCCACCCTCTATCACTGCGCCGGCATCGATGCTCAAAACACCCGTATCTTTGACCTCGCCGGCACTCCACAGTACCTTGTGGATCAAGGCAATCTGCCCCTCCACGAGGTCACCTGACGCCGGACACCATTGAGATCCTGATGACGATCTACGGAACAGCACTGCTTGCCGCCTGCCTCCTGACAGGAATGCTCGCAGGCAACTGCCTTGGCGCCATTGTCGGCCTGAATCGGGATCTTGGAGGAATCGGCATAGCCATGCTGCTGCTGATTGCTTCCACGGAATGGCTGCGTCGCCGAGATCTCCTGTCGGCCTCTTCCCAGGCCGGGATTGCCTGGTGGTCCGGCATGTACATCCCTATCGTTGCAGCCATGGCCTGCATTCAGGATGTTGCCGGAGCGATCCGGGGAGGCCCGGCCGCCTGTCTCGCTGCTGTTCTGGCAGTTCTGATCGGCTGCGTTCTAACAGCCCTGTTGTGCCGCGGCAGCCATGATTCCGGCCACGAATCGGAGTTGTCATGATCAACACGCTGCCGGATCTCGTCATTCAGGTTCTCAAAAAATACGATTTCCTCACAGCCATGGCATTCGTCGGACTCCTGATGCTCGCTGCTGACTGGTGTGCCACCAGGTTCACGCGGGGACGCCTGCACGGGTCCGCACTGGCCATCACGTTGGGGTTGCTGCTGGCGGGCATCGGAGGAGCATGCACCGGAGGAAAGAAAGGCCTTGCCGACCTGCCGCTGCTTAGTGGTCTCGGTCTGCTCGGCGGTGACATGTTTCGGGATGTCGCTATTGTTTCCACCGCATTCGGTGTGCGGGTTTCAGAACTGCGCCGAGGCGGATTCACTGGTCTCGCTGCGCTCCTGCTCGGATTGACATCAGCCTTTGCCTGTGGGTGTCTGGCTGGCTGGGCCTGTGGATATCGGGACGCCGAAAGTCTGGCCACAATCGGCGCCGGTGCCGCCACCTACATCGTTGGTCCCGTGACCGGTACAGCAGTCGGAGCTTCGCCATCAGTGATCGCCATCAGCTTCGCAGCCGGGCTGGTCAAGGCGATTCTGGTGATGCTGCTGACCCCCGCGGTCGCCCGGCCGATCGGATTGACCAATCCCCGTGCCGCTATGATTTTCGGAGGGCTGATGGGGACCAACAGCGGCGTTATGGCGGGGCTTGCTGCCACCAATCCCAAGCTTGTGCCCTACGCGGCAATGACTGCGGCCTTTTACACAGGACTTGGTTGCCTCGCTGGTCCGCTGATTGTCTACCCACTGCTGCGCTGGCTGCTGTAAGGCCCTGTTTTCTGCAGGATCGAAGACCATGACAGAACTGCCGCTGATTGCCAGAGCCCATCAGCATATCGACAATCAGGCATTTTTCGGGACGCCTGCAGGCTGCACCTATGGCGATCTGCTGCAACAGTCCGAACGGCTTGCCTGCCTGCTCCTGAACCAAACCCCGGACCTCCGCCTCGCCCGTGTGGCCATCCTGATTCCCTCGGCACGTCACTACACGATCGCCCTGTGGGCCACGTGGCGTGCTGGTGGCATAGCCCTTCCGCTGTGCTGCGCAGCGACAGTCCCGGAATGGGAATACACACTGACAGATTCAGCTGCCTCGCTGATTCTGACCACCACTGAGTTTCAGGTAGCCATCACCCCTCTCGCAGGTAAACTCGGAATTCCAGTTGTCCTCGCAGAACACACACACACGTCCGCTCAGGCTTTACTGCCAACCATCGACACCAACCGCGCTGCCATGATTCTGTATACCAGCGGCACCACCAGTCGTCCCAAGGGCGTCGTCTCAACACATGCCGCAATTCAGGCTCAGATTGAATCGCTTGTTGCAGCCTGGGAGTGGTCACCAGGTGACCGGATTCCCCTCTTCCTGCCACTGCACCACATTCACGGCATCATCAATGTACTCTGCTGTGCACTCTGGAGCGGTGCGGCCGTAGAGTCGTGTCCAAAGTTTGACGCCGAAACCGTTCTTGCACGCGTTCAGCAGCGTGCCTATTCATTGTTCATGGCGGTGCCCACGATTTATGTGCGATTGATCGAATTCCTCGAAGCCGCTGATCCTGCCGTGCGACACACAACGATTGCCGGTTTTCAGTCCATGCGCCTCATGGTCTCTGGATCCGCCGCTCTGCCTGCTTCCATTCATGAACGCTGGCACCAGCTCACCGGGCATCATCTGCTCGAACGCTACGGCATGACCGAAATTGGCATGGCTCTCTCGAACCCGCTGCACGGCGAGCGACGTCCAGGGTGCGTGGGTCAGCCTCTGCCGGGAGTTGAAATCCGTCTGATTGGCGACGACGGACACGAAGTTGCCGAGACGCTGCTGCCCGGCGAGATTCAGGTTCGTGGGCCGACAGTATTCCGCGAGTACTGGAATCGACCGGATGCCACCCGCGACTCATTTATTGATGGCTGGTTTCGCACCGGCGACATCGCCGTGCTCGACCGTGGCAGCTATCGCATCCTCGGCCGCGCCTCCGTCGACATCATCAAAAGCGGTGGCTACAAACTCTCCGCTCTGGAAATTGAAACAGCTCTGCTTGATCATCCTGCCATTCGCGAATGTGCTGTCGTCGGACTTCCTGATGCCGAGTGGGGAGAATTGACTGCCGCTGCCGTCACACTCCATGCCGCCCAAAGTCTCGACCTCGACACCCTCCGCCACTGGTGCAGAGACCGCCTCTCGTTCTACAGAATCCCCCGCAGATTGCTCGTGGTCGATTCCCTGCCGCGAAACGCCATGGGCAAAGTCAATAAGCCCGAGGTCCGGAAACTCTTCTGATCCGCTTCAGCGCACACCGGGAGACAGCGACGGCTGCACACGCAGGATCCGCCCCACCGGGCGTTTCAGGTCCACGATGACCGGCTGGATCGTCTGCGACATCCCCACATTGCCTGCCGCATCTCGCGCCAGCAGACGGAAATAAAGCGACGGCGGCATCCCCGCACGAATTGGCAGTTCAAATCCGCTCTGATCCGGCTGCCAGTCAAAGACCGGTGTCCATGGACCATTCGCCCCCGGAGATGACTCGAGGCGAACGACAACCTGCGCCGCGTTAACTTCCTGAACTCTCCAGGCAAACTGAATGGTGCCAGTGCCGTCCTGACTCACCCCGGGCGTTTGCATCTGCACTGTCGGCGCAGTCTGATCCACCGTGATGACCACTTCCGGCGGTTGCCCAGGCTGCGGTGGTGTATCCGAAACTCCAAGACCGTTGCGAATCCTCACGGCAAACCCAAACGTCCCCTCGGACATGGAGTCCACCTGAAATGGGCTCCTCCCATCAGGATCGCTGCCATACCGAAACCACTGTCCGCCACCGTCTTCCGTGATAAATAATTCCACAGCACTCACGCCGGACGGCCCGACATCATCGATTTGATAGTCCAGTTCAAAGACTCGGCTGTTCACCAACTGCTGTGGTACCTCGCCAGCCCACGCCGGAGCGACCTGGTGCGACTCCCCCGGGAACCCCATCAACGGCGTCGACGACGAATCACCAGCAGGCTGAATTGCAGAACGGTCGCTTACCCCCGATCTCAGCAGCCCGGGGAATGGCGACGGCCCCAGCGGACTCTGTCGGCTGGCATTCCCCGTGGCCGGCAACGCTGTTGATGGGCCACCAGCGTTCACTCCACCACGTCCCACAACCTGCGTTCGTGCTTCGGCACGATTGCCCGCCCGGTCAGAAATCGACGCCAGGATCTGTACCGCTGCACCCGCTGGAATTGCCACTCGGGCCTGCCCGGCCGCAGCAGGATTGCAGGGGACCGCGCTCCGCGTCCCACTCAGCCCCTCCACACATTCCAGCCGAAATGATTCCGCGTCCACGGCTGAATCGCTGGCCGTCCACGCCACAGCCACCTGACCAGGAGATGTCTCCACGGCTTCAAGGCGCAAAACCGGTGCGACTGTATCCACAAGAACCGTCAGCTCAGGTGCACTTCCCCGAATTGGCTGCAGCAGTGTGCCACCTGCATCCGTCATCCGAATCGCGAAGGAGTACTCACCATCGCGGGGTGCGGAGAACACGAATGCTCCTCGAGCCACCGGAACGCTTTGCAGACGCTCCCACGACTTCCCGGAATCCTGGGAGCCATACAGCACTGCCAGTCCTTCGGTGTGACGCCCGGTCCCGCGATCCACTTCGAACGGAATCTCAAACCTGCCGGTGTTCGTCAACAGGACACCGTCGTCCTGGGCAGCCAGATCCCTGCCCAGCGACAATCCGGCAAACAAGATGATCCCGCACGTGCGAATCACACGCCGGAGAGGCTCAAGCTGTTTATCTGCGGCACCTGACATCGTCTTTCCCTTCGGCAGGGAACAGACCGGCCCTGAGTCGTCCCTCGGAAACCGGCTCGTACGACTGCCTTTCACGTAGCAGCAAGCGCACGACTTCACGCCCGTGGTATCGAATGGGAGCAGACAAACACTTCAGCGGATTACACCCAGAGATCTGATTCTGCGGAGTTTGCAGACAGTCCCGCTCAGGAACCAGCGGCGAAACCGGGTAAAACCGGCAGGATCAGCCGTCGCAAAGGGGGCGTAACCGATCAAGCAAAGCCGGGACCGCAGTGAACGGAGATTCAGATTCTTCGTATTCCAGAGCCACAAACCCGCGATAGCCGGCATCCCGAAGAATTCCGGTAATCCGGGCGAAATCGGCCGGTTGTTTCTGACCGCCGACGGTAATTGAGGCTTTGACCTGCGCGTTCACCGCCCAGGGGGCAATCTTCTTCAAATCCCCATAGGGATCGTCGGTCTGAAAATTGCCGCTGTCGAAATTCACCCCAAACCAATCTGAATTTTCCACGCGCTCGATGATTCGCAGCATCTGGGCGGGCGTTGCGGTGATTCCACCGTGGTTTTCGAGCGCCAGAAACACGCCTTTGGAAGCGGCGTACAGCAGACATTCGTTAATCGCCGCGGCACAACGCTCGATGGCTGCCTGTTCAGTGTCTCCCTTCGGCACATTTCCGGCAAAAATCCGGATTGCAGGAGCCCCGAGGATCGCGGCGTAGTCAATCCACGCACGACACTCCCCCAGCTGCAAATCGCGGGCCTCACCGGGAGCAAGGCAGAAGTCATTTCCGATGGCCGTGGCCGAGACGCTGAGTCCCTGTCGATGCAGCAAAGAACGCAGTCCCAGCAGGTATTCAGGGGTAATCACCTGCGGGAAGTAGTAACCCGTCAGTTCAGTGGCAGACAGCCCGTGGTCCGAGCAGAACTGGATAAATCGCTCCAGATTCATCTCGGCCCCGGCAATTTGCTCAGCGGTCCCGCGACGAACCATCTGGCGATGAAACGAATACCCTGCGAGGCTGAGTCGCAGACGGGACTGCCCCTGGCGTTTCGGAGGATCGGCGGGCACGGCGGAGGAGGGCGACAGCGGGAATGCAACGGTTGCTGCCAGAGCTACCGAACGTGTGAGAAAAGACCGGCGATCGACCATGGGTGGCCATCCCACTCAAAGAACGTAAGCAAAAAAAAAGCACGCTGCCAGAAGAACATTGGCAGCGTGCTTTAGAGGACCGTTGGTCCCGTCGTGGAGTGTGTTCAGAGTTTACCGCCACTCACTTGGGAGATCAACGAATTTTAACAAAAAACTTTAATTGCGCAAGACAGGACTTGAACCTGCATGGGATTTAACTCCCACTAGCTCCTGAAGCTAGCGCGTCTGCCAATTTCGCCACTTGCGCGGGGCTGGGCGGAGTGTATCTGATCCAGTTCCTTCCGGCAACTGTTCTGGTTCATTTTTCCGACTATGGCGAGCCCAATTGCAATTTTCCTGTGCAGCGCCCGGCCGGGAATGCCGAAAATCCGAGGAACAATGGCTCTGCCACTGAGGTATTTCCTGCGCATTGTCCTGCTTTCCGGCAGCACAATTCCAGGCCGCAGTTTTCGGAGTTTGGGGATGATTCTTGGTTCTGACCAGGGATGGTCATGAGCGGACCACCGGATAACAAGGTGCGAACTGCGGTGCCAGCCCGAATTGCGGGGTGGCTGGCTGCACTCGCCTGCGCCCGCCCCCGACTCATGCTCTGGTTCGTCCTGAGTCTTGCCTGTGCCGCCGTCGGTTACACGGTCACAACGCTTAAGCTCACCACAAGCCACTCCGGACTCACCCCACAGCAGTCGCAGTTTGCCCGCAACTGGGAACAGTACTCCGACGCGTTCGGTGCCGATTCAGACGTCCTCATCGTCATCGAGTCAGCCTCACCAAATCCCAATCTGATCCGCGCGGTGATCGATGA
>JBEIEK010000155.1:0-13022 GCA_040382995.1 Planctomycetaceae bacterium
CTCGCACGCTGGGCCGATTCGCTCCCGATCTACACCATTGTCAAGGACAAGCTGACGTGTCCGGCGACTGCTGTGCCGGCGGCCTGTGCGGCCCTGCAGGCGGCTTTTCCGGATGCGGAGGCTCGTGATGGTGACGGGCTTCGGCTGGACTGGGCTGACCGCTGGGTGCAGGTTCGGGCCAGCAATACGGAACCGATTATCAGGATCATCGCGGAGGCCCCGGAAACCCACGATGCAGTGGCACTCATTGACCGTGCGATGGAGGTTGTCCGCAGGGCTGTGGCGTCCCGGTGATTCCCTGAGAATCTCGATGGTGGCTGCAGGTTGTTCTGTTGTCCCAGGGAATTCCCGGTCAGAATAGCGGGTTCAATCCCCGCAACTTCCCGTTGCTCGGTGCTTTTCCCACAGAATACCACTTACATGTCTTCCCCGGACAACTCGGCGAAGCAGCCGCATCCGTCCAGCAGGCCGCTGCTGCTCGGGCTCTTCGCCGCCGCCACCTATTCCGTCGCCAATCTGGCACTCCGCGGACTCTCTAAAGCCGATGCCGGCCCCGGCTGGGATATGTGGGTGGCGGGAACCAAAGCATTTCCGACCTTCTTTATCGCGGTGGTGCTGATTGCCCTGCGGTGGCGGCGCGGTCTGTCATCCTTTGCCGCCTTCAACGTCGTCTGGCCGATTGCTGTGGCCGCCTTTTTTAACCAGCTGGGGGGCAATTTTGCCTTCCAGATGTCGTTGCGAATGATCGGTCTGGCCATTTCTGTGCCCATCTGCTTTGCCTCCATCATCTGCAGCGGTGCGGTGGCCGGTCGCATCTATCTGGGTGATCAGGTCACCTTCCGTAATGCCCTCAGCATGGCTCTGATGGTGACCTCGATTATCTTTCTTTCAGCGGCCGCAAAGACTCGCGACGCCGACAGGGAACCGCCCGCTTCCGCAACAAGCAGCACGGGGGACCAGCCGGCGGTCAGCACAGCGTCCACCGAGACCCCTTCGGCCTCGAAAAGCTCGGCTGCCAATTCCCCAACGCTCGGGGTCTTTCTGTCGGTGATCAGCGGACTTTGCTATGGTGTTTCCGGCGTCTTTATTCGCCGGGCAGTCCGTTCTCAAATGCCCGTCGCAGCAACGCTCTTCCTGTTCAGCGCTGCCGGCTTCCTGCTGCTCTGCCCCGGCAGTCTGCTGATGCTTCCGGTGACCGCGATCGCTGCCACAACCAGCCAGGAATGGTTCACCATTGCCATCGCGGGCACGTTCAATGCCATCGGCTTTTTCGCCATCACACACGCCATGCGGTCGCTCACCATCAGCCGTGCCAACGTCATCAACGCGTCGCAGAACGCGATGTGTGCCGTTGGAGCCGTGGTGATCTTCAGCGAGTCCCTTTCGCCGATTGGGTTTGTGGGCATCGGGCTGACCATCGCGGGACTGCTGGTGCTGGATCGTCGCTGATTATTCCGGCGAGGCCTTCTTCAGGGTGACCGTGTCGAACAGTCGGCCTTCAAGATCAAATGCCTTGATCTCCATCGTGCGGCCATTGACCATCACCATGCAGTAGTGATGGCCGTGCTTCACGTTATTCTGAAAGAATGGCCGAAAGGGGCCTGCCGTTTCAAGTCCGCCGCCTGCACCACCTGTAATCATGTAGACCGTGCCTTTCTGCTCAACCGCACGACCTTCGCGAACAGGCCAGGTTCTTTCGTAACTGTGAATATGTCCACTCCAGACGATATCCACTCCGAATTCGTCATACAGGGCCGACAGTTGCCGAGCCCGCAGGTCACCCCGTGATGACGTTCGGGTCTTCCAGAGGTTGCCGTAGTCATCTTCGTCCGAGGAGTACGGGGGATGGTGGTGGCAGGCAATCTTCCAGACCGCCCGTGACTTCGACAGTTCCTCCCGCAGCCACGCGTACTGTTCGGAACCCGGATCGATATTGCGGTTGGAATCAATCATGAAGAACTGAGTATTTCCGAAGGTGAACGTGTAGTGGTATTCGGGCGTTGGCAGCGACATGTAATCGAAATAGTTGGCTGAGTTTTCTTCGTGGTTACCCAGCACCGGGTAGAAGGGAATCCGCTGTGCAAGTGGCTTCATTCCCGGAAAGAAGTGCTCAGTCCAGTGCCCCGCGATCGATCCCTTGTCCACAAGATCTCCGACGTGCACCAGGAACGACGGTCTTTGGGCCCAGGCCATCACGGCCAGCTGTCCTGAGACTTTGGGGTTCTTTTGAGTATCACCGAACACGGCGAATGCAAAAGGTGTTTCCGGATTGACGGCGGTCGTGAAGGTGGCGGCCGGACTTTCGACAACCGTGCCATCTTCCAGAGTGGTTTCCACGGAATAGAAGTACTGTGTTTCCGGTTCCAGATCCGCCAGACGTACCTCGTGAATCTCCACGGCACCGGGAACGGATGTTTGCTGATCGCATTCGAGTGTGGCACCGTAATGCACGACGGACGTTCCCCTGCCGGCCGTGCGCCACATCACGGTCATGGAATCCCGCGTTCCGAACTGGAGGTAGGGGTCCACGACAAAACCGCTTTGAGCGATGGCGGGGCGGGCTTCAAGTTCGGCCAGCTTCACACCGTGCTCGAAGTCCTGACGCACCCATTCCGCTTTTGCAGCCAGATCATAAACGCGAACATCCCGAATCCGGCCTGTTAACCGGAAGTCCTCATTCGCGTCACGAAAACCGCCCAGCACAAACGGCGAACCAGTCGGATACAGCAGCTCGCCGTACTGGTCCGGGGTGAAGGCTTCCTCCTGGCCGTTTACGTATAATCTAGCCGCCTTGCCGTCGAACACAGCAGCCACATGATACAACCGCCCCCGCTCCCACTTTGTCGTGCCCCGCAGCACGGTCTGACGGCCATCGCCATCGTCCGCACCGGTGGTTGACAATACCAGCGTGAACACGGACTGATCATATCCCAGGAGCCAGCCCCGTTCCTGGCCACCATCGTCCTGAATCGTCCCCACGATGCCACCCCATTCTTCCGGTTCATCCACGGCAACCCATGTGGCCACGGTGAGTGCCGTTTTGGGAAGGTGCATGAGTGGTGCGGCGGCCGGGTCCGCCAGGCACTGCAGCCGGGGTGTGAAGACCAGCGACTGCCCGAGCGGATCGGTCATCCAGCGGATGGGACCTGTGAGCAGCAGATCAGCGCCGACCCGCGCTTTCAGACGCGTGCCATCGAGCTGCCGCGGATGAAACTCCCAGTGCCCCACGGGATCCGGCCCTTCATGAGCTGTTGCGGCCGCGCAGTGTGAGGCCGAGAACAATCCAGCGGGAATGAGCAGCAGCAATGCCTTGAACACAGCGGGGCTCCGTTCAGCAGAAGCGTTGTGGAAGTGGGGCGAGCGGGAATGATGACAAAGCTGACGTCGACCGCCAGTGAAAAACAGGCCATCAGCACGCAACTCATGAATTCCTTACTGTTTCTTAAGCATTCACTCCTCAAAGACTCATGTTTTCTGAGCAGAGGCTTCGTCAAATCCTCGCCGTAGTCAGAGATACTCATTCCCGACGAAATGCTGCCAGGAGATACCAACGGTTCCGCAAGTCACCTCCCTGTTCACCTGACTGGACCAGATCATGAAACACTGTCCTTTTTCGACCACGGTGCTGGTCATCATGCTGCTGATCACATTCGCACTGCCCGGCTGTGGCAAACCTCCAATGCAGTCGGTCACCGGGACTGTTCAGCTGGACGGCAAGCCCGTGCAGCACTGCAAGGTTGGCTTTTTTCCCGATGTGGCGGAATTCAACCCTGATCGGCATGGGTTTGGATTTGGAGTCACGGATGCTGCCGGGAAATTCGAAATCCAGCATCCGCAGGGTGAAAAGGGCATCTGGTCCGGAGACTACAAGGTCACCTTCACTTTGTGGGTAGACAGCAAGGGACAGCCTTTGCCGATGGAGACCAAGCCGAGTGAAGTGGAAGGTGGCGTCCGAAACCTGTTTCCGGACAAGTATGAATCTCCTTCCACCACGCCACAAACGGCGAGCGTCGGTTCCGGTAGCAACGAATTTCAGTTTGCTGTGCAGTCGGCCCAGTAGTTGCCGGCTGAAATCTTCTTTGTTTTTGTGCCTGCCATGCTGCGAAAGGAAATCCTATGCGTCACCTGCGGATCCCCGGAAACATGCCGCCCCGTCGACGGGCCGGTTTCACGCTCATTGAACTGCTGGTTGTGATTGCCATCATTGCGATACTTGTGGCCCTGTTGCTGCCCGCGGTGCAGCAGGCTCGCGAGGCCGCCCGCAGAACTCAGTGCAGGAACAACCTCAAACAACTGGCACTCGCCTGTCACAACTTTCACGATGTTTATAATGGTTGGCCCATGGCTGCGGAATTCGGAGTGGGAACCACATGGAGTGGTCTGCTGCTGCCTTATCTCGAACAGCAGAACGCCTATCAGATGCTCACCATGCAGGAAGACAGCGTCATCAACGCCCAGTGGGCTTACCCACTGCCCGGTAAGCCGGGGGATCCAAACGACACGCCTGTCTGGCGCAACTTGTTCGTCTGCGAACAGGTGTTTCCCATGTTCCGCTGTCCGTCCGATACTTTTCCGTCACAGGTCGCTGATATCTCTGGTGACAACTGGATCGTGCAACGACGTGCCCCAATGAACTACCTTGGATGTGTCTCCGGACGCCTTGCCGATGACCGTCGCTATCAAACTGGAGTGGCCACGCCGTGGGGTTCCACCGGAAGTGTGGAAGTCATCAGTGACCTCGACGGTGTCTTTCTGCAGAAAGTCAATCACCAGCGAATCAAGCGTAATGGCGGACATTATGGCATGATCGGAAAACGCATGGCCGACATCACCGATGGCACGTCCAATACCATCGCCATTGGCGAAGCTGTTCCGGATATGGGCGCGATTCCGGAAATGGGGACCGTCCGTGAAAACAACCAGCCCGGGATGGGACGCAAGGATCATTGGGGCATCGGCTCGGATGACGTGGACACCACCAATCAGGGTGACATGTCCGAAGCGCTCGGTTCCACCGGTGTGCCCATGAATCAGAAGAAACCTGCCATTGGTACACCGGCTTTTGCTGCCTATGAAATCAGCTTTGGCAGCCGGCATACCGGAGGTGCTCAGTTCGCCATGGCCGACGGATCTGTTCGCTTTCTGACGGAGAATATTGACGTACGTGTCTACAGTGCCCTTGGAACCCGGGATGGCGGTGAGGTCACCAGCGAATGATTCGCCGGGTTCACTCCCCTATTTCAGCGGAAGCGGTCCGTTTCGCGCCTTAGTCTGTTGCTCATCGAGGGTCCTGCAGAGAGAATGCCACGCCGGGAACGGTCCCAGCACGTCTCTGCACTGGCCCTCTGGAGCTTTCAGCCGATGTTTTTCTGGATTCGCGAACTCGCCGGCTGGGCACTTGTCGGTGGTTCTTTGTTCATACTGCGGCTGGCTCTTGGACTGGCCATGAATTCCGCAGAACCGCGCATCGTCGAAGCAGCTGTGGTGCTCTCAGGTGCACTTGGTTTGATGCGGGCCGGCATTCTGCTGATCCGCATGTCCACTGCTGCCAGGCTGGCGCGGATGGACCACGACAGCGCGACCAACAGCTGAATACGCATGTCACCAGACGCACAATCGTCCCTTTCTCCGTCTCACGCCGCACCGGGTTCCATGCGGGAGCTCTTCCGCGTCGCGGTGCCGCTGATGATCAGCTCCGGTTCCCAGGCGCTCATGAACTCCGTCGACCGCATGATGCTCGCCGGCTGTTCCGAACAGGCGCTGGCGGCAGTGACCCCTGCGTCACTGCTGCACTGGACCATCGTCTGCATTCCGCTGGGCACAGTCCTATACGCCAACACCTTCATCGCTCAGTTTGCCGGCGCAAAACAACCCGATCGCATGCTGGCTTCATTCTGGCAGGCCATCTGGCTGGCACTCGTAGCCGGCATCCTGCTGCTGGGCTGCCTGCCGTTCACGCGGATGGCTTTGGCCGCCGCCGGACATCCACCGGACGTGACAGAATTTGAAGCGCAGTATTTCAACACGCTGTGCGCGGGCAACATCATCCAGCTGCTCGCAGCGGCCTGCAGCTGTTTCTTCAGTGGCCAGCAGCGGACCAGTGTGGTGATGTGCGTCAGCCTGCTGGCGGTTGGCGTGAACTTCGGACTGGATTACTTTTTGATCTACGGAAGTGGTCCGATTCCGGCACTGGGCATTCGCGGAGCGGCACTCGCCACGGTGGCTGCACGTTGCTGTGAGTTGTTGGTTTATGTGTGTTTGCTGCTTTCGGAAACTCGACGGCAGAGACTTCCGCTGGGCCGTGAATGCCGCCTCGACCGGCCGCTGATCAGGAAGTTCCTGAAATTTGGTGTTCCCAGCGGTCTGCACTATTTCGTGGACAACTCCGGTTTCACCGCCTTCCTGATGCTGGTTGGAAAGCTTTCCAGCACCGCTCTGGCCGCCACCAACCTTGCCTTCAGCGTGAATGGCCTGATCTTCGTGCCGCTGCTGGGCTTCGGCACTGCCATTCAAACACTCGTGGGGCACCATGTCGGCTCCGGACACATGCATCATGCCAGACAGACAGTCCGCAACGCGGTGCTCCTCGGGGGACTCTGGACCGGTGGCACAGGCCTCCTGCTGGTGCTCTTCCCCAACCAGTCGCTCTATCCGTTTTTTCTGTTCGCCGACGAACACGACACGGGAGCCGGTGGCATCACCGCGCTGGCTGCTCAGGCCAGTCTGCTCCTGCAATTCGTTGCGGTCTATTCCTTCTTCGATGCCCTCGCGGTCGTGTTCTCTTCGGCGCTCCGCGGTGCCGGAGACACGGTCTACCCGATGCTGCTGACGCTCGCCTGCAGCTGGCTGGTGATGGTGCTGCCGGCGTGGAACGTTGTGCACTCCGCCTCGCCTTCACTCAGCAGTCTCTGGATAGCCGCCTCGGCCAACATCATCTTCACCGGACTGCTCATGTGGGCTCGATTTGCTGCCGGCCGCTGGATGCGGATCCGTCTGACCTCTGAAAACGCCGGTTAAGAAACTGTGAATTCCCCGCCTCTGCGAGGGCCATTCACAATTTCTTAAGCAATCGGTCACAAAGTCTCGGGTTGTCCAAAGTTGACAGGGCGAACTCGAGGGAGTTTTCAGGACCGATGGCAGCGAGAATCCTGATTATCGACGAAGACTCGCAGCTGTACGGCCTTGCTGTCTCGGGGCTCGGGACAAACGGCTGCGAGTTCCACTGGGAACCGTCTCCGGTGCAGGCGATTCAGACAGCCTGCCAACTCCAGCCGCAGCTCATTCTGCTGGAATTGGCGTTGCGGACGGCCGACGGTCTGGCACTTTGCAGCCAGCTCAAGCACGACGCGCGGCTCACTCGGACCGACCTGATGATCGTTTCCAGCCGTTCCTCAGAGCTTGACCAGACGCTTGCCTTCAACATGGGTGCCGATGATTATCTGGCCCGTCCCTTCAGTCTGCCGCTGCTGCAGCAGCGGATCAATATTCTGTTGCGGGCGCGTCCACAGGAAGAACCAGAACTGCGGAACGGGCACGGTTTGCTCGAACTGCATGGGATTGAAATGAATCGCACGTGGCGATCTGTGACGGTCAGCGGCCAGTTGGTGGATCTGACCCCCACCGAATTTGAAATCCTCTGGACGCTCCTTGCCCAGCCCGGCCGCCCCTTCACCCGCAGTGAACTGCTGACATCGGCTCGCGGGGTCAACGCGGGAGCCCTTGAACGCACCATTGACGTGCATATGAGGGCCTTGCGGCAGAAAATCGGCGCCCCTGGATCGGTGATTGAGACTGTCCGCGGGATTGGTTATCGCGCAGCCCGAAAAACCTGACTGCCACAGCCCGAACAGGCCTGATTTTTCTGTTTCCAGCGTGGTTGTTGTGGTATGATCGCACCACGGCCGGCCGGACGAGCGGGTGCGTAGTGCATTGCCGTGCGGACACCGGACACAGGGCATTTGGAAAACCGGGGTTTTCCATCGTTTTTCACAAAGTCAGCCATGTTTCAGCTGGAATCTGTTTCACTTCGTGGAAACGATCGCTGGCGGCTGCACGGGGTCAATCTGACGTTTTTGCCGGGTTCAACGGCGGTGATTGGTTATTCGGGTGCTGGCAAGACGTCACTGTTGAATCTGCTGGTGGGTTTCGAGCAGCCTGATGCGGGGCGTATCCAGCGACCGGACAACGCTGTCAGGGCCGCGTCGGGGCTGGCTTATTACTGGGTGCCTCAAACGGGCGGTCTCTGGCCGCATCTTTCTGTGCGTCAGCATCTGCTGGCAGTGCAGCCGGAATCTCGTCTGGTGCCCGGGAAATCTGCTTTTTCTGCAGACGAAATCCTCGATCAGTTCGCTCTGTCCCATCTGGCGAACGCGCGTCCCTCCGAACTGTCGCTCGGCGAAGCATCCCGGCTTGCCGCAGCTCGCGGGCTTGCCGCAGCCCCTGCATGGCTTATTATGGATGAACCTCTTTCCCACGTAGATCCCGTCCGCAAGCCGGCCTTCTGGAGTGCCATCCGTTCATTGGCACTTGCAGCGGGCAGTTCACTGATTTTTTCCTGTCATGAACCTGAAGTGGTTCTGCGTCAGGCCGAACAGGTAGTGTGCCTGCAGCAGGGTGCCATCAGCTTCAGCGGTGGTGTCCACGAACTTTACTCAAGACCCGCCACCGCTGAGCTCGGTCGATTCCTCGGACCGCTCAACTGGTGGTCACCGGACGACGTGTCGGCCCTTCAGGAAAGCTCAGTCACCCTGCCTGCGAACACCTGCATTCGCCCGCATCAGGTGTGGCTGCTGCCAAACCCTCAGTCTGCGCTGCAGGTGGTGTCATCTCAGCATTGCGGACTCTATCAGGAAACCCTGCTCCAGCCCCGTGGCGGCTCACCAATCGCGGTCTTCCATCAGCATTCCGCAACTGGTCTGTCACCCGGCACAGGTGTGACGATCAGCCTCAGGAGTGCCGCATGATGGACCGACGGTGCGCTGGAAACCTGCGTCCTTCAATTTCGCGGCGTCAGGCCGTTGGTGCGGGACTGTGCAAAGCGGCCGCGGCATTGACGGCGTTGTCCGGCTGCAGTGCGTCGCAGGATGCTCCTGAGCTGTACTTTTCCCGGCTGCGCGTCTGGAAGATCCCTTCCGCGGAACGTTTCCTGCCGGCCCCCCGCGGCCTGTATTCGGACGAACAGAACACGGTTTACGTGCTCGACAATGCCGGTCGAGTGCTGGTGTACGACAGTGACGGCAACCTCAGCAAACGCTGGGACATGCCCGACTCGCGAATCGGCAAACCAGAAGGTGTCTGGAGGCTGCAGGACGGGCGAATTGTGGTGGCGGACACGCATTACCATCGCATAGTGTTCTTCACACCGGACGGTCATGTGGACAGCATGTTTGGAACTCAGGGCCGGGAACCGGGGCAATTTGTCTTCCCGGTGGCGATCGCTCAGGATTCGTCCGGCTTTCTTTATGTCGGTGAATACGGCGCCCATCAGCGAGTGCAGAAGTTTGATGTTTCGGGGCGGTTTGTGCTGCAGTTTGGCAGTCACGGGACTGGCCCGGGTCAGTTTCAACGCCCCAGCGGCCTTGCGCTGCACAAGTCTGAAGTGTACGTGGTGGACGCGTTCAACGACCGGATTCAGGTCTTCAGTGAGACGGGGCAGTTGCGGCGAATCATTACGTTGCCGGAGCAGGCGGAACCGCTGGCTTATCCGTATGATCTGCGAGTTACAGAGGACGGTCGGATCTATGTGATCGAGAACAAAGCGGCGCGGCTGACGCTGCTGAATCCCGACGGCAGCATCATCGGCCGATTTGGCCGTCCCGGCCGCAATTTACAGGAATTCTACCAGCCCTGGGACCTGACATACCTCACCGATGGCCGTATACTCATTGCCGATACAGGTAACCATCGCCTGGTGGAGCTAACGCCGTGAGCCGTCTTCAACAGTTTCTGCGCCGCCTGTTCCCCCGTCCGCACCGTCCGCCGGGCCTCGCTTCCGCCTGGCCGCTCGCTGCGTTCGCCGTGCTGTTTGCACTTGTGGCCTTCGCCATCATCCCCACACCGGTGTTCACAGCCGCCAGCCCTCAGCGCTGGAGCGCTCCCGGATTTCCGCGACTGCCCTTTCTCACCAGGCTCAACGTCGCCTTCCCCCAGCCCGAGCTCGTTCGAGAGCTCGAATTTGCCAGCCCCTGGATGCTGCTGCTGCTCATTCTTGCCCCCTGGATCTGGTGGATGCAGGCAGCAGGCCACGCCGGGCTGCCGGTGCGTCGCGGCGCCTGGGCCGGGTTTGTTCGACTGCTCCTCTTCGGACTGCTCATTCTTGTGCTCGCAGAACCTCGGGCCGTTCGCACCAGCGACCGTGTTTCCGTTGTCTACAACGTCGACGTCTCTGATTCCGTTCGCCCCTGGCGCAACGAGGCGCTCGAATTCGTCGCCCAGACGGCTGCTGAAAAGCCGGCTGCGGACGAAGCGGGGCTGGTGGTCTTCGGACGCACGCCCGCTGTCGAATATCCGCCCCGCTCCACCTTCCCCTTCGAACGCTTCATCAACTCCCAGGTCGCCGCCGACGCCACCAACCTCGAACAATCGCTCGCCCTCAGCGCCGCAATGCTCCCCGAAGACAATCTCGGACGCATCGTGCTGGTCAGCGACGGAACGGAAACTGTCGGCCAGCTCCGCGACGTGGTGGACGACCTTCAGTCGCGTGGCATCGAAGTCAGCGTCGTCCCCATGGACTACCAGTACGACTCCGAAGTGCTCCTCGAACGACTTGACCTTCCGCGCCTGGTGCGGCTCGGCGAAACCTACGAAGCCTCCGTCGTCCTGAACTCCCTCAAACCCTCCTCCGGCACACTTGTCTTCAGCGACGGCGACAACGTGATCTCCCGCGAAGAAATCACCTTCCCCGCCAGCAAGACCCGATTTTCCATTCCCATCAAAGTCGATCAGCCCGGCTACTACGAATACTCCGCGCGCATCGAACCCTCACCCGGCTCAGACAGCCGCAGCGAAAACAACGAAGTTCGCAACTACATCTATCTCGATGGTCCCGGCCGCATTCTGATCGTCACCGACACCAGCAGCTCCACCGAAGAAATTCGCTTCCTCGAACTGGCGCTCAAACAGGGTGAACGCCAGGTCGACGTCATGACGGCCGGGCAGCTCCCCTTCGACCCGCTGCAGCTCATGCCCTACGACGCCATCATCTTCGCCGACGTGCCTGCCGACGCACTGCTGGCCACACAGATCCAGGCCGTGCACGACGCAATCCGCGACCTCGGCATCGGGTTTCTCATGGTCGGAGGCCCCAACAGCTTCGGTCCCGGTGGCTGGCAGGGCTCGCCCATCGCCAGTGCCCTCCCCATTTCCCTCGAAATCACCAACAAGAAAATCCTTCCCAAAGGGGCCGTCGCCATCATTCTGCACACCTGCGAATTCCCCGCAGGAAACGCCTGGGCCAAACGCATCACCAAACGCGCCATCCAGGTGCTCAACCCCGAAGATCTCGTCGGAGTGCTCGCGCAGACCGCCAGTGGTGATGGCTGGATCTTCGATCTCACACCAGCCTCCGAATACCCCACAATGGTCCCAAAGATCAATAATGCCCAAATCGGTGATATGGGCACCTTCTCCACCACCATGCAGCTCGGCTACGACTCACTGGCCGCATCCGACGCCGCTTCCAGACACATGATCATCATCTCCGACGGCGACCCCCAGGCACCACCTCCCGAACTGCTCCAGAAATTTGTTGACAGCCAGATCTCTGTCTCTACCGTGGCCGTGTTCCCACACAACGGTGACACACAATTGATGGCCGACATCGCCAGCATCACCAAAGGCCGACTCTACGTACCCTCCGACCCCTCAGAACTTCCGTCCATCTTCGTCAAGGAAGCCAAAACACTCCGCCGCTCACAGATTCAAACCCGCAGCTTCACCCCACAGCTTGTCGGTACAGACCCCCTGCTTCGCGGCATCACTCAATCCCCCCAGCTGCACGGCTATGTACTGACGTCACCCAAGGACGACCCCCGCGCCTCCATCCTCCTCTCCGCTCCGCTCACCGATTCCGAAAAAGCCGCCGGCGAAGAGGATCCTGATCCCATCCTTGCCGTCTGGCGGTATGGCCTGGGTGTCACCGCTGCATGGACCTCCGACTTCACCGAACGCTGGGGCCGCGACTATGTTCAATGGAACCAGTTCCAGCAGCTGGTGAACCAGATCGTCACCCGCATCGGACGCAGTCGCCGCGAACAATTCCTCCGCGTCTACACCTATGTCAACGGCAACGACGGCGTTGTGGTTGTCGAAGACTTCCACCCCGAAGAAACGCTCCTCGATGTCAACGTTTCCGTTAAAGGCCCGGGTGACTTCGAAAAGTCTCAACCCGTGCGCCAGATCGCGCCCCGACGCTACCAAACCACACTCGCTCTGCAGGGCGAAGGTCGCTATCAGGTGATGGTCTCTGCCACAGACGGAACCCGCAACGAGTCCGCCAACGCCGGCTTCATCGTCTCCTACTCGCCCGAATATCTTCGCTTCCGCGCAAACCCTCTGGCCCTCCGCGAGATCGCTGAATCCACCGGCGGAAAGGAACTCGATATCGACACCGACGCCGCTTCCGTCGCTCAACAACTCTTCGGCGAACGACAGCCCAAACGCAGCAGCCGCCCCATCTTCGACTGGTATCTCATGCTCATCGCCATCCTGCTGCCACTCGATGTCGCTGTCCGCCGCGTGCAGCTTGATGGCAGCTGGATAAAACGTCTCTTCACGCGTGAAAAACGCAGCTCCGGAAAAACGCTCGGCACCCTCCTGCAACGCACCGGAGAAGTCCGCTCCACGCTCGCCGGCATGCGCGGCGCCGCCAGCACCAGCACCGCCGAAACCCCACGCCACGACACTCCCCAAAAACCTCCCGAGTGGCTCACGAACCCGCCCGCCTCAAGCTCGGCAGATAAAGCCACTCACACTCACACACCTTCCGCACAAGCCCAGTATAACGCACTAACACATAAGTCCAC
>JBEIEK010000156.1:0-12976 GCA_040382995.1 Planctomycetaceae bacterium
CGCCCCCCCCCCCCCCCCCCCCCCCCCCCCCCCCCCCCCCCCCCCCCCCCCCCCCCCCCCCCCCCCCCCCCCCCCCCCCCCCCCCCCCCCCCCCCGCCCCGTGGTGTTGGCCCCTCACCCCCGGCCCCTCTCCCCTGGCGGGGAGAGGGGGGATTGTAATGTTTTGAAGAAACCGGGCTACTAAGCGTTGCTGGCCGGGCGGCAGCGCATGTGCAGTTCCATCAGGATTTGAGTGGCTGTGATGCGCGCCAGTTCGATGGTGGCAGGAGAGGGATGTGCGAACGGGGCAAAGTCACTGGCAGGAATACAGAACAGGGTGACTTGCGGGACTGATGATTTCAACTGCAGCTGAGCAAGCTGCAGGACATGGGACAGCCCGATTCCGTGGGTGTCCAGTCGAGGCCGTGGGTGGTGGGCGAGGCAGGAGGCAAGGCGTTCAGGGGTCCATGGCGCGGGGATTTCGATCCGCAGGCTGGCCTGCGGATTTTCGGTCGGCAGGACCTGCGCAGCGTCAATGATCAGCACATGTGGGTGTTGATCAAGCACCGGAAGCAGATCAAGAGGGGTGCTGAGTTTCCGGGCGACGACGCGGGACTGTGTCGCGGGAGCTTGCAGGAGCATTTGCTGCAGGTAATCGATGGCAAGCCATCCGGCCTGATCATCACCGTGAGCACTTCCCAGTCCGGCGACAAGCACGTTTGGAACCGTCATTTTGAAGGCTGTCGATTGATGTTGAGTTTCAGGAAGTGCGTGGAACAGCTGATGCAGGGGTCCCATGTGCGGATCAGTTTTTCGCAGGCGTCAGCGATCTGTTGATCGGGGAGCTGCAGCAGCGGGGGCAGCCACTGCATCAGGTCAAGCTCGATCTGTCGCTGGTTTTGCGACGTGGGTGGCATGATTTTCGCGCTGACAACCTGGCCGTCAGCGTTGACGGCGTAACGCTGATAAATCAGTCCCCGCGGTGCTTCGGTGGCGGCACTTCCGGAGCCCGCTGCATGGCTGCCGGGGACTTTGGCGGTTTTGGTTCCGCGATAATCTTTCAGGATGTCAAGCGCTTCGGCGAAGGCGTGGAGGACTTCAAGACAGCGAGCAAGGATGACCATAAAGGGGTTGCGGCAGGGAGTCTCAAAACCGATTTCGTCGGCGACGTTGCCGGCTGTTGGGTGCAGGCGACAACGATTAAGGCTGATGCGGGCAGCCGGACCGACACAGTAAGTTGCGCGTTCGGGCAGTTTGCAGGCCTGCAGCGCCGTACTGTGGGGCACCTGCTCCTCAACGTACACGGACTCGAAGTCAGCCACGGAAACGCGACTTCCGGTTGTTGAGCAGACATCCCCTTCATTCATCGGGTACTCGTCCGGGTGCTGCAGCGCTGTCAGCTCCCAGTTGCAGCGGAAATCCGGAAAGGGAAGAGTGGCGAACCAGCGTGCAGCGTCTGCGGCAAGGCGACAGCCCTCCTCGAATCGTGGAATCAAAGCCTGCAGCTCGTCGACACGCGGCGCCCGATGGAATCCGCCAACAGCCACATTCACCGGGTGGATCGCTCGGCCACCAAGTACTTCCAGCAGCTGATTGCCGTATTTTTTCAGGGTCAGTCCACGGTTGACTTCCACGGGAAACTGACGAGCCAGTTCAATGCCGCTGGGGACGTCAAAAAAGTCGGGAGCCTGGAGCAGATGGATGTGCAAAGCGTGGCTTTCGATCCATTCGGCGCAGTACAGCAGGCGTCGCAGTCGGCGGATTTCCGGGGTGATGTGGATCGCCAGCGCGTTTTCCAGGGCCTGCACGGATGTTAACTGATAGGCAACCGGGCAGATTCCGCAGATCCGGGCGGTCAGGTCGGGGACCTCCTCCAGCGGGCGTCCGCGAAGAAAAGCTTCGAAGAAGCGTGGAGGTTCGTAGATCGCCAGCTGCACGTCGCGGACGGTCTGGCCTTCCAGGTGGATATTCAGCGCACCTTCGCCCTCAACGCGGGTGAGTGTTTCAACGCGGATAGTGCGGGTTGCGGACATCGGAGAAGTTCCATGGAGGTCCGGAGGGTCTGGTCCTTTCGGGCTTTGTTGCGATTGTAGTTCGGTGCGGCGCGAATTGCGCCTGCGGAATGCAGGAAAGTCAGGACGCGAGTTTCTGCAAAGTACACAGCCGACGAGGACGGAAAAAAATGCCGTCAGGGAGACGTCCGAGGATGTCTGCCTGAGGGGGAGTTTGGGGAAAAGATGGGGTGGATCACGCGAAGCCTCGCGTGCGCGCAGAAGACAGCGACTACGCAGGCGGCTCGGTGACTGGCCGGAATTTTCGGGAATCAGCAAGCCGGACCGAAGCGCCTCCTCGAACGAACCGAGCGGAGGGCCACCGTGTCGTCCATTGGCGGGGAGTCTGTAGCGGGAATCGAGGACTTTGCCATCGACTTCGTGGTGTCCGTTGGGGAGGATCAGTTCGGGGTGGTCGAAGGGTGCCTGCTGCAGACGGACTCGGGGATCGGTGAGGTGTTTGAGGAACTCAACGACCTTTGCGATTTCGGCGGGGTTGCCCTGGAGATCAGAGATACCGCTGACGTCGGGGTCGAGGCGATGGAACGGGTAGTCAGCGGGCTGCATTTTGTGGTTGGGGCCACGGAAGTTGCTGAGGGCTGATTGGGCGAGCTCAGCACCGGAGGAGGTTTGGTGACCAAATGTGCTGCCCGGGGCACCCGGGTTCAGTGTATTGACCGTGCGGATATCAGCTCCTGCATGCCAGTGGCAGGTGGCGCAGGCGGTTTTACCATCACTGCCGGCCTGCATATCCCAGAAGAGAGCCTTACCGAGGGTAATGGCAGCATCACGGTCCAGGACGAAGGAATCGAGTTCGGACGGGAGCGGCACGGGGACCTCGTCCAGTGGCCCGGGAAGGACAGGGGGACCGAGTACGGTCACGTGCGAAATCAGTGGGCCGTCGGCCATGCCGGGGGAGTCGGAGGAGAGACGCAGGCCGGTGGACGGGAAGACCGCGACAAATTCGGCGGTCATCAGTTGCCACTGCGGGTTCTGTTTGGACCAGTTTTGCGGCCGCACCATACTGAACGGAATGCGTTCGCTGCCAAACCGCAGGAGGCGAAGGTAACCAGCAAACGTACAAGGGTTTGCCGGTATCGGCACGGCGAAAAGCAGCGGGGAACAATCATCGTGAACTCCCTGAAACAGTACGGATACGCCAACAGTGTGAGGACTTTGCAAAATTCTTTCACCAGCGACTGGAGGAAAGAAATTCAATGCCCGATTTGGCGGGTATGTTTGGGTGACTGCTGGTTCGGCTTTCCTGGTTTCTGTGATCTCGTTAAGATTCCTGGAAATTCCGTCGGGATTGTGATTGGGAGGGAGCAGGGTTGTGGAGCAGCCGCTTTCATGTGGATTTCTGATCCTGCGGGGAAACCCCGTGGATTCCTTCCTGTTGATGCGCCACTCCAGGCGGTGGGATTTGCCAAAGGGGCATCTGGATCCCGGCGAGACGGAACTGCAGTGCGCCTTGCGGGAACTTTGGGAGGAAACCAGCATCCCGGCGGACGCGGTGGAGGTGGATCCGGATTTCCAGTACGAGAACCGCTACCTGGTCAATCAGCGTCGGTATGGCGGTCGGGGCTTGATCGAGAAGCGGATTCTGATTTATCTGGGCTGGCTGTTGCGGCCCGTGCAGATTCAGGTGACGGAGCACGATGACCACCGCTGGTTCGAATGGAATCCGCCGCATCAGATTCAGGAGTGGACGATTGATCCGCTGTTGCATGAGGTGGAGCGGCATTTGCGGATGAAGGGCCGTCTGCCGGAAGCCTGACACGGAGTTGATCCCGCGCGAGTCCCCCAAAGGGCTCACATTCCAGCCTTTCGCTCCGCGAAGGGAGCTACTTTTGTGGAGCGCAGTATGCGTTTGATCAGCGGCGGTACAGTGGCGTTGCAGCGCGTGCTGGTGTTATTGAGTTTGCTGTGCTGGGCGGCGGGTGCAAGCGGTCAGACTTCCGCGCCGGAAAGTCTGTACCGGGACCTGGCCTACCGGCCTGAGTCCGCTGCCGGGGAAGCGGGATTTGAGCGTTGTCGGCTGGACCTGATTTGCCCCCAAAATGAGCGCGGTTTTGCCACAGTGGTCTGGTTTCACGGCGGTGGGCTGAGCAAGGGGAATCGGGAAGTGCCGTCGGCGTTGCGTAGTCGGGGCGTGGCGATTGCGGGAGCGGGATACCGGCTGCATCCCGACGTGAAGGCCCCTGCCTACATCGAAGATGCGGCAGCAGCGGTGGCCTGGGTGCTGAAGAACATCGAGCAGTACGGAGGGGATCCGCGGCGCGTGGTGGTGGTCGGGCATTCGGCCGGCGGCTATCTGACTCTGATGGTCGGCCTCGATTCACGCTGGCTTCAGCCGCACGGATTGTCGCCGGATCTGTTGGCAGGTCTGGTACCGCTGAGTGGCCAGGCGATCACTCATTTTACCATTCGGAAAGAACGGGACATCGCGGAGACTCAGCCCGTAATTGACGAACTTGCTCCGCTGTTTCACGTCCGCAAGACTGCACCGCCACTGTTGCTGGTGACAGGTGACCGCCAGAAGGAGTTACTGGGGCGTTACGAGGAGAATGCGTATTTGTGGCGGATGTTTCGGGAGGTGCAGCATACAGATGTGGAGCTGCTTGAGTTGCAGGGCTACAACCATGGAGAAATGGCGGAGCCCGCATTCCCGCTGCTGCTGAAGTTTGTGAAGCGGGTCACCGCGGAAAAACCGAAGGGCGATTGAGTCACTGAATCTAGAAGTCCTGGGCGCCGTGTGGCCAGTTGACCGCGTGTTGCAGTTGAGCGCTGTTGGGACTATTCTGGCTGAAGGACGCGACGCTGCGAACCGACGGCTGGAACTGACCGGGAAGTCGCTGGGCCTGGGTGGGCATCCAGTAGTTTGCCGCATCAGTCGAGCCAGGCCGGAGGGACTGAAGTGTCTGGACGATGGTGACGACGGCGAGAAGCAGTGAACAAACGCTGACGGCAGCAACCTGCAGGTTGAAGCGGCGCGTCGTGTGGTGCAGGCGAATCTGTGTAAGGATTGAGCTGGAGACGGATGGCCAGACGGAGGGTGAGGGTTCGGGCGCTGCATCGCGGAGTGCGTGCAGGGCGGCCATGGGACGGAGCATTCGTGCCTGCTGGCTGCAGCAGGCGGGGCAATCCGCCAGGTGAGATTCGAGGATTTGCGATTCTGTGAGAGTGAGGTCATCACCGACGTGCAGATGGATCAATCGTCTGGCCTGTGTGCAGTTCATGTTGCACCTGCGGAGGGGAGTTCTGGGGGGATGGCTGGGCGGGAGTTGGGATCACTGTGATGGTCACGTCGTTCCTGGCGTTCCCAGGCGTCGCGAAACATTTTGCGGGCTTCGGCGAGTCTCCAGCGGATGGTGGCTTCGGTGCGGTCGGTGATGGCTGCGACATCTGCCGTACAGAAGCCCTCGAGATCGCGGAGGATGAGCACCGTTCGGTAGGCTTCTGGGAGTTCAAGGAGTACGCGCTGGACCTGGACGGTGATTTCGTCGCGGCGGGATGCGGCCGCAGACGCGGAGTCGGTGAGCCATTCTTCGGGCCGTGAGGAGAAGAGTGACCAGCGTCCGCGACGCTGCTGGCGACGGAGGTGATCGCAGGTGAGGTTGACCGCCAGTTTGAAAAGCCAGGGTCCGAACCGACGGGCGGGATCGAATTGCTGAAGGCGCTGAAAGGCGCGGAGAAAGGATTCCTGGGTGAGATCTGAGACGGTTTCGCGATCGGCGATGAATCTCTGGATCACCTTGACCACGCGACGTTCGTATCGGAGCACCAGTTGCCCGAAGGCATCGTGGTCACCCTGACGAGCGAGATGCACAAGCCGCGCTTCGCTGGAGGAGTTGTCTGCCGGAGCAGCATCCTGAGCAGGAGAATGCAGGTTGAGCGAGTCCGGATCGGACATGCGAATCATGCGGCAACGCCTTTCGCCACCGGTGTACGACACTGGAAGGAAAAGCGTTGGAAGAAAGTGCCGGGGAAACGACGCCAGTGTGAGTTATGGCGTTTTCCGGACGGTTTTCCAGCGAAGTCTGGCAATTTTGATGACGGATCAGGCGGCGCGGATGGCGCGAGGCCATCAGGGCTGTTGTCCGTGGAGTGCTTCGCTGCGCAGAGAATTGGCTCGATTGATGACGTCGGCGGAAATATCAGTGCGCCGCGGACGCAGCTGGAAGCTGAATTGCCGATGATCGACAATTTGTCGACCGGCAAAATTATCAGACAGGAAGTCGATGGGGAATTTCTGGTACCAGGGACTGTCGATGGTGATCATTTCCGTGTGGGTTTCGTAGCCGTCCAGCAGCAGCTGAACCTCGCGAGTGCCATACCACGTGAAGTCGAACGAAGCCGGGGTGTAGCCGAGATCCTTGCCGTCGACCTTCACCAGTGCGCCCTGGGGGTAGGAATGAATGGTCACGCGGCGGTGAACACAGCCTGTGTGCAGGCAGCAAAACAGCAAAACCGGCAGCAACAATCGCAGGGACATCCTGAAGTTTCCCGCGGAGAATTGAGAATGTTGGGAGGCCCTGGTGAGCACGATGTTCAGACGCTGCGGCGGCTGATCTGGAACACAGGCCATTCGCAGCCACAGTCTTCGCAGTGAAACCCGATGATTGTGGCGGTGCCAGGCACGGGCAGGCGACTGCGGGGGCTGATCAGTGCGTCGTTCAGTTCGAGCGGTTGAACGTTGGGTTTGCCACATTCGGGGCATTCTGAATTCTGGTGGAGCATCCTGGCGCGCTCAAGAGCCGGAACCAGACGACCGCTGAAGATGGTGGTGCGGCCAGTGGCGACAAAAGGGAGGATGTCTGAGGTCTCGGTCGCGGCAGCAGGGTGATCATGCAGCGATTGGGAATCGAGCGGCTCTGTTTCGTCCGGCGAAAAGACTCGCAAGGTTGCACTGCTCATCGTAGTTCCTCCGTGAAGTACGTGAATCCCATCATCTGTGTGACAAGCCGACCATGGCGGAGGGGAATGCTAGCCTGCTGCCACTGATTTCTCAAGACGAGCCTGACAGATGGATAAATGGGAGGGCGAGGGCAGTGGCGATACTGGACGAAACTCGGGCAAATGCGGACTCCGGGTCAGGAGTGCTCGCTGCGGGTTCAGTCTGGGGATTCCGTCAGAATCCGCTGGAAATGCCGGAAAAGAGTCGGAATCAGGGTGGTTTTCTTGCCGAAAAGCACAGATCTGAATACACTTGCGGCTGTTTCACCCCGCCGGCTCTCCGCCGGTCCAACGGGCAGATCGCGGTTTCCATCGCTGCAAGTGCAAAATCTGGCAGACTGCGGTTTCACGGGGTCCAACTTGCCCGCCTGCGTTTTTTCCATAAGGTATCCGGAAGATTCATGGCTACAATTTCACGCGCAGACCTGAAAAAACTTCGCAAGCGACGTGCTCGGCTGAAGAAAAAGAAAATGAGCTGCCCGTTCACCAGCGGTGGCGTTTTTCGCCCGGTGTACGTGGACTACAAAGACCTCAAAACTCTGCGAACCCTGATCGATCGCGAAGGGCGTATCCTGCCTCGTCGCCGCACTGGTACCTCAGCGCTGTATCAACGCGTTG
The DNA here is from genome assembly GCA_040382995.1 of Planctomycetaceae bacterium. Classification (GTDB taxonomy): domain Bacteria; phylum Planctomycetota; class Planctomycetia; order Planctomycetales; family Planctomycetaceae; genus SXXK01. Next base: position 7,605 of record JBEIEK010000156.1, read on the forward strand.
TCAGGAAGGCGATCCTCAGAGCGCGGTTCATCGGGCTGCTGCCCTTCGTCGCAGAAGAATAAGCCCCGACTGTCCTTCGCAAATGACCTGCTAAACCAAAAAAGCCAGAGAGACAACTCTCTGGCTTTTTCTTTTTTACCAACGCTGATCACAGCATTACCAAAGGTTTTCAAATTCGCCGGTGGCTGCGTGAAGCAACCGCCCGACACCTGCCCATGAAGGTGGCGTCTGCAAAACGCGAAGCCAGACCTGGTTGCCACGGCTGATGCCCTCGAATGACAAATGGGAACCCAGTTCGTCTTCCGGGAGCACTTGTTCGGCCTGCCAGAAAACAGCAGGTTGCCGGTCGAATGCAGCCGACACTTTCAAAATGTCGACTTCAAGGCCCGTGGGAACAGGCTTGCCGTCCCACGCACCGCCAAGAACTTCAGAGCGACTGATGAACAGCGTCACTTCCCATGTTGTGTTTTCGGCATCGTAGTAAAAGTGGCAGCCGATTGGGGCGGAGTCGACTCGGTGCATGACACCACGAATGGCGTCGTTGACGAACCAACGCAGCCAGGCTGGCGGGTTTGATGGAGGTACTTCCTGAATCGTCATTTTCACTCTGCCCCTGGAGCGCCGGACTTTGGAGTTAAAAAGCCCGGACTGTTTGAAAAGGGGTTACGCGGTGTAGTCCCGGTTAAAGGATACAGGAGATTTTCGGGGGGCTAATTCACGGTGATACACTTCACATCTCACGCATTAAGTCCGCTGAACAGGGCCGTTTACAGCCTGACAATGGACTTTTACAGAGACTCCCCCCTGCATCTGCCAGCGGGGGCCGGTCAGAGACAGAATCTGCAGGAATTCGCAAAGAATGCGGTGGGAATGATGCGTTCACGCACCACTCGTTGACACTAAGCAACAAAATGCGTGCCAGGAAGTCGCATTGTTGGTGGGGAAAAATCCGGTTTTAGTGAAAACGGGTGCATGCCCACCGAGCCGGCTACAGATGTTCAGTAGTGTGAACAATTCCTCGACAGGTGCCGCACCCAAAAAACAACAGGCATCGGGGGGAACCGATGCCTGCGGATTGAATTCTCAATGGAACTCGGACGCCTATTGCGGTGGAGCAACGCCTGGCAGTCCGGGAGCACCCGGAGCTCCGGGCAGTCCTCCCGGTACGAACAGTCCGGGATTTTGTTGTACGGCTTCGATGAGTGACTGCGGAATGGTCGCCGAGAGTGACAGGACTGTAGACCGATTTGACTCGGAGAGACTGTTGACTGTTTCCACAATCCCGGGTACGAGTGGCTGTGGGAGCTGGGCAGAGAAGAGCGGCACCATCTGTTTGGCGAATCCCAGCGTTTCCCTGAGAGCGGCTCCAGCTTCTGCGGCGGCGTCTGAATCGATGAGATTCAGCAGAATCGAGAGATCTGCCGAGTTATCATAATTGAGGGTGATGGCGGCGCCGGCGATCTTCCCCTTCACGGCTTCCGCAAGAGCGCCCACGAAGGGTGGGGCGCCCTGGGGAGCGTTGATGGCAGCGCTCAGACCTGCCAGCAGCGGGCTTGAGAAGGCGATGACCATCTGAGAGTCGCCGGGCACGAAGGCGAAGTTCTCAAGCGTTGCTTCGCCAGCCCCGTTTTCGATTGCGGCCTTTACGGCTCGTTCGGGGCCCATGACGATCGTGCGGGCATCGGGAGCGAACCAGGCAGATTCGGGTTGATCGGGCTGGGGAGCAGCGACCTTGTACCAGGTTGTTCCATTTTCGGATGCGGAGGTGGCCTGCAGTGCTGTGGCGAGTGCGGCCGGGTCGATGTCTTTGGAGAGTCTGATCACGGCGAGGGCTTTGTCGCTGAGTTGCTTTTGCAGAACGGTGGGATCGGGGGCTCCACCCGCTGCGGCCTGGGTGGCGATTGGGCCGAAGGCGAGGATGACATCGCTGATGGAAATTGTCAGAGAGTCGATATCACCGACAGACAGGCCGAGTGTTTGCAGCTGAGGAATGGCGGCATCGACAGCGGCCGCACCGCCTGCAGCCTGAGCCGCGGGGCTGGCGGCGATGTCTGCGGGCCGGAGAGAGATCAGGAGTTCGGTGTTTGCCGGGAGCCAGCTGGCGTTCAGCGATGCAGGGGCGGGTGCGGGGGCAGCATTGTCGGGAGCACTGCCGGTGTCCGCGGGCCGTGTGCGTGGGGCACCAGCACCTCCGAGAAAGGGGTTGGCGGTGTTCTTTGGCGCAGTTGCTGGAGCGGTCGGGGGGGCTGGCGTGGCTGGTGCTGCCGGAGCAGCTGGGGCGTCAGCGGCGGCCACGGTGGTTTCGGCGGGCTTTGTGGTTTGCCCAGGAAGCAGTTGGGCCATTTGCTGATTTTTGGCTTCTTCGCGGGCCCGTTCGGCGAGGATCTGTTCCACGGCGGAGCGGCGTCGATTTTCGAGGGCAGCGGAGGCTTCACGTTCGGCGGCGGCGGCAGCGGCGTTGCTCTCAGCGAGCAACTGTTCTTCGCTCATCAGTGCGCGCCGGCGGAGTTCGTCTCGGAGGAGCCTGCGTGTAATGATTTCACCGCCGATTTCAACTTTGGCCTGTTCCTCGATCATCAGGCGGGTTTGCGGGGAGATGCTGCTGAGCATGTCGTTGACGAGTTGCATATCGCGGAGACTGGCTTCGCGCGTGAGGGCCTGAGAGAACATGCTGGCAGCACCGGCCTGATCACCGGATTCTGCGAGCAGGATTCCGTGCATGTAGAAGTACCGCGGATCCCTTCCGGCTGCAGTGAGCTGCTGGAATTTTTCGAGGGCGGCGGAGCGGTTGCCGGAACGGCGGAGTTCAAGAGCTTCGCGGAAGACACCTTTCAGGTTTTCAGTGGCGGGATCGGGCTTGAGCGCGGCGCGGGCTTCGAACCGGTACCTTTCAATTTTCTCGCGGAGGGGGCCGCTGACGGGTTCGAGAAGGGTGTTGAGCGCACTGGAGTTCCCGGTGGCGGCTTCAAGTGCGGCGGCGCGACGGAGGTCCTGGTCAGCGGGGCGGTTGAGTTCTGCGCTGAGCAGTCCGCGAGCCATATGCACACGCGGGTCTTCGGAATCGTTTTCAATCAGGTTGGTGAGCTGTTGCCAGGCGGTGCTGGAGTCGCCTCGCTGCCAGGCTTCGAGTGCTGCGGCAAGGCTGTCGGCGCCGGGTGCGGCGGAGGCCGGGCAGACGAACGCAGTAGTGAACAGAGCGAGCGTAACAAGGAGCGGGGACAATCGCATAAGAATTCTCCGGGGCGGTCGAATGGCGGACTGAGGGGGCCAGCCAGGAAGGTGCTTTAGCACAGTTCCGGCGGACGGTCGAAGGGGATTCCGCTGGAAAGGCCGTGTCCCCGGGGAATTGTTGGATGTGCCACGGTATGCGGCCCGCAATTGCCAGACTTTGCTTTAACGGCAGAGTTTCCGAGGCTTTGCTGGTTTGCGGAGGAGGCGCTGACGGACTTGTCGGCGCCCCGACCTTAACGGGCTGCCGTTACTTGCCGGCGCGTTCCAGCTGTTCGCTGACTTCGCGGAGTTTACGCTGCAGTCGTTCATTTTCTTCGCGGAGTGCCTGGAGTTCGCGGCCGGGTTCTTCTGGTTTGGGCGATTTTCGGGGCTGCGCTTTGGCCATGAGTTCTTCCTTGCCGGCGGCAAGTTCCCGCTCCATGGCTTCGGCTTTCTGGCGGAGTTCGTGGGCCAGATCGGGCATTTCGGCGGCGGCAAGGTTTTCAGCAGCGACGAAAACGTGCTTAATGCGGCGGGCAAGGATTTCGAGTTTTTCGGCCTGGGGACGCAGTTCCGGGGGCAGTTCCGGGGCCGGGGAGCCAATGCGTTTCAGCAGCTGCTGGATTTCTGTGATTTGGGGCTTGAGATCTGCGAGGCGGTCCTCGTTGCCGTTGACTTCCGCTTCGCGGGCCTGAGCCATGAGGTCGGCGAGTCGTTCCTTCAGTTGCGACGGCGAAGGTTTTTCCGGGCGTCGGTCGCGTTCTTCGCGCTCGCCCCGTTCGTCGCGGCGTTTTTCAGGTGCAGCTTTCTCTTTGGAACCTGATTCGCGTTCCGATTTTTCTCGGGCTTCTGCGTCCGGGCGGGGCTTTTCGCGGGGTTCGTCGGCAAGGGCGGTTGCACCTGACGAGGCTGCCAGAAGCAGGGCGAGCAGTTTGGGTGCTGCGGCTGGGTGGGAGATCTTCATAAGTTCCTTTCCTCGGGCTGAAATTTAACGCAGACTGCCTGTGACTGGCTGGCCGTTGACGGACAGCACCTGTGAATTTGTAAGGGCGTCTCCGAATCGATCAAAATCGAGAAACGACCATGCAACACGTTTTTCGCGGGTGACTTCGATGAGCTGCGGATTCTTCGGGCCGGCGTGGCAGTTATTAATCAGAATGTTGCCGGAGGGCAGCACCTGGAGTGAGGTCACCCACGCCAGCTGGATCCCGGGCAGGTCGTTCTGATGGAGGCTCCAGACCACCTGGCCGGCCGGTGTGACCTCGATCACGGAATGACCGTTTCCGGTGCCGATGAGTGTGTTTCCGTTTTCCAGTCGCAGCGCAGAGAACACCTGATTTCCGAAGGCGTCCACGCCGTGCCCGGGGCGACGTTCACGACCGAACAGGGGGACTGCATATTCCCATGCTGTGCTGCCGTCGGGGCGGTATTCGCGAACGATGCCTTCAGCCTCGTGGCAGACGAGAAAATTGCCATTTTTGAGTGCGCGGACGAGTCGCGTGTCGTGGTGGGCATCGGGCCGAGCGACTTTGAGAGGGACGGTTGCCTGCCGTGCGAGATCCGGGGCGAGCGTCAGCAGCCTTGCAGAACCTGACTCCGCGATCAGGGTGCTGCCACCTTCAAGCCTTTGGAACGCGTGGATTTCGATGCGACGTCCCTGGTTGTCGGGGCTGCGCGAGGCATCGTATTCCCAGACGGTTTTGCCGGTTTCCGGATTGAGTTCCGCGACGTGCGTCCAGGTGAGCTGCAGGAGGACATTTCCGGAGGGCAGGACGTGGAGGTCGTGGAGCGGGCCGATGCGGTGTTCCCAGCGAGTGGATCCATCTTCGCTGATGATGGCGATGCGTTGCCGGGACGAATCTGCCGCGATGAAGGATCGCAGCTGGGCCGGATCGGCGGCAGGGGCGGGTGGAGTGACAACGGCGATTGTCAGGAGCAACGGGGCCAAAGATCGGAGCGACGTGAACATGGAAACCTGCAGCGAGCTGAGTTTGGCTGGGTACTGGCTTGGCCGACGAACGGTGCCGCGGCGAGCCTGCTGCGGGAAGTTTACGGTGGATCAGGGGAAAAAAGCCAGAGTCCTCGGCTTCCGGGGGATGGAAAATTGAGGGAGTTGACAGCTGGCGGCGGGAAAACAGAAACGGCGATGATTCGCCAGGAAG
>JBEIEK010000157.1:0-12962 GCA_040382995.1 Planctomycetaceae bacterium
AACCTCTACTTTCTACTCTCTCCCATCTGCTCTCTATTTTTGGCCAAAGGCCAAAAATCGGGGCGACATGATTTGAACATGCGGCCTCCTGCTCCCAAAGCAGGCGCTCTAGCCAGGCTGAGCTACGCCCCGAATTGTTTTTTGAGACACGTGGTGGGCTGTGGAGGTTCACAGGGGTCACCACGGGTGCGGAGTTTAGCAGGCCTGTGGGTTGCCTGCCAGAGCAGTCGTGAAGACGTGGGCTCTGAATCTCAGCCTTTCAACAAATAAGAGAAAAACGGGCATTTCGCTGCGGAAAGTGCTTGCAAAGTGTCTCTTTGCGGGTTTTTTCACTGCTACGGCAGTGGCTGGCCGTTGATTTCCACCTGTCCAGTGCTGGCACCCTGGGGAATATCCAGAAGGCGTTCGATGAAGTCGTTGCCGGGCAGCACCCAGCCGTTGATGCCCATCTGGTTGCCAAGGCCTCGCAGCCTGACGAAGCCGTTGACCTGGTCGAACCAGAAACCACGTTCGGGCTGGGCCCCGTCGTCGATGAAGCCGACGATATTGTTGTCAAACCCGAAGCTGGCACCCTGACCGGAGCGGCGAATTTGAATGCCGGTGCCACCGTCGTTCTGGAGTGTGATGTTGTTGCCGTTGAAGTAGGCGCGTTCAGCACGGGAATTGGTACCGGGCTGCAGCGAGAAGAACATGCCTGTGGGAGTGGCTCCGGACACGTTGATGGTGTTGGCAGAGACCTCGAAGAACCGCGAAGGATTGTCCATATCAAAGCCACCGATGATATCCACCGAGACTGCTCCAGGGTTCACGCCCAGGTTTGTGATGTCCATGCGATTGGACTGAATGGACATTTCGGTGAGGTCTTCGGTGGAGTCGTTGTCGAAGACAAAGGCCATTTGTCCCGCGAGACCTCGCATGTCCATCTGGTTCTGGTCAAACCTGACTCGTGCCGGGCCTTCCCAGTCCATGTAGAAGCCGTCGTCGAGTGCCGGGCGTGCATCTTCTGGGGGTGCATTCGTGAGGGGGTTGGGGTCGGTGAGGTCATTGACGGTGATGTTGTTGCGGAAGATCTCGGTGAGGATTGAGGCACCTCGGGCACCCGGCAGGCTCACGATGCGGATGGCATCGTGCTGATTGGATGTAATCTGGTTGCCTTCGATCCGCACGTAGAATGGGCGGTCTGCCTGGTCATACTGGTCCACGCGGTCGATATCATCCAGCGCGACCCTGTACTGGGAGGCGATGGTGTCCCAGCCGAAGGCGGCATCGTCACCGTTGTTGTCGAAGGTGGAGAATTCCAGTTCGAGGTTCACCAGATCCGTGCTGTCGACACCGCGGATGTCTGAGTTATCGATTCGGGAATACTGCATGAAGAAGCGCTGTTCATCGCCGTCATTGACATCAATGACGTTGCCTGCTCCATCGAGGTAAGACTCGGTGTTGACGATCAGCACACCATATTCGTTGTCATCGAGGGTCATTTCGCGGATTTCGACACGTCCGGCATTCACCAGCAGGATGCCGGCGGCATCGAGGTTTGGTACACCGTCACCCTTAGCTCCGGTGATCAGGCCGCCCTGCCCGCTGGGAAACGTATTTGTGGCTGTGGGGCGTACCACGAAGCGGCGACCCTCGTCCTTGTTGGTTTCCACGAGACGGATCCCGTGATCCGGAGCGTCGGTGCTGTCAACGCGTCGCAGCGTCATATCAATACCGCTCTCTTCGATATCCACGGCGGTATCGTCCTGAGCGAGGATCTCGCCGTCCTGTGAGCGGATGAGGTTGTTATTGAGTCCGAAGAAGGCGGTGCCCCCAAGACTGTCGATCTGCATATCGACGAAGTTCACAAGTCCTGTGTTGTCACGGATGTCAACACCTGCACCGCCACCGGGGTTGCCCTGGGCGTTGATCACGGTGGCTTCTCCGAACGACACGGTACCGCTGTTGGTGAGAATCTCGATGGCGGCAGACTGAGACAGCAGTTCGTTGTTGACCTGAGTGTTCTGGCGTGGATTGCGAGCTCCGAAGAGCACCTGCCCGCTGTTGTTTTCCACAGCGATGCCTTCCACCAGCCGGTTCGAGACGCGTGTTTCGCCGTTGAATTCCACATTCCCTGCGTTGCTGTCGACGAAGATGGACGACAGATTTGCGGAGTTGACCGTGGTTACGCCCTGGGCCCTGAACAGGCTTCCGACGGCACCATTGCGCACTTCGATCCCGTGTCCGTCGGTGCGTTCTGCCGAGCCGGCAGCGACGACTGTGGAAGTGACGGTGAGCAGTTCAGCGAACTCCACCACGCTTCCGTCCAGCAATCCGTCGACGAGCACTCCGGATTCTGTACTGGCGGTGGTGTGATCTGTGAGAATGACATTATCTGAAAATGTGACGTCTCCCGACGACCCTGTGATTTCAATCCCGCCTGCCTGCCTGTCTGTGATGCTGAGCGGAGCATCGAATGTGGCGCTGCCGGTCAGGTCGTCGATGAGGATGGCCTGTTGTGTGCTGCCTGTGATGGTGACGTTTTGCAGTTGGGGATTGGTTTTGCGGAAGGTGTAGGTGCCTGCGCTGTTCCGAATCAGGACGCCGTTGGTTGTGGCATTTGTCGAGGCGAGGTTATCGATGGTGGCCGCCCCGCCGGTGTTGTTGCGGATAATCACGCCCTGACCGCCGTTGTCAGTCACTCGGGACTGGAACATGGCAAACCGGCCACCGCTCATGTTCTCCACAACGAGGGCTGCCTGGGTGGAGCTGTTATCGATGGCTCCGAAAAGGAATGCATCGGTGGACGAGAAGTTAATGACGCCGGAGCCGCCGGTGACACGTACGAGCGGTCCTGTGGCACCTGCCGCGGAAGTCAGTCTGGTGTTGGAAATTGCGGTGGTGCCGGAGGTCGCCTGCAGCACCATTCCCGATACACCGGCTCCTGCGACTGACACATCGTTGATGATCGTATTCTCAGCTCCATTGCTGAAAATCCCGTTGATACTGGGATTGATAATCTGGAACCCGGAGAACTGAACATTGTCCGCAAGCGTGACAGCGCTGCCAACAGAGCCCTGCAGGATGGGTCGCGGGAGGTCGGGAGCAGCGGCGAAGGTTGGTGACTTTGGAAGTTCGACAAGCAGGTTCTGACCGACGGCCCGCACGGTCACGAAGGACTGTGTTGGTCGACCGGCTGCCGGAGTTCCCACGAATCCTTCACCGATGAGTTGCTGACCATCCGCCAGTGTGACCACGTTTTCAGGAGCTGCACTGAACAGGCTTCCGGCATGTGTGAACACCAGATCAGTCCCGGCCCCCAGGCCTGCCTGCAGGGACTGGAATGGATCATTGACTGTACCGAGGAACGGACCGGCTGCGTCATTGCCGTTGACGTGTGCGATGGTGAGCGGCAGTCCGGTGTTTGGATTCACGGCCACCTGTCCGGGGGCGTCCTGATTGGTCTGCAGCGCGACCACATTCATGTTCCGCCGCACGGGTTCACGGAACCGCTGAATTGCGGATCGCTTGATATGTTCTTCGCTGCGGAAACCGCCCGTGTGCAGCACAGCGGAAAAGGACAGGGTGGTTCGATAGTGTTCATCGTCTGTGAGCTTCAGGCCGAGTTCGAGGAACTGACCGATGTCTGCCTGCAGCCGAGTGGACCAGCCGGAGAAACCGGGGAGATTTGTACCTTCGTAATAGTAACCGCCGCCGAACGCCCGCAGATCGATGCGTTCAGAAAAGCTCCCTGGCAACAGAACGCCAAATTCTGAATCAAAACCGCTCAGTCCCTCCGTAAAGGCATCGATGCGGGTGAAGGTGAGGTTGTTGCCCTGAAATCCGGCGCTCCCGGGCCGCACTGATTGCCCGGTCAGACTGAAAGTGTCCCCGAAGGTGTCATAGTAGTTTCCGCGGGCTTCCCAGGCGTGGGCGAGCACTTCCGCACCGGTACTCCATTGCTGCAGATAGGCACCGCTGAGGTCATCCCGGTCGAAGTAGCCGTTGCCACCGACAACAACATCCCAGTCTTCCACGTAATAACGATAGCCGCTGCCGAACGACCAGCCCATGCCACCTTCGTTGCCGCGAAACAGGCGGCTGTCACCGAAGATCAGGCTGTTGCCGAAGTTGAAGTGCGGCATGAGCCCGAGGTGCGTGATTGAGTCGACGCGTCCCACGGTGTCGCCAGCGGTGTGACCGCCTCGGACCTGCACTCCAAAGCCATCGCGGTTGAAGCCGAAGGCCTGAGTCGCCGAACCGGTCGGCGCAGGCTCTGCGATAACCCGCTCCTGCGCAAGCAGAGGCTGCAGCGTCGCTGCCAGAGACAGAGAAGCAGCAGCGCGGAAGAGATTCTTCAGCCAGCGACGAGGGTTCCGAACGATCTTCATGACGTTCCTCAAACCAGGATCGTGACTCAAAGCCACTTTGAGTAAGTCCTGCAGGTACCGAAACAGGGCGACCGGGAATTCCGGCGCTGCCTGGCGCCTGCAGTGACCGGCCGTTTGTAACTGCCGCCGAAATCACCAGCAACACGGGTTCTGTCGCTGTCCACCCGAAAAATTTCGCATAGTCCCTCGTCCCTGACGTGCTCCTGCCAAACCAGTGCTTCGCGGAAAATCTGCGGCAGCTTCCGCCTGATTACCAGAGAAATTGCAGGCTTCAAAATCGCTGCCGCAGCGAAGGATTGAGGCAATTGTCGCCTTTTTTGCCCGCAAGCGGCAGGCAGCCAGGTGGTGGCTGCGATCTGAAACAGGTGCAAGGTGGACGGTGGCGACGGTTCTCGGGGTTGTTGCCAGGATGTCTCTGTTTGCTGACTGGAGCTGCCAAAATGCGGGGTGTACGTTTCGCAGAGCGAAACGCGACTCTGGGCGCGCTTACTGCTGTTTCGGCAGCCCCCGGGCTGCCAGCTGCTGTACCAGTCGAACTCCACACCGTTCGCGAGCGGGGTCAAGTCCTCGCCGGGCATCCACCGTCAATGCGGCGGGGTCAGATAACCAGCTGCCACCGCGAGCCACACGGAGCGTCCCCGACTCCGGCCCCGGAGGATCCTGAAAGCGGCCCGGAGACAGCGGGGCAAACCAGTCAGCCACCCATTCTTCGGCATTTCCGTGCTGGTCGAAGATTCCCCAGCGATTGGCAGGCAGCCGACCGACCTCCTGAAGTCGCCTGCCACTGCTTTCCCTGTACCATGCATACTGCGGCAGCAGTTCCGGTTGTTTGCCGAAACACCAGGGCCCGTCGCTGCCGGCCCGACAGGCCAATTCCCACTCCGCCTCTGTCGCCAGCCGGTAGCTTTGACCCCGCTGCTGCTCTTCCGGGCGGTTATTGAGAGTCCCGCAGAATTCCAGGGCCTGATCCCAGGTCAGCAGCACCGGGCAGGCGTCGGAAATCGCTGCTGAAGTGATCGCTTCCGAGTCTGCAGCCTGAGGTTCCTCAGGAATTGAGCCCGTGACTGCCTTGTACTGACCGCGGGTGAGTTCTGTTTCGGCGAGGTAATGCCATTGGCTGAGGACAACGGTACGGGTGGCAGTGTCCGGGTGGTCAGAAAACTGCCCGGGTTCGATCAGCTGAAAACGCTGCCCGATGGTGCTGGTGCGTACGAGCAGGCTGTTGCGGAGCGATTCCGGGAGCTTGAGCAGCTGCGATCGTGGAAGCATCCGCAGCGAATCAAGCACGACCTCGGGTACGGTTCCGTGGATCTGTTCGATGCGCTGCAGTCCCAGCAGTGCGTCGGTCAGGCGTCCGGCTTCAAGATCGCCACGGATGCGGGCGGCGAGTGCGGCATCGAAGGCCGTGGAAAAGGCAGCGGCATCCGAAAAACCAGCTGGCAGGTCCCCCTCCACCGTCACCCGCTGGAAGGCATCCAGAGCGCCCGGGAGTGGTGCCAGCAGCGGGGCCTGCATGAATGCGTCCAGCGACTGCCGCTGCGAGGTGTCGAATAGCCGCTGCAGGTTTTCCTGGTCCTTCGCAGAAAGCCCGGCGGCATTCGCCCGCTCAATCACGGGGATGACGATTTCGGAAGGAAAGCGAGGATCCCCGGCGGCACCGAGAGCGATCATGCTTTCGATGGCTTTGCCGGACAGTTGTGCTGTGCGGGGTGAATTGGGTGAATTGGGAACCAGCATTGCGGCCGTCTGCAGCAGTTCCAGAGCCTCTGTGGGGTTCTGATCGGCAATCAGCAGATCGGCGGCCATCTGCAGGAGTTCACAGCGAACGAGACGAACGCGGAGGGTCCCCTGACCGGAGGCCGCCAGCTGATCGAGCTGCTGCAGTTCGTCAGCGGCGGTCTGTCGCTGGTCGGGTGGCAGATCCTGGAGTCGGGATTTTTCCTGCTGCAGGTGTTCTTCGAGGCTGTCGGCCGATTCGTCGCCGCTGGAGACGGCGAGTGCCGAGGCCCAGGTGGCGGCGGCTTCACTGCGGTTGCCGGCGCGAAGGGCCTTGAGTGCGGACGAAAAGCGAGCTTTTGCGGTGGCGGGTGGATTGCCGACGTTTTCCTGCTGACCAGACTCTGGTGCAGCGGGCTGCGGCTCCGTGGGTTCCCCGAAGAAGGCCTGCCAGATTGCGCCCAGGAGGACGAGTGTGGCGGCGAGGGCGAGTAACAATGTGAGTCCGCGTCCACGGGGCTGAGCAGCCTGCCGGATCCGCTGGATCTGTAGTTCCAGTTCGGCGTCCCGGAGCTGTTCTGACTGCAGGGCGCGCAGGTAGCGTTGAACATCAGCCGTGGCGTCTCCAGGTCGGCTGAGGCTTTCTAGGGCGGCGTCTCGGAGCCCCCACAGGTACTGGACATGCATCAGGAGGCTGGTGATCTGCGGTTGTCGTCGCTCACGCGGTGCGGCCGCAAGCAGTTCAGCGGCTTCCGCGAAGCGGCAGGACTTCATCAGCTCATGGGCCTGGGCGACGGGGTCGAGCGGGGCCTGATGAGTGGCAGGGTCTGCTTCGCTGGGGGCTGGAGGGGACGTTGGGGTCGTTTCAGAAACGACAGTGGCCGCCGGTGCTGAGGCAGTCGCGGATGCGGTTGGCTGAGCTGATGGCGCTGTCCCGGGGGGTTGCAGGAGCACCAGTTGTCGGCAGGAATGGCAGCGCACCATGCTCCCGGCGCCGTGTTCGGGGTATTCGAGCACCACACCGCATTCCGGACAGTTGAAGTGCGCCATCGGGGTTGATCCTGCACCAGATCAGTGACTGCCGTAGTCGATCAGCCGGGCCAGTTCTGAACGCAGGTCAGTTCGCGACACAATCCGATCGACAAATCCGTGCTTGAGCAGAAATTCGCTGCTTTGGAAGCCTTCGGGGAGTTTCATGCGGCAGGTGGCTTCAACAACGCGTGGTCCGGCGAAGCCAATCATGGCTTTGGGTTCGGCGACGATGATGTCACCCAGTGACGCGAAGCTGGCGGCGACTCCGCCCATTGTGGGGTTGGTGAGGACTGAGATGAACAGACCTCGGGCGCGGCGGAAGCGGGCGAGCGCGGCGGAGACCTTGCCCATCTGCATCAGGGAGACGATGCCTTCGTGCATGCGAGCACCGCCACCGGAACCGCTGACGATGACCAGCGGCAAGTGCAGTTCGGTGGCACGTTCGACGGCGCGGGTGAGTTTTTCGCCGACGACGGAGCCCATGCTGCCCATGATGAAGGCGGGGTCGGTGATGCCGAAAACGAGCGGTCGACCACGCAGGTATCCGCGACCGACGGTGCAGGCGTCCTTCAGCCCCGTCCGGGCCTGTTCGTCACGGACGCGGTCGGGGTAGCTGCGACGGTCGGCAAAGCCGAGCGGGTCGCCGGAAGTCATGGTTGCGTACCACTCTTCGAAGCTGTCCGGGTCGAGCAGCTGGCGCAGCCGCATGGCGGTGGGAACGTGGAAGTGGTGACCGCATTCCGGACAGATATTCAGATTTTGTTCGACCTGCTTGCGGAAGACGGTTCCGCCACAGGCGTCGCAGCGGAGCCAGAGTCCGGCAGGAACGCCGCGTTTCGGACGCTTGCCGGGCGGGGCGTTGACTGTTTCCTGGTTTTCAAGGGCGCTCATCGATGGGAACTTTCATGCACAGAAGCCGGTTCGTCGCCAAACGCTGCCGCGCCGGATTCGACAAAACCGGAGGCTTCAAAACAGGTGGATTCCAGAACCTGCAGCAACTCGCCGGACTCCTCGCCGCACAAACAATCCGTCACTCGCGGCCGACGATGCTGCAGTGTGCAGCGGATCACCGTGGCCAGCGGTTCCGGCGCGACGACGGCCAGCACCCGATGCCGACGAATGGCTCTGCACAAAACTTCCTCAAGACGCTGACACGCATCCGAGAGTGTCTCACCTTCGGGCGGACAAATCGCCGTCGGATCTTCTTTTCCAGATCGAAAAAACTTCGGGAAACGGCGACGGACTTCGGATTCCGGCAATCCCTGCCAGAGCCCCTGATTCACGTTCTGCAGTTCTTCCAGTTCCCGCACCTTGACGCCACCCAGGGCCGTCGCCACAGCGTAGGCTGTCCCGCTGGCCGGATTTGCGGGTGATGTCAGCAGCAGTTCAAGGCGAATCCCGCGTCGCTGCAGCTCGTCCACAATCTTCACCACTTCCGTATGACCACGGTCGTTGATGGGTACGTCCAGCGTACCCAGCAGACGGTGCTCAGCGTCGTAGTCCGTTGACCCGGCTCGGATCAGCACAATTGTGGACATAGCCGTTAAATCCCTCAGCGAACAGCCCGCGGCTCCATCGCCAGCTGACGCAGCTCGGCCATCGCCGCCGAGTAGCACGGTTCATCAAAAATGGAACTGCCGGCGACAAATACATCACAGCCCGCTTCCGAACAGGCTGCAATCGTCGATCGACCAATTCCGCCATCCACGGAGATAATGAGATCGTCGTCCCCTGATTCCCGAGCCGCTTTGATCTTCGCGAGCGCATCGGGGATAAACTTCTGACCACCAAAGCCCGGTCGAACGCTCATAACGAGCAGCAAATCCATCGCCGTCAGATATCGCTCAACCGCCGAAAATGGAGTCTCGGGGTTGATCGCCACACCCGCCACACAACCCCGACGGCGGATCTGCTCCAGCAACATCACCGGCTCAGGCACCGCTTCAATATGAAACGTAATCGCCTCGCAGCCACTTTGCACATACGCGTCCAGATAGCGACCGGGCTCTGAAATCATCAAATGCGCGTCAAAGACAGCCTCGGTCAAGCCCCGCATCCGCTCAATCACCATCGGACCGTACGACAGATTGGGCACAAAATGCCCGTCCATGACGTCCAGATGCAGCAATGACGCTCCGGCCGACTCCAGCTGCTCCACCTCGCGGTGAAGGTTGCCAAAGTCGCACTTAAGCATTGAAGGGGCGATCAGCGGGGATTTGGCCCGCAGCAGCGCCAACACATCGTCTCGGGTTCTCATCCTGTCTTTACCAAACTACGCAGCCTGGTGTTCGCCAGAGGGGAAGCGGCGGACAGCAGACCAGCAGGAGCCACTATTGTGCGGGTTTGCGGGCAGAAAGTCCAGAGAGGCTTCGGTACAGGGGGAGAAACCGGTGAATTTCTGTTCACTGGAGCGGTGGCAGTCCGGCGCGTCGGCAGAGCGGCAGCAGGCCGCAGGCAAGGCAGTTGGGGCGGCGGGCGATGCAGGTTTTTCGGCCGTGGTGGATGAGTCGATGGGAGAACATGATCCATTCGTCCTGGGGGAGGAGCTGCATCAGTTCGCGTTCGATGATTTCGGGGTTGTTGGATTTCACGAGCCCGAGGAGGTTGGTGAGTCGGGTGACGTGGGTGTCGACAACGATTCCGGAGGGGATGCCGAACCATGTTCCGAGGACAACGCTGGCGGTTTTTCGGCCCACTCCGGGGAGTTGGACGAGTTCATCGAGAGATTCGGGGACGTTTCCGCCGTGGCGTTCGACGAGTGCCTGGGCCATACCGCGGATGTTGTTGGCTTTCGCGCGAAAGAAGCCGAGCGGTTTGACGATGGCTTCGACTTCGGGCTGGCTGGCGAGAGCGAGAGCGTGCGCATCGGGAAAGCGTCGGAAGAGTTCCGGGGTGGCCTGATTGACGCGTTCGTCGGTGCACTGAGCTGAGAGGATGGTGGCGGTGAGGAGCTGGAAGGCGGAGTTATGGTGGAGTGCGCAATCGGCGGTGGGGAAGAGTCGGGCGAGTTCGCGGACGATGTCTGCGGTGCGCGCTTTGCGTGCGGTGAGGGATTCACGGCCGCCGCGTTTGGCGGGGAGTGATTTCGGGGGGCTCTCTGAGTTTTCTGGGGGGATTTTGCTTGACATAGGGTGTTGATATATCAGTCCTGATTGCTGGTTGCAATCCGGCGGCGGCAATTTGCGGGCAGGTCGCTTGCCACGGACAGGGGGGTCAGGGGAGAATCGGGACGCCGCCGCAATTCCGGCATCGCCAACCACTGCCTGACAAGACGCCATATTCATGGGTGAAATCGCCGCGCTCGCCGCCGCTGCGCTGTGGGCCACGTCCAGCCTGTTCTATTCACAAGTCCGTCTGACGGCATGGCAGCTGAATTTCGGCAAGAACCTGCTTGCGTCCGGACTCCTGCTGGCGCATTTGACGATCGCCACTCGAATGGCAGGATCGCCACTGTTTCAGGCGGATCTGCGGACGGCGTATTACCTGGTCTTCAGCAGTATCACCGGGATTTTGATTGGTGACACGCTGTACTTTCGCAGTCTGCAGATTCTGGGTCCGCGACGGGCGTTGATTGTTTCCACCACGGCGCCACTGTTTGGCACGGCGATTGGCTGGCTGGTGCTGGATGAACCTTTAAGTCAGTCGGTCTTCTGGGGCGTGCTGGTGACGTTCAGCGGGATTCTGACAGTGGTTTCGGACAGTCGCACGCAGACCGATGCGGCGGGACATTTTCCCGGCAGCGTGATGTGGGGTGTGCTGTATGGCCTGGGCGGCGCTGTGTGCAATGCGGTGGGTGCGGCCTTCAGCCACGTGGCGACTGCGGGCGCAGCGGCCGTGGGCAGCTCGGGTTGCGACGCCCTCGAGGCGACCGTGATTCGGGTCTGTGCGGCGGCCACGCTGTCACTGATCCCGCTGCTGGTGTCCGGCCAGCTGCCTGCCACTGCGCGGGCTGCGTTTGCCCCACAAACGCTCAGAACCTACGCGCCGGCGGTGATCTGCGGACCGTGGCTGGGGATCTGGATGAGCCAGGTGGCTTACCGTGAAAGTCTGCTGGCAGTTGCCATTACGCTCACGAACACCACGCCGTTGTTTGTGATTCCCCTGATGCGGTTGTTTCTGGGGACGCCGATTACGCTGCGGGCTTTGGCCGGAGCGTCGCTGGCGCTGGCGGGAATCTACTTTACGGTTTCGGATGTGGATCAGCGGCCGCCTGCAGCGGCAGAGGATTAGGCTTATGGAACAGTCTTCAGCATCCAGTCGTCGTGATCTCCTGAAGCTGATTTCAGCTGCCGGAGTGGGTACAGGCGTTTTTCAGCGAGCACTGGCCGATGAGGCCGCGAAGGCAGGTGCTCTGACATCTGACAGCATCGCAGCGGCGGAATGGATCGCGGGGCTGGAATTGTCGGCCGAGGAGCGGCAGAAGCTGGTGACGTCGCTGCCGAGTCTGCAGAACCATCTGCAGAAGCTGCGGGCAATCTCCTGTGACTTTTCTGACCTGCCGGCGCTGCGATTTGATCCGGAAGCAGCTGATCCAGGTGTCCGTCAGCTGTCAGCAGCGCCGCGTCCATGGCTGGCTCCAGCGGACGTGGTGAAGGTGCAGCCCGCTGGTTCGGGGGCTGCGACGGCGACGGCTGCGGCAGGCGGTGCAGCAGCAGCCAAAGGGTCGGCGGATGAACTTGCATGGCTGCCGATTCGCACGCTTGCGGGGATGCTGCGTTCCGGTGCGATCACATCAGAACAGCTCACGCGGCACTGTCTTGAGCGTCTGATGCGGGACGATCAGCAGCTCAACTGCGTGGTGACGCTGACCGAGGATCTTGCGCTGGCGCAGGCGCGCAAGGCGGATCGTGAATTGTCTGAAGGCAATGACCGGGGTTTGCTGCATGGCATTCCGTGGGGAGCCAAGGACCTGCTATCGGTCAACGGCTATGCGACGACGTGGGGGGTGCCGCAGTTTCGTGAGCGACTGTCGCGGGAAACAGCGGCGGTGGCTGCGCGACTGGAGTCGGCTGGTGCCGTGCTTGTGGCCAAACTTTCCACGGGGGCGCTGGCGATGGGGGACCAGTGGTTCCTCGGGCAGACGCGTAACCCGTGGAACACGGAGCAGGGTTCCAGCGGTTCCTCGGCGGGTTCGGCGTCTGCGGTGGCTGCGGGGCTCGTTCCGTTTGCGATTGGGAGTGAGACGCTGGGCAGCATTATCTCGCCAGCGCGTCGCTGCGGCACGACGGGTCTCCGACCAACTTTCGGCCGCATCTCCCGGGCCGGCTGCATGGCGCTGACGTGGAGCATGGACAAACTGGGACCGCTCGCACGCAGCGTCGACGACTGCGGTATCGTGCTGGCTGCCAGTCATGGTGCCGACGCTGCGGATCCCTGCAGCGTCGACCGCTGGTTCGCCTGGCCAATGCAGGTGGATCTTTCAAAGCTGAAGGTGGGGCGCGCGGCGGACAAGCCGATTGCGGCCCCCGATCAGGCCGCTCTGGATCACCTCAAAGCCCTCGGTGCTCAGATTGTGGATGTGCAGCTGCCGCGGGATCTGCAGGAATGGTCAGCGGCGAGTATGCTGGATGTGGAAGCAGCCTGCATTTTCCGGGAGTGGACCAATGAAAACATCACGGAGGGACTGAATGTCTGGCCCGCCATCTTCCGCAAGGCGCGATTTATGTCAGCGGTGGACTACCTGCACGCCGCGCGAGTTCGTTTTCGACTGATGCAGGCCATGGCGGACGTGTTTCGGAAGGTGGACATCTATGTCGGTGGCGATGACCTTGGCATTACCAACCTCACCGGCCACCCGTCACTGGCACTGCCTGTGCTGATGCAGGACAAGCCACCGCAGAGCCG
>JBEIEK010000158.1:0-12888 GCA_040382995.1 Planctomycetaceae bacterium
ACGCCGACGACGAAGCAGACAACACCGAGAACTGCAGAGAAGCCGATCATGGTCTTAATTCCCATGCCCCAGTCGACATCGGAGCGCCGCATGACGCCGGGGGCCGCGGTGCCGGGTGTTGGAGCGAACCCGTCCGATTCGCCTTCTTCGCCGTCCACTTCACCGAATTCTTCGTACTCGTCACCACCGCCGGCTTCGGCACCGTAGTCGTCCCCCTCGTACTCTTCTGAGTATTCTTCTTCGGTTGCGGGTGCTTCGTCGATCAGGCCGGATGAATCTGCGAGTGATGAGTCGGTGATGGTTTTTGAATCCCCGAGGTCATCATCTTCGAATGTGAGCACGCTGGTGCTGGTGCCGAGAGCATCATCGTCATCGAGCCCGGCGAGTTCAAATTCGCTGTCTTTGCCAACACCGCCAGCGGGGATGTCGAGCTGCATTGTTTTTGAGGAGTCGACGAGCGATTTTCGGGCGCCGGGGATGACCTGCATGGGCTGAGTGCGGCTGGTGTCGACAGGAGCCAGGCCCGTGTCATCGTCGAGGTCCAGTGAAATGCCGCTGTCACCGGAATCGAGGGAGATACCGCTGTCGTCGCCACCAGCTTTGGTGCGGCTGTCGTAGCTTTCGAGCGAGATGCCGCTGTCATTGGCATCGAGGCTGATGCCACTGTCAAGTTCGAGTGAGATGCCGCTGTCGGCGCCGCCGAGATTGAGTCCGGAGCCACGGACATCGAGTGAGATACCGCTGTCGGGTTCGCCAGCGCGGACGGATGAAGGGCGGTTGATGAGTTTGAGGTCGCTGTCTTCGGGGAGCAGTCCTTTGGGGGAGCGGGACGGCTGGTCGGCGAGACGAATGTCGCTGTCCGTGCGGCCTCCGGAAAGTTTCACATCGCTGTCGCTGTCGTCGCCCAGCAGATCGTCGGCTCCGTACAGTTTCACATCGCTGTCGGAATCAAGCGCACCGGCCGGGATTTCACTGGTGGCATCCAGAGCATCAGAAAGGCGCACATCGCTGTCCGAATCGGAGCTTTCGGCGAGTCGCACGTCGCTGTCGGAATCGGAGAGGGAGATCATGTCGTCCCGGCCGACGCCAAGACGGGGGCCGGAATCGCCGGCGAGTCGTACATCGCTGCCGGAGTTGACGAGGTCGTCAAGTTTGCCACGTTTTGGGGCGGGTTCGTCGGCCATGAGCCGCACGTCGCTGTCCGAGGCGGAGAGGTCGATCTGACCGGTGGCATCATCGTCGTGATCGCCTGAAAGCAGGGGAAATTCGGGGGAGGAATCGGCTTGCTGGGAGCGACGGTATTCTTCCACCTGCTGTTCGCTGAGCTTGAATGAGGCGCCGTCCTTGTAGGCGTGCAGTTCGCGGCGATCGATTGCACGGCGAACCTGAGCGGCCGTGAGACCGAGGATGGAGGCGGCTTCGTCGATGCTGAGATATTTTTTGGCCATGACGTCTACGGCTTTCGAGCGGAGAAGACCGGGGAGGGCGGTGCGGCAGGGAGGGCGAGTCGCGCAAGGCAGCATAAAACGAAAACTACCCGTGCCTTTATTATCCTGCGCACATTTCCCGAACCGTCAAATTTAAAGTGCCCAGGATCCTGAAGCAAGCAGTTTGTTATGGCCGGTTGACGATTTACGACGGTTGTAGCGGTCGTCACTGAGCACTCAGAGCAGCCATTTCCTCCCCGGTGACGGGATTGAGTCGCTGCACACGGAACAACTTCCAGCTGCCGTCTTCAAGTCGCCACGATGTTTTCCAGCGGGTGGAAACTCGGACAAGCATGTCGTTCTGGCGTATTGTCAGCGGACCGTTGGCTCTGAGCAGCACCTCGGCGGTCTGCCCGTCAGCCGCAGGTGTCACCTGCACATCCTGTATATGCAGCAGGGGTGACACCTGGACCATTTGCAGCCCTTTCTTTGCCAGTTCACACAGTTCCGGAGCTGCAGGGGAAATCTGAGCAAACACCTGTTCTTCGGAATCGGCAATAAATCCCTGCCGCAACGCTTCAAGCGGAGTATCCAGCATCTCTGCTGGTGTTACGACGGCACCTTCGACAACGTACAGCAATCCGGCCAGAAGCAGACAGCCCAGGACGATCCGTCCGCGATTCCCGACCCCCACGATCCAGCCGACGGCGGCCAGTCCCAGCAGCAGCAGCATTCCTGGCCAGGGGGTTTCCGTAATCCAGTTCATGTTCGAGGTCCATGTCCTGCGAGTTTTATTCTGCGGCTTCCAAATAACGCCCGGTGCTCTGTTCGATTAGTTTTCCATTCGGATCCAGATCCAGGAACATCACGTCGAACCCAACCTGTCTGGCGAGCTTCAGTCCGGCTTCGGGCCCCAGCACCATCAGGGCAGTGCACAGGCCATCCGCCGTCATACAGGACGGATGCACCACGCTGACCGCTGCCGGCGGATCTTCCAACGGGCGACCAGTCCGGGGGTTGAGCACGTGTGAATATCTGCGGCCGTTGATTTCCCGAAAGTTGCGGTAGTCTCCGGATGTTGCCGCTGCCAGATCGGTCAGTGGCAGCACTCGGTGAAGACCCCCAAGCGGCGATTCGACTCCAATCCGCCAGGGTTCTCCGGATCGTTTTGTCGCTCCGGCCACGTTTTCTCCGCCGACATCCACCACATGGCTTTTCAGGCCGCGGGAATCGAGCAACAGAGCGATGCGATCAGCGGCGTAACCCGGGGCCAGAGCGTTCACGCTGATCTGCAGCGCCGGACGGAGTTTGCGGATGGCAGGCGGATCTGCCCGCACTTCCAGATGCTGCGGTCCCATTTCCGACAGTGCTGCGGAGATCTCTGCTTCTGACGGAACGCGGGGCCGACGGCTTCTTCCAAAGCCCCACGCCTCAATGAGCGGCGCGAGCGTGATGTCGAGTGCGCCATCTGTCAGCTGATGCAGTCGCAGGGCCTCCGCAGCAACTTCCGCAAATTCCTTACCAACCGGATACCAATCGGTCTCGCGAGATCGATTGAATTGAGAAATCTGGGAGGCGTCGTCCCAGGTGGACATCTGCCGGTTGAGCTCTGACAGAAGTTGTTCAATGTCCCGCTGCAGCCGTGCGGTGTCTGCTCCACCGGGCTCGTCGATGGTGATCGCGTAATACGATCCCATGGTTCGGCCACTGATTCGCAGCGGTTCCTCGGCGATGGCGATGGCAGACCACACCGTGAAGCACGCAAAGGTTGCGAGGATCCGCCAGACCATGAGTTTTCCTTCTGATGCAGGGAGTTGTCGCCACTGCGACTGCCGTCCTGGAGTTTAGCGGAAGAGTTGCCGCAGTTGAAATCAGTGCCCCCGAATCTCCGCTCAGACTCGCATTCACCCCCGGCCTGGCTGCT
This sequence comes from Planctomycetaceae bacterium, assembly GCA_040382995.1. GTDB lineage: Bacteria > Planctomycetota > Planctomycetia > Planctomycetales > Planctomycetaceae > SXXK01. The sequence goes on from JBEIEK010000158.1 coordinate 3,352, forward strand.
TCCACTTTGTCCTGCGGCCAATTAATCTGCCCGTGGTTCTGCTCGGTTTGCCGAGCTGGCGGGTTGCCCCCTCCACGCGGCTTCTTCCTTCAACCATGTGCCACCGCCCAGCAACTGTCCCCCCTCTTCTCCTCCAAAGGCTCGCCCATGTTCCGCGGTGCTCGATTCCGACTTCTGCTGCCCGTGTTTGCACTGATCTGCGGACTCGCCGTCAGTCCTGCCGCTGATCCCCCGCAAACTCCGTGGACGTATTCAGCGGACGTGCTGCAGCCGTTCTGGCTGGGGAATCAGGTGGACGGCGAAACTGTACTGTTCATTCGCGATCCGGTTTCCGGCATCGCCCGCGGGAAATTGCTGTTTCCCATTCAAAAGCTGATTCGCATCACGCGGGCTGGTGAATGGCGCGGCACACCGGCGATCGTGTTCGAGGAGGGGCGTGATTTCAGCCTGATCGCCGGCACAAGGGAGATCGTGCTGCCGGCTGGTTCCCGCATACCCTCCTTCACCCCCGATCAACTCCGACGCCCCGCAGGTTCTCAGAAGTACCGCCTGACGCATCGCGATGGAAATGGCGAAATCCTGTTCGGAGCGGCCGACGAGTACCACCAGATGCAGGTCGCCGTGACCTACGAGCATGCGGCGGAACAGTGGCCCGGCCCGCTCCCCGAATTCGCCTCCGCCACATTGCCACGCACTACCGCGCGCCTGCGGGATCGGCAGCCACTCTCAATCGCACTGCTCGGAGACAGCATTTCCACGGGCTGCAACGCCTCAGGCTGGGCGAAAGCGGCGCCGTTTCAACCTCCGTGGCAGGACCTGCTGGCCGAGCACCTGCGGGCGGCATCGTCCGCTGACGTCACACTGACCAATCTTGCCGTCGGCGGCACCTCCACTCCGTGGGGCATCACGAAGGTTTCGGATGTGATCGCAGCCAAACCGGACCTCGTGCTGCTGGCCTTTGGCATGAATGATTCTTCAGGCCGTCCCGCCACGGAGTATGCTGCCAATATTTCCACGATGATTCAGGACATTCGCAAAGCTGCTCCGGAAACAGAATTCATCCTCGTCGCCAGTATGCTCGGAAACGCCGACTGGGTCACGCTGAAGCAGGCGCTCTTTCCGGCCTATCGCGACGCATTGCAGGGACTCACCGGCCCCGGAATCGCGATTGCTGACCTGACCTCAGTCTGGACGGAACTGCTGAAACGCAAGCTCGACTGCGATCTCACGGGCAACGGAGTTAATCACCCGAATGACTTTGGCCACAGAATCTACGCACAGGTGCTCACCACGCTGCTGCTGCCCCGCGAAACACCGTCGGCTGCCCCCGCCGGTCCCATCGAAGTGCAACTCTGGCCGGACCAGGCCCCGAACGGTGATCAGACGTTTGAGAAGAGCAGTGCGAAGATCACCGTGCACATCGCTGACAAACCGAATGGAGCGGCCATGGTGATTTGCCCTGGAGGCGGTTACGGGGGCCTTGTGACGGGGCCTGAAGGGCATGGCATCGCCAAATGGCTCAATACCCATGGCATCACGGGGATTGTGCTTGAATACCGGCTTCCTCGAGGACGTTCCTTCGTGCCGCTGCTGGATGCCCAGCAAGCCATCCGCATCACGCGCGCAAATGCGGTTGCCTGGCGGATTCAGCCGGATCGCGTTGGGATCATGGGCTTTTCGGCGGGGGGGCATCTGGCTTCGACGGCCGCCACTCACTTCCAGCCGGCCGACCCGCAGGCCACTGATCCGCTCAGCCGCCACTCGACTCGCCCCGACTTTGCAATCCTCGTCTACCCCGTGGTCAGCATGGGCGCCACAACGCACGGCGGCTCAAAAAAGAACCTGCTGGGAGAAAACCCGTCCCAGGAACTTGTGGACCTGTTTTCCAATGAAAAGCAGGTGACGGCCCGAACACCGCCAATGTTTCTTGCACACGCGGTCGACGATCAGCCAGTCCCGCCGCAGAACAGCCGTGATCTGTACCGTGCCCTTGAGGCGGCCGGTGTCCCCGCAGAATATCTGGAATTGCCGTCCGGCGGACACGGACTGAATGGCTATCAGGGGCCAATGTGGGATGCCTGGCAAACTCAGTCACTTGAATGGCTCAGGGCCCGAGGCGTTTTCTGATTTTCCTGCCTCGATCCGACCTGCTTTCACCAACTTCTGATTGCCCCCGCCGCCGGCTCTCGGTATTCTCGGTCTCCCCTCCGTTCTTTTCACCCCGCCAGCCCCCACCATACTCCCACCACAGGCCCCGGTTGCATGCCCATCCGCTGTCTTCAGACCCTGCACGCTGTTTGCGCGGCCGGACTTTGGCTCAGCGCCGCATGCTGCGCACCCTCCGCTTTTTCAGGTGGCGGCGCGTCAGTGTATGGCTCAGAACCCCCGGCCGCCGCAGACTTGTCCGCTGCCCGCGCAGCAGGCCGCGCCCGATCGCGTCTGATACATTCCGGGAACCTCCGGCCACCCGCAGATCCCAGGGTTCCGGCCGGCAACCCGCAGGCCACGGATTCCGGCCCCATGCCGACCGCGGACGTGGCCGGCTTTCAACAGCGAATTGCCCCTGTTCTGCAGCGCTCCTGTGTTCCCTGCCACGGTCCGGATCAGGTCGAGGGCAATCTCCGCATCGACACGCTCAACCCTGATCTGCTGCACGGTCCGGACACCGCATGGTGGCTGGAAATCTCTTCCGTCGTGGCCCGCAGTGAAATGCCACCGTCGGATGCCGAAGCACTCGCCGATTCCGAACGGGCCTTGATTGTCGAATGGTTGTCGGAACAACTCCGCTCAGCTTCCGAAGTGCAGCGCGCCGCCCACAGTGGCTCCGCCTTTCGCCGCCTGACCCGCTACGAACTGAACTACGCCCTGCAGGATCTGCTGGGGCAACCTTTCAGTTTTGCCCGCGATTTGCCTCCTGAACCCTTTTCAAAGGATGGCTTCCAGAACAGCGCAGAACTCCTGCAGATGTCCGCAGGTCAACTGGAGGTCTGCCGCGAGGCCTTCCTGAAGGGGCTTCAGCGAACCACAGTTCGTGGCGAACGGCCCCCCCTGCTCCACTGGGGCTGTTCCATGCAGGCCGCCTCCGCCGACGAATGGACGCGGCTTGATAAGCAGCAACAGCAGCTGCGGGAACAGCACGCGTCGGACCCCGCCGCGCTTGAAACAGCCCTCGCCGAATTTCAAAAGCAACACAGCCGTCGCCACGGAGGAGCATACTATCTTGATCCGGCCAGCGGACTCACGGACGGAATTCAGTGGGGCTATGGCGGCGCTCAGTACGCATGGCCCCCGCAATCCACTCCACCATCTCCGCCACCGACTGGAGGCCGCACGGCAATCGTACCTCCCGGAAGAAAACTCACCGTGGAACTCGGAGACCAACTGCCCGAATTCGGTCCTTTGCTGGTCCGCGTTCGCGCCTCCCTCGATTCTGAACCTGTCCGGGCTGCTGCGGAACCCGCATCCAAATCAGGTCGCGTCCCGGAGCTGCAGCTGGAATTTGGCTGGCAGGCCAGCAACGATTCTCAGGCGTCGATGCGAATCAGCGATATTCGTCATCCGGTCACTGCCGATCCTGCAGGGCCCGTTTGGCTGGAATGGCGGGTGCCGCTTGATGAGATTGAACCTCGCAATCTGGTGCGCGGCATTAATCGTCTCGGTGATACGCCCAGTCCATCAGAGCTGATTCGGATCATCAATTCCGGTGACTCCCCAGGTGCCGTGCGGATTGACTATGTGGAAGTCACCGCGCCGGCCTGGGAAACATGGCCCCCCGCATCCCATACGGAACTTCTGGGTACCACGCCGAACACCGATGAACAGTCCGCGGCCCGGGAAATTCTGACCCGCTTTCTGCGGCGGGCGTGGCGGTGCCGGGTTGAACCGCAGGAGCTCGATCGCAAGCTGGCACTCTTCAACACCATCCGTCCCCAGGCTCGCGATTTCCAGGAAGCCATTCTTGAAGTACTGGCTGCTGTGCTTGCTTCACCCCGCTTTCTGTATCTCGGGCAGGTTGCCGAAAATAGTCCCGGCGGCTGTCTGGACGCCCATCAGTTCGCAGCACGTCTGTCTTTGTTCCTGTGGTGCAGCATTCCCGACGAATCGCTTCTGGAGCTGGCTGACAACGGCACATTGCAGCAACCTGATGTTCTCCGCCTGACGATCCGCCGCATGCTGGCCGACCCGCGTTCCGCACGGCTGCCGCGAGAATTTGTGCGGCAGTGGCTGGGGCTGCAGCTGCTGGGTTTTCTTAAAGTCGACCGCCGTGTCCATTCGCAGTTCGATGACAGTCTTCACGAAGCGATGCAGACCGAGCCGATCGAGTTTTTCCGTGAAGTTCTCAACACCAACTCCAGTGTGCTCGACCTGTTGCACGCGGACTACACGATGGTCAATCAGCGACTCGCACGGCACTATGGCCTGCCGGAAGTTGCTGGCAGTGAATTTCGCCGCGTTTCGCTGCCACCGGAACTGCACCGTGGAGGATTGCTCACCCAGGCCGGACTGCTGGCGATGAACTCCGATGGACTTGATTCCCATCCGCTCAAACGCGGCATCTGGCTGCTGGAACGCATTCTGAATGATCCCCCGCCGCCACCGCCACCGGCTGTACCCAGGATCGACCTCGCCGATCCCGAGATTCTGAAGCTTTCCCTGAAACAGCGGCTGGAGAACCATCGCAGCCAGCCCGCCTGCTATTCCTGCCATGCCCGCATCGATCCGTGGGGCATTGCGTTCGAGCAGTTTGATGCTGTTGGCAGCTGGCGCACCTCTGTGCGAGGCAAGCCAGTGGATGCGGCTGCCGAACTTTGGAATAAAACCACACTCGACGGTGCTGACGGGCTCAAAACGTATCTGCTGGAACAGCGTCAGGATCAGTTCATCACGGCGCTCGTCAGCAGGCTGGCCACGTACGGGCTGGGACGACCCTTGCGCTTCAGTGATGCCGCACAGATCGAGCACATCGCCAGCCAGCTTCGCGCCGAGGGTGATGGCCTGGCAACTCTCATCGAACTTCTCGCATCCAGTGACCTGTTTCAAAGCCGATAACTGCCACGGGGCATGGCTCCGCCTCAGTCCCTCGTTTTCAAGCTCGAAATCCTCCTCCAGTCATCCCCGAAAGTGAACCATGGCCGTTGATACCGCTGCACTGGATCGTCGTCGTTTTCTTCGCGGTACCGGAATCGCCCTGGCACTGCCGCTGTTCACATCGTCATCTGCTCGTGGCGACCAGCCCGCAGACCACACCCCCCCGCGACGGCTGGCCTGTTTCTATCAGCCGGATGGCGTGCCGATGCCGCTGGCCAATGACCCGGCCTTCGACGAGTGGGCCTGGTTTCCGCACGGAAGTGGCAGCGACTTCCGTCTCACTCGCTGCCTCGAACCGCTCGAACCGCTGCGACAGCACCTGACGGTGCTCTCAGGATTCTCGCACCCCTCAGCCCGCAGCATTCATGGTCACTCCAACGCTGACCAGTTTCTCACCGGGGCTCCGACTGGTCCCTCGGGCGAGTACCGCAATGGAATTTCGCTCGACCAGGAATTCGCGGCCCACGTCGGCGACCAGACTCGGATTGCCTCTTTGGTGATGTCCACCGACGGCGGCACGGGCACCCCGCGGGGAGCCCACACGATGTCCTTCAATCGCCACGGCCGTCCCATTCCCGCTGAACACCGCCCCAAAAGACTGTTCGATATGCTGTTTGTCTCCAGCGACCCTGATGCGGCCCGCCGGCTGGCACTCAGCCGGAGCGCTCTCGATGATCTTCTGGAAGATGCGCGTTCCCTGCAGCGATCACTTTCCAGCGAAGATCAGCGGCGACTTGAAGACTACCTGCACGCCGTTCGTGAGACCGAACTCCGCGTGCAGAAAGCGGCGAAATGGATCCACACTCCGCTTCCCAAAGTGGAAGCTGGCAGCCTGAATCTGGAGCTCACTCCGGAACAGCCTCGCGAGTTTCTGCAGACGATGTACGAACTGATCTATCTTGCCTTCCGCACAGATTCAACTCGCGTTGCCACCTGGCAAATCGGCCGTGAAAACGGCGTCGGGATCAGCGACTACCTCGCTCGGGCGGTCGGCTTCAATCTGACCCATCAGCTTTCACACAATACGAAGGAGCCGGGTGGGTGGAAGAATTTCGGCACCTACTGCCGCTTCCTCAGCGAAGAGCTCGCCAGATTTCTGCAGCGTCTTGAAGCAACACCGGAACCGGGTGGTGAGGGCAGCATGCTGGATCACACACTTTGCCTGTTCGGTTCCGCTTCGAGCGCCTTCCATCTGTCTCGCAACTATCCGCTGATCCTTGCAGGGGGACGAAGTCTGGGATTCCGCCACAATCAATATCTCAACTACGGCCCACAGAATCCGGAAGGCGGTGCCTGGGAGGGGGGCCAGGAACCGTGGCAGAAGGCAGTTAGCCATGAGGACAAGCCCCTGTCGAATTTGTTCGTGAGCATCCTGCAGAAGCTGGGAACATCCACGGAACGATTTGCAGACAGCACTGGTCGCGTCGATGCCGTCTGAACGGCGATGGCACTGCGTCGCGGTTCAGTCCGGAAATGGCAATCGCCATCTGGAACCCGAGGGCACCAGATGGCGATCATTTGAAAACTATCCCCAACGATTTGTCGGGACTCAACGTCTTTGCCGACCTGAGATTGCAGGTTCTCAGCAAGGTCGGATGCTCACGGTATGCCCGCTGCTCCACCGGCCTTCAGGGCGAAGTCAAAGGTCCCACCGGTGCTGGCCACGTTGGCGGTCAGCACCGTCGTGCTGAAACCGGAGTACTGCAGGGCGATTCCTTCTCGGGCACCACTCATAATTGGTGGCTCCTGTGAGTCCGGTGGCATGGGAGTCCCGTCGGGGCGGACCATGCGACTGACCACAACCTTATACTTTCCGGGCGCAGCACCAACCACCACTTCAGAACCGAAGACCGATTGGAGTTCGTATTTCCCTGTGGAATCGGTGGTGCCGGACGAACCATCGCCCTGAGCAGCAGCAGTGGGGTAGAAAGTTACTCGAGCGTTGTCCAGAGGCTTGCCATCGAGCGTGATGGTTCCCGTCACGGGCACCGCCTTCTCTGGTATTACCTTTTCCGGACCACCACCGCAGCCCGCGGTTGCAGCAATGGCCAGCAACCAAACAAAATGAAGTCGCAATCCACGATGCGTTCCCATTTTTCTATCCCCCGTTGCCTGCGAAGCCCAGCCCTTTATATTTGCACCAAATCAAAACTCGCCCAACACCTGACCATCTGCCTGACGGTGCAGATTGGTTCTCGTGTTAGTGTCCATGTTTTCTGACAAAAACCGCACTGAGCCGTCAGCCAGAACCACCTGACAACCGCCCGTATGCAGACTTCCTGCCGAGGCCCAGTTTGCCAGGCGTCCGGGCTTCCTCATGTACAGATAGGCTGGATCGTTCGGCCCGTAGACCCACGTGTTAATGGGATACCACGAGAGGTCGATCCCAATTCCCACGTGATGGGCATGGCCCCACGCCGGCGGGACTCCGTTCCATACGTCGCGGATGGTCTCGGTCACCATGGCCGTGTTGCTGGTACCGTCGCGGACGGCAGCCATGTCGGACGACCAGCTGGTGGAGAACATCGGGCGCTGTGCGGCATCGAGGTAACGATTCGTGTAATGCTGGTAATAGTACTCGCCGTACCATGCGTTGAAGTCATAGTTCGTGCGAGCTCCACCAGGGTTGGTTGCGCTCACTGAATAATACTGGTTGCTGCTGTTGTAAAACTTGTCGTTGGGATCGCTGGGGCAGAGGAATCCGGCGATAACAGTTTTCACAACCTGGTAGTTGACATTCGGGTCCCCGGCGACATCGGCCGGCTGGTAGCCACCATAGAGGTAGGACCAGCTGGCAGCGACGTTGTGATTGTACTGGTTGTAAAGATTTGCCTGTTCGATGTAGGGCAGCAGGAGTGTCCAGCCACTGGCATTTGTGTATCTGGCTGGTCCGCCCTGAGCGACTCCACCCCAGCCGATGAAACCGACGTTCAACCGCGACGGCGGGAAGACTTTGTGGGTGTCGAGGTAGTTGTGAAGAGCAATCCCGATCTGCTTCAGATTGTTTTTGCACTGAGTTCTGCGAGCGGCTTCACGAGCCTGTTGCACAGCTGGCAGCAGCAGGGCAACCAGAATCGCTATGATCGCAATCACAACCAGCAGCTCAATCAGCGTGAACCCAATTCTTCGAGATCTTCGCATCACCACACTCCTCAGCGTGCAAAAAGGAAAGGAACAGACTGCTTCGCAAACAGCCAATCCTGCTGCTGACGCTCCCAGTGCCCCGAGTGCCAGCCCGGAACTCGTGGTTTGCAAACCACATGCCATGCATCGAAAGAATGCGTAAACGGTCAATTCAGCACCAGCCGGGCAGACTGACTGCCTGTCCGCCGGGCAGACTGCCCGCGAGCGCGGCACCGATCGGCGACTGACAAATCGCGGCTGTCTGTTTATGACGCTTGACCAGTACCTGCAGCTGGTCGACTGGACCGGTCGTCAGCTGCGGCTGGACAAACCTGGCCAGATCCCTTCGCACCTTGGTCCCATCCTGACGCGGCTCGACTGCAGCCAGGAAACATGGCTTGACCTTGTCAGAAATTTCCGTCGTCGATTCATTACCGAAGCGGGGCGGCCAGAGTCTCTGCAAGTCGTGTCTCAACTCCGACGAGACTGCCGTCGATCGAATCAGCGACGTTCAGGACTCCGCGACTGATCGCCGTGGGGCCAGCCAGATGATCAACATGCCAACGGCATAGATCAATCCTGTTCTGAAGCCGATCTGTGGATAGTCGACCGTGGCACTTTGCATTCCGACGGCGATGGAAACTGTAACTGCAGCTGCTGCGATACGCCCGGAATTGAATGCGATGCCGCTGCCAGCAGCCCGGACGCGTGTGGGGAACAATTCCGGAAGGAACAGGGGCAGCCATCCGAAGTAGGTGACGCCGAACATTCCCAGCAGAAATGCAGCAGTATTGAACCACGGGTGTCCCGGGGTTAACTGAGTGAACAGCAGGGTGCTGGTGAGCAGTGATGCGAGGCTGATCAGGAAATAGGACATTCTGCGACCGGCCAGAGTCGCGGCGATGCCTCCGACCAGACTGCCAATGACTCCGCCGCCTGACCGCGAGATCAATGTGAATGCCTTGTCTCGAGACACGGCAGAGGGGCCGCGAGCCGGGGCCACGGATTCACCAGTCACCGGGCGTTCCGCCGCTGCTCGATCCGCTGCAACTTTGTCGGACCAGGGCACAACCCAGTTGCCATTTGCAGCGGTGCCGATAACGGGGACAGATCCGAGTGCAATTCCGAGCAAAGTACGTTGCAGCAGTGGCGGGCGAAAGAGTTCTCGAAAGCTCCCGGACCGGGGCATTGCGGCAACTCCCGCGGCAGCTCCCGCCTCCCTCGATACTTCACGCTCACTCAGCCAGCGCCGCGACTCCGGCACTCGCTGCAGGATCCAAAATCCGACGACGGCGGGTGTCGCTGCGACGAGCAGCGTCCAGCGCC
>JBEIEK010000159.1:0-12855 GCA_040382995.1 Planctomycetaceae bacterium
CGCCTTGTCACGGTGGGGCGGAGTCCGAAGGACGACTTCCGGTGTTCTTAGCACCGTTTCACCATCCCAGCCTCGCTCACCCACGGTTTCACCCGTTTTTTCACGGGATTCCAGAGAATTTCAAGGCCCATGGGCGCCTGCCACGCGGTGCAGGGTGGCGAGCCAGCGGAGGATATCGGCTGGCCACGGGCTGCGCCAGCGGAGTTCTGCGTTGGTCAGCGGATGAATGATGCCCAATTCGGCTGCGTGGAGGGCCAGCCGCGGCGCATTCGAGGTGTCGGGGATTTCAGGAGCATTGTACGGGCCACGATATTTGACGTCACCGCAGAGCGGATTTCCCAGTTCCGCCAGCTGGATGCGGATCTGATTGGTGCGGCCTGTTTCGAGTCGGCATTCGAGTTCCGTGAAGCCGGCGAAGCGGCGAAGTGGGCGAACATGGGTAATCATCGTCCGTCCCGCGACTCCCTCGGCATCTTCCGCACTGCCCCGCAGTCCGTCGCCCCGATCGCGCACCTGAACCGAGTGCAGGGTCTGTGCGCTGACATCGCCCGGAACCACACACAAGTAGCGGCGGTGGACGCTGTGGGCAGCAAACTGGCGAATCATGAGATTCTGAGCGACCTCGGTGCGGGTAAACATCACCACACCACTGGTTTCCCTGTCGATGCGATGCACCACCAGCAGCTCCGGGCCTGCGTTGGGGCCTTTGCGGGGGCCACAGCGGCCGCGGGGGCCAGCTTCGCGCTGGGCGATCAGGCGGTTGAGCGATTCTTCGAGTGCGGGCTGCCGCAGCTTTTTCTCTGCAGACCAATCGACGTCCCCGGGGTGGCGTACAGTGAGCATTCCGGAGGGCTTGTGGGCAGCCACGATGTGGTCGTCGAGATACAGGATGGCAACATCCCGATCGGTCGGTGGCGGGGGCAGAGGGTGGGAGCGAACTTCCAGGCGGTCGCCAACGACCAGCCGACGGGCTTCCTCCACGCAGAGAATCCCATTGACGGCTATGCGGTTGCTGTGCAGCAGATTTCGGGCGGTTGACCAGCTGGTGCCAGGGAGGAAGTGACGGAGCACGGCCAGAACGGTGCCGATGCATTCGTGAGTCACGATGTGTGTGGAGGGAACCTGGGGCATGAAGACCATTCCGGTGATTTGGCGAGGTGCTGCAGTTTATCGTGGACGCGGGGAGTCACAACTGTGGAAAATCCTCACTGCACCTGCGGGTGGATTGGGAAGCGGGCTCTGGGAAAATCCGCTTCCGGGACCGAATTCCCCGAAACAATCGCTGCCCCGCGTTCGCTGCAGTGTTAGGATGCGAAGTCGCCGGAATCCACCCCGTCACTCCCATCCACAGCCAAGCCATGTCCACTTCCCAGCCTGATTCACCGGACGGCACGCCCTTACCCGGGAACGAACCACAACCGCTTTATCCGCCCGAGGTTCTGGTGACATCCTCGTATGTGGCAGCAAACCCTTTCGCGCAAGGCCAGCCTGAGGCGGACAATCCGTCGCCATTTGCTCCCCCGATGTCGATTGCAGCCGAAAGCATCGCAGCAGAGGCATTACTGACCAGCGAGCAGCGTCTGGCTCGTTATCGTGCGTGGAAACGCCGGCAATTGGGGAAAAGTCTGCTGCTGTTCGGCCTGACTTTTCTCAGCACCTACCTTGTGGGCGGCCTCTCCTACGCGGCCCCGGTGATGCTGATCCTGCTGGCCCACGAAATGGGACACTACCTGCAGTCGGTGCGTTACAACGTCCCTGCTTCGCTGCCGTACTTCATCCCGATGCCACTAACGCCCCTGGGCACCATGGGGGCCGTGATTTTTCAGGGACGCGGCACCGCCACAAGGCGTCAGATGTTCGACATCGCCGTCTCCGGTCCGCTGGCTGGACTTGCGGTGACGTTCCCCGTGCTCTGGATTGGCCTCGCGACTTCCAGGTACGCCCCGTTACCCAGCGGTGCGTACCTTGAATTTGGCGATCCACTGATCATGACGTGGCTGATGGAATTCATTCATGGACCATTGCCGCCCGGTCAGGGCATGCTGCTCAACAGCATTGGCTTTGCCGGCTGGGTGGGCGTGCTGCTGACCGCCCTGAATCTGCTCCCGGTCGGCCAACTGGATGGTGGCCACATCGCCTATACGCTGCTGGGACGCCGAGCGCATCTGCTGGCAATGCTTACGGTTGCCGCAGCCATCGGAATGATTGTGTTCCAGAAGAATTATTCGTACGTGCTCCTGGTTGTGCTTATGCTGCTCACCGGCATCCGACATCCACCGACCGCCGATGACAGCGAATCGCTGGGCTTATTTCGGCATGTGATCGGCTGGCTGACGTTAAGCTTTCTGATCCTGGGCATGACGCCGAACCCAATGATGCTGCGGGACTCCGGCAGTGCACCTGCGGCTCCAGCCCAGCAGCAGCCCCCGGAACTGGCTCAGAGCCCTTCCAATGATTTCTGATTGTCACCGATTCACAGCATCCGGCTTCAGGTTGTCGTCATGCGTCTGCTGAGTTTTGTGATTCCCTGTTATCGCAGCGCACTGACGATCGAACAGGTCATTGATGAGATTGACCGGATTGTCAGCCAGCGCCCGGACTTTGACTATGAAGTGATTGCCGTCAATGACTGCTCGCCTGACGATGTCCTGCAGGTCCTGCGGAGGCTGTCAACCACCAGGCCTAAGCTGCGGGTGATCAGCCTGGCAAAGAACATGGGCAAGCACGCTGCAGTGCTGGCCGGCTATCGCTTTGTCCGCGGCGAAATCGTGGTGAATCTCGATGACGATCTGCAGTCCCCCACACCAGAACTCTGGCGGCTGCTGGAACCCCTGCTCAGCGGTCAGTTCGATGCCGTGACGGCCAGCTTTCCGACAAACATTCAGGCCTGGTGGAAACAACTCGGCAGCCACCTTAATAAGTTCATGGGTGACCTGCTGCTGAATAAGCCTCGGCATGTGCGGTTTCACAATTTCAACGCACTGCGACGATTCGTCGCGGATGAAATGGCCAGGTACCGGCATCCGTACCCATATATCGAAGGACTCGTGCTGCGCGTCACAACCAACATCGCTTCCGTGGAAATGGCCGGCCGGGCACGTGGTGACGAACTGCCTACCGGGTTCACTTTGCGAAAATCCGTATCTCTGTTTGTCAATGGGTTGACGGCCTTCTCTGTGACGCCACTGCGAGTGGCCACGTTTGCCGGATTCGGTTTCGCGCTGCTGGGCTTTATCGGCCTTGCATGGACCGTGGCGAAAAAATTGCTCGACCCGAATGTCCAGGCTGGCTTTACATCACTCATGTCCGTGCTGCTGTTCACCAACGGCTTCACCATGCTGTCCCTCGGACTGCTTGGCGAATACCTCGGACGCGTCTACATCTGCATCAACGACTCGCCGCAGTACGTGATCCGGGAAACGATCAATGTGCCACCCGAAGACACTCAGCACCGCTGAACTGCAGGGCCTCAGGCCTTCAGGATTTCGTGCACTACGGATCCGTAGACGTCGGTGAGCCGATAATCGCGGCCGATGTGGTTCCACGTCAGTCGCGTATGATCGATACCCAGCAGATGCAGGATGGTGGCATGCAGATCGTGCAGATGAACGCGGCCATTGATCACTCGATACCCCAGATGGTCCGTTTCACCGTAGACCAGCCCCTGCCTGACTCCGCCCCCCGCCATCCACGCGCAGAAGCTTTCCGGCTGATGTTCACGACCGTGCACATCAATCGGTGCCGTCCCGCTCAAATCCTGGCTCCAGGGCGTTCTTCCAAATTCGCCGCACCAGACCACGAGCGTCTCATCAAGCAGGCCGCGCTGGCGAAGATCACGGATCAGGGCCGAGACGGGCTGGTCGGTCTGTGCGCACAGCTTCGGCAGATTGCCACGCACGTCGCCATGATGGTCCCAGCCTCCCATGGTGACCTGCACGAAACGGACTCCAGCCTCGCTCAGTCGTCGTGCGAGCAGGCAGGCTCGGGCATTGCGATCCGTGTCCTTACCGCCGATGCCGTAGAGATCAAGTGTGGCCTGAGTTTCGCCGGCCAGGTCCACAAGTGCCGGAGTTGTCGACTGCATGCGGAAGGCCAGCTCCATCGCGTCAATCATCCCCTGCAGTGATTGTTCTGCCGGATGCAGCTGCTGCAGACGCTGATTCTGACGCTGCAGAAAATCAATGCGGCGACGTTGAGTGGGCGTGTCCCGGGAGAGGTTTCGCAGGTTGTCAATCGGCGGAGTTTCTGCGCTGGCGTTGGCCGTCAGTCGAGTGCCCTGGTGCTGTGCCGGGAGCCAGGCGGAACCGTGGTAACGCACGTCGGCGTGGGGATTGATGGTGATGAATCCCGGCAGATTCTGATTTTCGCTTCCGAGGCCGTAACTGATCCAGGAGCCCATGGAGGGACGCACGTCGTTGAGTGCCCCGGTGTGCAGCTGGAGTTCTGCCGGCATGTGCTGCGGATTGTCGGCACTCATCCCGCGCAGCAGGCAGATTTCGTCAGCGATGGAGGCCAGTCCCGGGAGCAGGTCCGAGATGGGCATGCCGCAGTCGCCACGGGGCCGCACGGGCACCGCGGTTCCCAGCGCCAGAAACCTTTCCGTGCCCACCTGCAGGACGTTTTTGCTGAGCGGTGAATCGATGGGCTGGCCGTGCCGCTGCTGAATGAAGTCCTTGGGATCAAACAGATCCGGTTGCGACGGGCCACCCTGCATAAACAGGAAGATCACGCGTTTCGCCTGGGCCGGGAAATGAGCGGCGGGCCGGGCTGTGCCGCCGGTGGCAGCCTGCAGGAGCCCATTCAGGGCGAGGGCACCAAAGCCACAGGCGGTCTGCTGAAGACAGCGGCGACGGGAGGCTGGAGTTGTATTCAACACATTCATCGGAATGCTCCTGTTCCAGGCTACTGGCGGTAAAGAAACTCGTTGGAGCTCAGCAGGGCGTGACAAAGTTCCGTCCATGCCTCGAGCGGCTCGCCCCCGGCCGTCAGAAATGACTCCGCGTCAGTTTGTTCTTCAGCTGAGATCGGCCGGTTGAAGACGCGCAGCCAGAGCGATTCCAGCCGCTGCGGCGTTTCGGGGGCTTCAGCGGTGATGAGCGTGGCAAGCGCTGCAGCACGGCCGCGCGGGAGTTTGTTGTTCAGCAGGTACAGGGCCTGAGTCGCAGCGATCGTCTCAGCACGGCGACCGGCAATGCCGTTGGGCTGGATGAAATCGAACAGGTCCCGCAGTTCTGCAGGGCCCCGTTGAGCACTCCGCACAACAGGCAGATAGATGGTCCGCTGAAACTCCTGTTCCGGCCGGAATCGCCGCAGCGCGAAGCTGGGAGGATTGACGGATTTGGGCTTGAGGTTCCCGGTGTTTTCGGGATATTCCAGCGGCAGTCCGGGGCCACCGGCACAGGGCTGAAGTTCGCCACTGACGGCCAGCAGCGAATCGCGGATGGACTCGGCATCCAGTCGCCGTGTGGGCATCTTCCACAGCAGCCGGTTTTCAGGGTCAGCGCGGCGAGCGGCTGTTTCCGTCGCGGGGGCCACATGGCTGTTTTGGCGGTAGGTGCGGCTGAGCACCAGTGCACGGATCAGGGATTTCTGTGACCACCCGGATTGAATCAGGCGGACGGCGAGGTGATCCAGCAGTTCCGGGTGACTGGGACGTTCACCGCGAGTGCCGAAATAATCGACGCTGCGAACAAGCCCTTCACCGAAAAGCCTTTGCCAGATGCGGTTGACCGTCACGCGCGCGGTCAGCGGGTTGCGGGGATCGGCCAGCCAGCTTGCGAGTTCCAGGCGGCCACTTTGAGCGGCCGGCATGACCGGTCCGGCATCCCAGGCTGCCACACGCAGCACTCCCCGCGGAATGCGACGACCTTCCGCGTACGGGTTGCCACGAATGGCGATCGACATATTTACCGGCACCGCGGCATCCTGGACGGCAAACGCTCGGGGAATTGCGGGGGCGAAGAATCTGGCATGAGTGATTTCGGTGGGGAGCTGCTTCAGACGGCTGCGGATTTGTTCCAGCCTTTGATTCGCTGCCTCACGCTCGGCCGCGGGTTCCGCGGGGATGCTGCTGAGCTGCGTTTGTTCCTGCTCGAGCCGCTGTTGTTCGGCCTGCAGCGCGTCGATCCGTGCCTGGTGTTCAGCCTGTCGCCTTGTTCTGTCGGCTGTCTGTTCCGGTGTTTCCGGCAGTTCCACCACATTCAGACCGCTCCAGATGCCATGATCGATTTTGCGAGTGGAAATGGTGCTGCGGAGGGTGCCTGCAAGGGCGTAGTAATCGTCCACGGCAATCGGGTCGAACTTATGGTCGTGACAGCGCGCACAGCCGAGCGTCATTCCCATGAAGGCCGTACCGATCCGCTGCAGCTGAAAGTCGATGTGATCTGTCTCCAGTTTGAGCTTGTCGGGGTTCACGATCTCGACGTCACCAACCAGCAGAAACCCGGTGGCTGTGATGGCAGCAGCGCGTTCGGTGGGTGAATCAAGCGGCAGCAGGTCACCCGCCAGTTGTTCGACGATGAAACGATCCCAGGGCTTGTCCGCATGGAAGGACTCGATCACGTAGTCGCGGTAACGCCAGGCGTGCTCCGCAAAGACTTCGTTGGAGGTGCCCACCTGATCGGCATAGCCGGTGAGATCCAGCCAGTGCCGGGCCCAGCGTTCGGCGAAGCCCCGGGACGTGAGCAGTCTGTCGACGACGGTCTCGTAAGCCTGCGGTGTTTGATCGGCAAGAAAGCATTTGATGTCTTCGGGTGCAGGAGGCAGGCCGGTCAGGTCGAGGAACACGCGGCGCAGCCACGTGTGGCGATCGGCGTCGCCAGCCGGCTGCAGGCTGAGCTCTTCAAGACGGGCGAGGATAAAGTGGTCGACGGGATCCCTGCACCAGTCCTCCGACGTCGTGGTCGGGACCTGAGCATCGAGGGGCGGACGGAAGGCCCAGTGTTCTCGACCCGCCGCCAGATCGATGACTCTGGGCGCTGTTGCTGCTTCAGCCACGCGGGGATCCGGAAGTCCCATGGCGATCCAGCTTTCAAAGTCGCTGACGATGCTGTTCGCCAGCCGTCCTTTGGGTGGCATCGCGTAGCCGTCATGTCGCAAAGCCTTCAGCAGCCGGCTGTCAGCGGGTTCGCCGGGGACCACCGACGGTCCGGAATCGCCCCCCTGCAGCAGGCCGGCACGCGAATCCAGACGCAAACCACCCTGCAGCGGTCGCGAATCTGCTGCATGGCACTCGTAGCAGTGTTCCACAAGCACCGGGCGAATCCGGGCTTCAAAGAAATCCAGCTGTTCGCGGGAGAATTTCGGGGTGTCCTGAGCAGAAGCATGGAAGCCACTGAAGGCTGCCGGCAGAAGCAGCAGGCGACACAGGCGCAGCAGGCCACAACGCTTTTGCAGACTGATGTGCGGGGCAGGAGGAGAGGATGTGGGCATGTGACCTCCTGATCGCTGAAGACGGAGCGGACTGAACACTCGCAGTTTATCGGTCGGATCCCGCCGGATGCAAATGGCGAACCGGGAAAACACGCTGCCGCCGCCGCAGATGCTTGCAGGGAACGATGAATGTCGGAACATAAGGCGGTCATCAGCGTCCTGAGGGTGGATTTTCCATGAACGTTCGACTTTTCCAGGCTCTTCTTCATTCCGCCTTGCCGGCTTTGCTGTTCGCATCGCTCGCTGGCTGCGAACGCCAGACCGGAACGCCGGCCGCGGCAAAAGCAGCGGGCTCTGGCAAATCCGTCCCATCCGCGGATGTGCTCGTCACACACCCTGTTCTTCTCGAAGCCGCCACCGCGATGACGGCCGACACCGGCATCAGCGTCGCCGCAGCACTCCCGGATTTGCTCGATTCCAGAGACTGGCGGCCCCGAGCCCCGTCCATCCGCGCTATGCAGCAGGCTGCGCTCGTTGTGATGAACGGTGCATCCTGGGAACCATGGACCAGCCGCGTCTCGCTGCCCGCTTCCCGATTGGTCATCACGTCGCGCCCGTTCACTGAAGAACTGATCGAGGTCCCCGACGCAGTCACGCACCAGCATGGACCGCAGGGACGACACAGCCACCCGGGAATCATCCCGTCCACGTGGCTGTCCCCCACGCTGCTTGAAGCTCAGGCCGACGCCCTGCAGAACTCGCTCCTGCAACAGTTCCCGGCGCACCGGGAAGTGCTCAACCGCAACGCCACTGCCTGGAAAACTGCACTTCAACAGCCACGTCGCCTCGTACAGCAGCTCCGTGAAGCGACTCAGATGCCGGAACAAAAGCCTTTCGTCATCTCAGACAGCCCGCTGTTTTTGTATCTGCTCAGGGATCTTGGCTGGGAGAGCGTGTACCTTGCTGGCAGCGAAACCGGGCCCATCGAACCCGAGCAACTGCAGCAGCTCAGGGAGCTTTCCGGCAAACAGCCCAACACCACCCCGCGCCTGTTTCTGCTCAGCGACCAGCGGCCGACCGACATGGAAAAGGCTGCTGCAGAATGCGGGCTTCAGCCCCTGCGTCTGGATCCGGGACTGGCAGCAGTCAGCGGCAAAAGCATCGCACAACGGCTCACCGGAAACCTGGTACGCCTTCACGAAGCCGTGAGTCCCGGGCGCTGATCGTGGGATGCCGAGGAGATGACGGCTCGGGCAGTTCGGGAATGATTGCGGGCGGCTGTTGGTGTGCAGGATGACGGGGATCCATGAAAGGACAGGAATAGTTGTACTGGTCATTCTGGAAATGACGGAACCGACGGTTCCAGCGCTTCGCGCAGATGCGACTCCCCGTCCTTGAACCGCGTTTTAGCCTGCAGCGGCAGGCCCAGGTGGCTCATGAGTGTTGCGGTTTGTCCAGCGATATTTCCGCTGGGGCTTCGCGGACAACGGCAGTGCTGTTCTGCCAGAGCCGGTCGTATTCTGCGAAGGCTTTGCGGCGAGTGACGAAGTAGGCGGCGGCCTGTTCCAGTGCGAAGGCGAGACCGTCGAGGTCTTTTGCCAGGGCGGTCGCTGCACCAGAGTGTTGCTCGGTTCGCTTACGCACCGCGAAGATCATCAGCGATGCTGCAAAGCAAGTCGCGAGGGTGTTTTTAATTGGTATGGAAACTGCTTTCTGTCGGCCTTAGTGGGCGGCTTGTTCCACCTCGCAGGCAAAATCGTCTATGGCAGGCGGGCGAATCAGTCGGACATCGTATTCTTTCAAAAGTGGTTCTACATGCTGATCGATTTCAGCCGCTTGCCTTGGGTTTTCCTCAGTCGACACAACGATCAGTCGTTGCTGGTCTCCGCCGACGGGATGTTTTTGGATCAGATGCCCATGTATTGCAAATCGTTCTGCCTGCGATTCAGCACTGTGACCGATTGAAAACCGATGCGGTTTTATGAGATTGACAACACCGTTGCGATAAGCCCAGGGAATGTCCATGCTGCGGTTGTAGATGGGGACGGTGATGGTGCCTGGTTTCCATACCCTGCGTTCCAGTTGCAGTCGGCTGAAGACATCTCTTAGTCTTGGTGGCAGAGTGTCCGTTTTGAGCTTGCGTGTTTGCGCTGCGGTTGCAGGCGTTTCCACCAAAGTTAAGAACAAGCGATCAATCTCTTCGTCGATGTCCTCAATCGCTAACAGCCTGGGGTCAGTGAGACGCAGGTCGTTTGCTCGCGATGAGGCAAATGCCGCCAGGTCCACTGATTCCTTCAGCGCAGGTGTCATTTGTTCAAGCCGAAATTTCATTCCCTCGATGGCCATCGACAGGGCTGTTTGATTTGCCTTGTCGAGTTTGAACAGTTTTTTTGCACGATCGAATTGAGTTGCCATTCTGATCCGGACGGCGTGAGGCTGAGGTCTGAGCAGCACGAGACCGACATTGACCGACTCAGCCCGAAAGCGATCCGGACAGTACTGTACGACACTGTAGAACCCTCTGGCCATTTGCTCTTCTCCCGACACCCTGAACCGGGGGACAACGGCACTGATCCACTGGTGCAGGTGATCACGACAAAGTTCGCGCGACGATGAATCAACAGGCTCCATGCTTCCCGAGCATCCTCTGAAACGTCCCACTCCGTCGGTACGGTGGCCACCATGGCAGAAGCTGTCGCGAGATCCATTTCCCGAAGTCGCTCCATGCAAACCTGCATTGTATCCGGCCGAAGCTTCGGAAGAAACTCCGGAAAAAGCCCGTAAACTCCGGGGGCTTTGACCTTTTCGATGTGCGCCAGTCGGGGAGACAGGTCCTCGCCGGAGCCGATGAAGCAAAGGCCGTGGTCCATGGCGATCAATCGGCGTTTACCCTGTGCGACCCCATCTCTCGACAAAAAACATTGTCAGGGTTGGGCTTGCGGATATTGGGGTCATGATGATGGCGATCGCAGTTGAGCGTCCACGTGTCAAAAACAACCAGACGAGTAATATCTTCCGGATTGTCGAGGACCTCCAGTTCGCGCGGTTGGCGATTCCAGGGTGCTCCCGCCATGGCTCGGGCTGCGAAGGCCGGCCCTGGGGTGGCGAGCACATGGGGCCCCTGCCGGTTTCCGAGGGGCTTGATGTACGCGCTGCCGAGATCGGTGATCACTTCCGTCGCGCCGGTGCTGGAATCGACCGAGCCCGCGATTTGAAGTACCCGAGTGGGATTCCATGCGCTCTGGAGCGACCAGCCCATAGCGTCAGGCATCCTCCACAACGGGGAATCCCTGCTGCATCAGTGCGGGTTTGCGCTTCCAGGGAGCATCCTTCCTTTGCGTTTCGACCGTGGCCAGAGGGACGAGACGGCCTGGGGACGAGGCGCTGCGTTGTCGTTCGTGAAGTTTGGGAGCCCGCAGCCGGACCGAAGAAAAAAGACTCTTGTTGATGGTACTTCACCAAAATCTAAGTCGAGAACAGGGGAAGTCTGCCAGTCGTTGCCGCCCACTGGGCAGACAACAGCATTCCGCGGAACTGTCAACATGCTGGTGCGAAAACAAAACTGCTGCCCGGCAGCCAGCGGGATGAAATAGCGAAGAATCCTCAATCGACTCCAGAAGTTCAAGGCAGTCCTGTACAAAAAGTCGTGGCGACGGCCGTGCCCGCGGAGCAATTTGCTGTGCGTTCGGGAGTTGCCCTGGGGTTCGGAAACGGCGTTTGCGTGGAAGCTCCGGCGCTCATGCTGGAGAAGTCGAGGTGCACGTTTCACGGAGCGAAACGCGACCCTTGAGGGGGCAGGGCCACCATTCAACACGGCCTCAGCCGGTCCGAAAGAGGTCCAGGAAGCGATCTTCATAAGTCGAGAAGACGCCCAGCTGATCGAGCTGATTCTTGAGCTCGAAGGCGCGGGAGCGGTCGGCTCGAGCCTGCTCGAACAGGTTTTCAATGGTGCGTTGCTGTTCGCTGCTGAGCGGCGGTGGAGTGGGGGACGAAATCATGGTTTCAGAGGCTGGCAGGTCCTCCCCAAACTTGTCGGTTTCGTCTTCATTAAGCTGTTCGCGGAGGTTCATCAGCAGGCTGCCAAGCTGGTTCTGGACGTTGTCGGCCTGACGCTGCAGCTCAGAGAGATCAATTTCCAGGTGGGACAGCGATGCGAGTGCCCGAAGCGTTGCCAGTGAGGCTGCGGGGAAGGGAAACTGTGAGAACACGCGAGGGATTTCGCCAAGCAGTCCAATTCCCTGAATGCCGGATTCCGCAGCCGCTGCGAGTACAAGGCCGTTGAGACCACTGATGCGGCCATCCTCAAGAGGGGTGGCGCCAAGCTCTTCAAGGTCCTGAAGACCAGCGACATCTGTGGCGATGCCAAACACACGCGATTCTGCTTCCGGCTCCATCTCGGATGCCACAGCGGCCAGCGTGATGATTCGCACCACACCCAGGCGATGCGCAAATTCAAGGACTCGACGGCAGAAATCCCAGCGGCCACTTGGCGGCTGGGCTTCGCTGAGGAGCACAAGCAGGTCGTGTTCCTCGCGGGGATCCGGCCGCAGAAACAGCCGGCTCCGCGGTGGCTGCAGGGGCTGAATCAGGCCACTGCGAACGTCCACCTGTTCGGGGTCAAAAAACTCCCGCGTGGCAAGTTCAGCGAGGAGCGTCATTTTCAGCCGAGCAATCAGATAGTAGCCTGCTCCCATGGCGACGTTTCCCATGCCGGGCCACACTGCAAGCATCCACGGCGCATTGAGTTTTCTGGATTCAGACATACAGAGGCTCCCAGGAAATCTTTTGGTAAGAAAGAGGTATCTGGGAAAGCTGCGGGGCATGCAGCGTGCCGGTAGATGCGCTATCTGGCCACGAACGGGCGGAATCAGGGGGGCTGCGGAAAGAAATCAGGAGGTTCTCGACTCGGTTTGCCTCCGAGGTTCTCCCGGTCGTTAGAGCTGTTCCTTCGGCTGCAGTGCCAGTTTCTGACCGGAGGCGTCGGCCTGATCAAGGGCGCGATGGAGTTCTTCGAGCCGTCCGAGGATATCACCGCTATGTCCGGAGCCCTCGGCGGGCGGTTCTGCAAGGAACCGAATAGCCGCATGGACTTCATCGTCGCGGCCGTCACTGAGCCGCTGGTGGAGCCGCGTGGTGAGTTGCTGGAGTGTGCTGCGCTGTGCGGAAACCAGCGCACGCCGCGTGAGACCCACGCCACCGCCAAGACAGATGGTCGTCAGCAGCAGAATAAACAGGGTGGCCAGCGAACGGCGCAGCCAGCGGATTTCCAGCGACTCCGCCATGATCCAGGCGTAAAGCACCCAGGCGGTGAACAGCAGAACAAGTACGGCGGCGAGGTACAGCATGGGGTTCAGAACCAACCGGAACCGCTGTAATTTCGCAGCTGGAGCGAAGCCGTTGCCGGAAGGTAATCCCTCGGGCGTCAGACCAGTCAGGATGGTGGCAATCCGCGGGGGGTAAACGACTGTAGAAATCTCATCTTCC